>CAUDDP010000033.1 GCA_958448395.1 uncultured Oscillospiraceae bacterium | reverse complement strand
AAGCAGCATTTTGAAAACGTCCCAGTGGGACATTTTCAACGAAATTTTCCTCAGAATCTGTTCAAATCCTTAAGTTGATGACATTGACAGTGTGGGGAAGAGATTGATCTCCGTGAGAGAAAGTAAAAAAATTGATTTCCGTGGTCAGATAACCAATTAGAAGAACGCTTTCACAAGGAAAACGAGCCATCAAAATTAAGCGAGAAAGGGTGTTGACAATGGGTTTCTTCGGAAAGAAGAAGGATAAGGAAAAGAAAGGCTTTTTTGGCTGGAAAAAGCGGAAGCAGGAGGAAGAACTGGAACGGGAGGCGGAAATTGTACCGCCGGAATCGGAATCAGATTCCGATGATATTGCAGTGCAGCTGTTAGCAGAACGGGAAGCAGCACGACAAGCAGAAGCAGAAAGATGGCGAGAACAGGCAGAAGCCGAAGTTGCTGTCGAACAGGCAGAAGCCGCTGCACTGGCTGCCAAAGCAGCACAAGAGGAATTGCTGGCAGAAGTGGACGAAGAAGACGAGGAAGAAGAACCAGAATTAGACGAGGAACTGGAAACAGAAACTGCGGAAGCGGCGGCAGTGGAAATTGAGGTTGAGGAAGACAATCCAGAACCAGATGAAATTGGAAATCAGCAAGTAGAGAAACCTTTGGAATCAGAAGAGGAAGAGAAATCAGAGCTGGAAGAACCGGGGGAAGAGCCAGCAGCGGCAGCATTGGAATCAGAAGAAAAATCAGAACTGGAAACTGCGGATGCAGAAGACAAAACGGAACTGGAAGAACCGGAGGAAGAGCCAGCAGCGGCAGCATTAGAATCAGAAGAAAAGCTGGAAATTGCAGATGCAGAAGACAGAGCGGAACTGGATGAAACGGAAAAAGAGCCAGCAGCGGCAGCACTAGAATCAGAAAAAAAGTCGGAAACTGCGGATGCAGACGAGGAATTAGAACCGGAAGAATCAGAAAATACATCGGCAGAAGAATCGTTGGAAGAGCCAGAAAAGAAGAAAAAGGGTCTGTTTCAAAAGATTCGGGATGGTCTGCGGAAAACAAAAGATTCTGTCATTGCAAAAATGCAGCTTGTCTTGAATGCCTTTACCAAGATTGATGAGGATTTATTTGATCAGCTGGAAGAAACCATGATTATGGGCGATATGGGAGCAGAAACTTCCATTGAAATTTGTGACCAGTTGCGGAAGCGTGTCAAGGAGCGTGGCATTACGGATCCAAAACAGATTATGGGACTGATTCAGGAGATCATCGGGGAAATGCTGGGCGAAGACCAGTCGCTGAATCTGCATACTAAGCCGTCTGTGATTATGGTTATCGGGGTTAATGGTGCCGGGAAAACAACAACCATCGGGAAACTGTGTCACCAGCTGAAAGAGGACGGCAAAAAGGTGATTGTTGCCGCAGCGGATACCTTCCGGGCAGCTGCGATTGATCAGCTGCAAGTCTGGACGGATCGTGCAGGGGTAGAGTTGGTGAAACACGCCGAAGGTTCTGACCCCGCAGCCGTGGTATATGATGCGATTGAAGCCGCAAAGGCGAGAGATTGCGATGTGCTGATTTGTGACACAGCCGGACGACTGCACAATAAAAAGAACCTGATGCAGGAGCTTGCAAAAATCAACCGGATTATTGAAAACAAGGCTGCTGGCTGTGATACGGAGATTCTATTGGTGCTGGATGCTACTACTGGACAGAATGCGGTCAATCAGGCACGTCTGTTTCAGGAAGTGGCAGATATCACCGGTATTGTACTGACTAAATTGGACGGTACGGCAAAGGGCGGCATTGTGGTTTCCATTAAGAATGAGCTGCAAATACCAGTCAAGTTAATCGGTGTGGGTGAAAAAATAGATGATTTGCAGCCGTTCCATGCAAAGGATTTTGTCAATGCACTTTTTGAGAAGGAGGAACGGTTATAATGCAGGAATCCATTTTGGTGCTTGCCTCCAATAACGCTGGAAAGCTGCGGGAGATGCGAGAGATTTTAACGCCGTTCGGATTGCGTGTACGATCGCAGAAAGAAGCCGGCTTTGTAGAAGAAGTGGAGGAGAATGGGACTACCTTTCAGGAAAACGCTATCATCAAGGCACAGGCAGTATACAATGCCCTGCATTGTGCAGTGCTGGCAGATGATAGTGGTCTGGTGATTGATGCATTGGACGGTGCACCGGGGGTTTATTCCCATCGTTTTGCCGGTGAAAATGCAACAGATGCCGAGCGTTGTCAATTGGTATTGGAAAAATTGCAGGGCGTTCCGGATGCTCAGCGTACGGCACGGTTTCTTTGTGTAATTTGTTATATTACTCCAGACGGTGCACAGCACTGTTTTCAGGGCACATGTGAGGGTATGATCGGCACTGTGCCGAAAGGAGAAAACGGCTTTGGCTATGATCCAATTTTTGTAGTTGGCAGTCAGACTATGGCAGAGATGACAGAGGCGGAGAAGAATGTAGTCAGCCACCGTGGTAAGGCATTGGCAGCATTGGAAGCATATTTAAAAAACGGAAAGGAATACAATCATGTTAACAAGTAAACAGCGGGCAACACTCAGAGGAATTGCGAGCAGCTATGAAACGATTTTGCAGGTTGGAAAGAACGGAATTGGGGAAACATTGATTCAACAGGTTGCAGATGCCCTGCGGAAGCGGGAGCTAATTAAGCTGCATGTGCTGGAAAATGCAGAACTCAGTGCCGGTGAAGCAGCAGAACAGTTGGCAGAAGCAACAGAATCTGAAGTGGTACAGGTGATTGGCCGCCGTTTTGTGCTTTACAAGCGGAATCCGAAAAAGCCGGTCATTGATTTGAAGTGATGCGGCGAATTGGTATTTTTGGCGGCAGCTTTAATCCCATTCATAATGGACATCTGCACCTTGCAAAAACGGCGATGCAGCAGTTCGATTTACAGCATGTGTTGTTTATCCCAACCTATATTTCACCGTTTAAACAGGCAGCAAAGAATGTGGCAGATGGCACACACCGGCTGGCAATGTGTCGGCTGGCAATTGCACCATATCCGGCATTTTCCGTCAGTGATTATGAGCTGCGGCAGCAAACGATTAGCTATACGGTGCACACCATTTCCAGTCTGCATACAGAACAGCCGGATGTGAAATTGGTCTTGTTAATGGGCAGTGATATGCTGCTGCAATTTCAAAACTGGTATCATTGGCAGGAAATTCTTTCTATGGCAGAGCTGGGTGTGATTGCACGAGAGACGGATGACCGGGTATCGCTGGAACAGGCAGCACAGCAGCTTTCGGCATATGGTACGATACAGCTTTATTGTGATGCTGTTTTGCCGGTGTCGTCTACAAAAATTCGGGAAATGCTGAAAAAAAATCAAGATTGCACTTGCTATTTGCCGGAAAACGTAGTAAAATATATTGTATTCCATCAGCTGTATCGTTAAGTGGTACGCTGAAACAGCAAGAAAAAGCAGGGGTGTGAAAGAAATGAAGAATTCTCCGTTAAAAAAAGTGAAAGATAAGATACAGCCACCACCTCCTCCGCCGGAAGTAAAGGTGACAGAGGCAACAGAAGCCATGCAGGAGGTTTTGAAAAAACGACTTTCCAAAGAGCGGTATGAACATTCTGTCAATGTGGCAAAGGAATGCAAACGACTTGCAGAAATTTATCATGTGAATGCAGATATTGCAGAGTTTGCTGGTATGGTACATGATATCTGCAAGGAGATGAAGCCAGAGGAGCAGGAGCCGCTGCTGAAAGCATCAGAAGGCTTTGCGATTACCGATGAAGAATGGGCATCCAAAAAGCTTTGGCATGGCATCGCTGGTGCACAGCTGCTGAAACAGCAGTATCGTGTGGGAAATCAAAATATTTTAAATGCAGTTCGGTATCATACGATTGCCAGAAAGGGCATGACGCCGCTGGAAAAGATTGTTTATCTTTCTGATATGACAGAAGAGGGCAGGTCGTTTATTGATGTACACCTGCTGCGTACGGCTGTTAATCGGGATTTGGATTTGGGAATGTACTATGCATTACGAATATCCATTCAAAAAGTTATGCAGAAGGGTGGATTGCTGCCACAGCATACGATAGATGCCTATAATCAATATGTGGCAATTGTTGCAGCGATGAAAGCGTAGACGGGGAAATGGTTGGAAAGGAGATCCGTATATGGCAAAAAAGCGGCAGACGAAAAAAAGACGGAAGGGCAGCGGCAAAGCAATGGATCGGCTGGTAATGATTGGATCTATTTTGCTCAGTGCGGTGTTGATTGTGGTAATGGTTCTGAATGCACCGATTATCGACTATCGTACATTGACAAACGGCACCATGACGAATCAGCAGATTTCGATTATGAAATATTTCAAGGTTTGGCAGCCATTGGTACAAAAGGAGGGCACCCTGCAAAAGCCAGTTGTAACGGATGCTTCCGCATTGAATTTGAAGGAAGATACGGAAACACAGGATCCAGAGGGCGATGGTTTGGATTTGCAGCAAATTGTAGAGGGACAATATACAGTACTGTTCATGGGTATGGATGAGAGTGGAAGACTTGCGGATGTCAACTGGATTTTCCAGTTTGATATCTTTGCTGGCACCATGAATGTCCTGCAAATCCCAAGGGACTGCTATATGCCGGATTATGCCAACCCTTCTACCAATAAGTTCAACAGTATCTATGGTACAGGACAGGAAGAAGGCGTGACACCGATCCAGCGTGCTGTCAATGCAATTCAGGAGAGCTTTGGTCTGACAATTGATTGTTATGTGAAGCTGGTTTGCACGGATATTGCCAACATTGTGGATTCCATTGGCGGCATTCCAATTACGTTGCCAGAGGAAATCATGTATGAAGCAGATAAGGTGCTGAAAGCTGGGGAACAAACGCTGAATGGAAAGCAGGCAGAGTGGTTTGTCCGTTTCCGTAGAGAGTATGATGAGGGTGATATTGGTCGTGTAAAGGCACAGCGGATTTTCTTGGCGGCTGCTATGGAAAAATTACTGGATATGAGCCAGACGGAACTGATGTCTGCGATGCAGAAGATTTATAAAAATGAGTGGATTGCAACTGACTTGTCTATGGAGCAGATTAGTATGCTGGCGGATTTTGCAGCAGAACGGTTGACAATGGACAGCGTGAATGTCTATATGGTTCCAGGAGAAGGCATGATGCATGAGGGACAGTCCGTATATTCTATTCATAAGACAGAAGCCATTGATTTGATTAACGAGCATTTCCGTCCGTATCAGAATGAGATGTACTACGATGAGAGTACGATTGTGGAACTGGTGGAAGAAAGCGAATATGAGGATACCTATTCGGATACCGAAGAAAATCTGAACGATATCCACAATGGAAACACAGAGGATGGAAAACAGAATATCTACAGCAGAGATGATGAATAGATCATTGAGAAAGGAAACAGAGCATGATAGAACAAAAAGCAGTATTGGAAGCGATTGTAAAAGCATTGGACAGTAAGCGTGCCGAGGATATTCAGGTCATCGGTGTAAAGAATCTAACGATTTTAGGGGATTACTTTGTGATTGCCAACGGTACGAGTACCACACATACCAAAACCTTGGCGGATGAAGTGGAGTATCAGATGACGAAGCTGGGAATCGAACCACTGCACCGGGAGGGCAGAGGCAATGGTTCCAATTGGATTGTACTGGATTACAATGACATCATTGTGCATGTCTTCTATAAAGAAACCAGAGCGTTCTATCAGTTGGAACGGCTTTGGGCAGATGGCGAAAAGATGGATGTGACGGATTGGCTGAAAGAAGACTAATGCGGGAAAGGAAGGCATTTTCTATGGAAAATGGAAGAAAAATGGTTGCCATTGTAGGTGCATACATGGTGCTGAAAGGTATCCTAAACCTAATCCTTGGATTTCATGCAAGCAATGTGGTATCTTTGTTGTTTGCTGTAGTGCTGGTGTTTGCCATGCTGAAAAAAATTCCGTACAGTCAGTATGTGACCACAATCTTTTTGGCATTGGTTTTCTTGGTAAATTTGCCGGCAAACCTGTCTCATCTGGGCACAAATTGGATTTATCTGATAGAAGGCTTGCTGGATGTCGGTGCAGCTGCGATTTTAGTGTTCCATAAGGATGTAAAACGTTATTTTGCAAGTGAATGCAATTGAAAATGTAAAAATAGGAAAGAGGATGAAGCAACTATGAGTAAGTATGATTTTACTGCCATTGAAGCAAAGTGGCAGCGGTACTGGGCAGAACACAATACCTTTCATGCAGAAAATGACTATACAAAGCCCAAATTTTATGCACTGGTAGAATTTCCGTATCCCTCTGGTCAGGGACTGCACATTGGACATCCGAGACCGTATACCGCAATGGATGTAGTTTCCAGAAAACGGCGAATGGAGGGCTATAACGTCCTCTTCCCGATGGGATGGGATGCATTTGGTCTGCCAACCGAAAATTACGCCATTAAACATAAAATTCATCCTGCAATTGTGACTGCGAACAACGTTGCAAGATTCAAGTCACAATTGCAGGCACTGGGCATGTCCTTTGACTGGGAGCGGGAGATCAACACCACTGATCCGGATTATTTCCATTGGACACAGTGGATTTTCCTGCAAATGTTCAAGAAGGGTCTGGCATATAAGAAGGAAACCGCTGTCAACTGGTGTACTTCTTGCAAGGTCGTATTGGCAAACGAAGAAGTGGTTGGCGGTGTCTGTGAACGCTGCGGCGGCGAGGTTGTACAGAAGGTCAAGTCACAGTGGATGCTGAAGATTACAGAGTATGCACAGCGGTTGCTGGATGATTTGGATGAAGTGGACTATCTGGAAAAAATCAAGACCGCACAGCGAAATTGGATTGGCCGTTCTACTGGTGCGGAAGTGGACTTCCAGACCACTACAGGCGATACCCTGAAAATCTACACCACCCGTCCGGATACGCTGTTTGGTGCAACTTATATGGTCATCTCACCGGAACATCCGCTGATTGAAAAATGGGCTGACAAGTTGGAAAACATGGAGGAAATTCGTGCGTATCAGGAAAAGGCAGCCAGAAAATCTGATTTTGAGCGAACGGAAATGGCAAAGGAGAAGACGGGCGTTTGTCTCAAGGGTGTGCGTGGCATCAATCCGGTCAATGATACTGAAATCCCGATTTTCGTATCCGACTATGTTCTGATGAGTTATGGTACGGGTGCGATTATGGCAGTGCCGGCGCACGATACCCGTGACTACGAGTTTGCAAAAGTATTTGATTTGCCGATTATTGAGGTAGTTAAGGGCGGCGATGTGACGAAGGAAGCATTTACCGATTGTGCAACCGGAACGATGGTCAACAGCGGCTTTTTAGATGGACTGTCTGTAGAAGACGCTAAGGTAAAAATAAAGGGCTGGCTGGAAGCAACCGGCAAGGGCAAGTCCAAGGTGAATTACAAGCTGCGTGACTGGGTCTTCTCTCGTCAGCGTTACTGGGGCGAACCAATTCCAGTGGTTTACTGTGACAAGTGCGGCTGGGTTGGGCTGCCGGAGAGTGAGCTGCCGCTGACACTGCCGGAGGTAGACAGCTATATGCCAACGGATACCGGCGAAAGTCCGCTGTCTACGCTGGAAAGCTTTATCAATACCACTTGTCCGCAGTGCGGTGGTTCGGCAAAGCGAGAAACGGATACCATGCCACAGTGGGCAGGTTCCAGTTGGTATTACCTGCGTTACTGCGATCCGAAGAATCCAAATGGCATTGCTTCCAAGGAAGCTTTGAACTATTGGATGCCGGTGGACTGGTACAATGGTGGAATGGAACATACTACACTGCACCTGCTGTATTCTCGGTTCTGGCATAAGTTTTTGTACGATATTGGCGTAGTAGAAACAAAAGAACCCTATCAGCGGAGAACTTCACACGGCATGATTTTAGGCGATGATCCGGAACATCCGGGCAAGTTTACGAAAATGTCTAAATCCAAGGGGAATGTCATCAATCCGGATGATGTGATCAAGGAATATGGTGCCGATACCTTACGTCTTTATGAGATGTTTGTTGGGGACTTTGAAAAGGCTGCCCCATGGAGCACTTCCAGCATTCGTGGCTGTAAACGGTTCTTAGATCGTATCTGGGCATTGCAGGATAATTTGATAGATGGGGATACTTATCGGGAGGTACTGGTACGGAAAATGCACCAGACCATTCAGAAAGTCACCAACGATATTGAAACCCTGAAGTTCAATACAGCCATTGCTGCCATGATGGAACTGCTGAATGAAGTGACCGCAGTTGGTTCGATTAACCGTGCCGAATTCCGCACCTTGCTGCTGTTGCTGAATCCATTTGCACCGCACATCACAGAAGAATTGTATGAGAAATATTGCGGCGGCATTCTGCATGAACAGAGTTGGCCAACCTATGACGAAGCATTGTGTAAGGAAGACTCTGTAGAAATTGTGGTACAGATTAACGGTAAGGTGCGTTGCAAGATGCACATTGCAGTGGGAGCTGAAAAGGACGCTGTGCTGACACAGGCACTGGCAGAACCAAAAATTGCAGAAGCAGTTGCTGGAAAACAGCTGCTGAAGCAGATATATGTACCAAATAAGTTGGTTAACTTTGTAGCAAAATAACCAAAATAAAAAAATCTTCCCATAAGGCTTGACAAACTCTGCTGGGTGTGTTATAATAAAACATATTTTGAAAGTGGTGCATTGCTTAGACAACTGTAAAACTGGATCAAAATAAAAACCAAGTTGATTGCTAATGGTCAGATTGATGTAGTATCCCGAAGTTCCGATGTCGGGACCATCGGTGGTATAGGTCGGAAGCAGGGGAAACTTTGCGGACGATCAGCCTCTGCCGTGGCGGCAAAGGGAGGGAAATGTAAGTGGCAGAAGTTCGTGTTGGCAAAAATGAGTCTCTGGATACCGCTCTGAAGCGGTTTAAGAGATCTTGTGCTAAGGACGGCGTGATTGCTGAGGTTCGGAAAAGAGAACATTACGAAAAGCCTTCAGTAAAGCGTAAGAAGAAGTCTGAAGCTGCTCGTAAGCGGAAATATTAATTTTTGACGCAAACAGCACAGCGGACGCACTTGAGAAAGTGCGTCCGTTTTTTTGTAAGAAAAGAAAGATTCGACTGCTTTTGACATTTCCCATAGGAAAGATGCAGTATAATAAAGAAAGATTTCAGAGAGAAGGGAGCGGAGCAATGATTTTTCGGATAACAGCAGCATTGCGTTCTGTTTGTGATATTACCCCTTCCATGCTACAGCATTTCGGGATTCGTGGGCTGTTGCTGGATTTGGACAATACATTGACCACACATGACAACCCTCGACCGGCAGATGGTGTGAAAGATTGGATTGCAACGATGAAAGGAAATGGGATTGCAATGTGTATTGTGTCAAATAACCATCCGCCCAGAGTCAAGCCATTTGCAGATTTGTTGGAGTTGCCATTTGTCTGCGAGGGAAAAAAGCCGCTGTCAAAGGGCTTTCGGGAGGCTAAGCGTTTGATGGATCTTCCATGGGATGCATTGGCAGTTGTGGGTGATCAGATTTTTACAGATGTGCTGGGAGCCAATTTGAAGCGGCTCAAGTGTATTTTTGTATTCCCAATTGCCCATGAGCAAACGAGGTTTTTCCGCTTTAAACGGCGGATGGAAGTGCCGTTTCTTCCACGGCAAATTTATGAGGAAGAGAAAGGATGAGAAATCAGATGATTAAAAAAGTATTGGTAGTACATGGCCCGAACTTGAACCTGTTGGGAGAGAGAGATCCTGCCTTTTATGGCAATGTAACATTTGCAAGGTTGAATGAAATGATTCTAGACCGTGCGGATGCACTGGGAATGCAGTGCGAAATTTTTCAATCTAACCACGAGGGAGCAATTATTGACCGCTTGCAGGCTGCCAGAAATACCTTTGATGGTGTAATTCTGAATGCCGGTGCGTATACACATTATAGCTATGCGATTCATGATGCGATTGCAGATATGCAGCTGCCATGCGTAGAGGTACATATCAGTAACATTCAGGCAAGGGATGCCTTTCGTGCCAAGTCGGTAATTGCACCGGTCTGCATTGGAACTATCGCAGGCTTTGGCATTAACAGTTATTTTCTGGCGTTGCAGGCATTGGCAATGCTTTGAGAGGAGTTTTTGATATGAATCGAATCCAACTATTGATGCAGTCCTTGCCGGAGGAGATTGACTGTGCATGGATTACTTCCGACATCAATCGCCGGTACCTCACCGGTATGGCATCCTCTGCTGGAATCGTGCTTTGTTTTCGGGATGCTGCCTATTTGCTGATTGACTTTCGGTACATTGAAAAGGCAAGAGCATGTGTAAAGGATTGTCATGTCATGGAACTGGAAAACATGACTGTGCAAGTGGAAAATCTGTTGAAACAGCATCATGCAGAAACCATTGCTGTAGAGTCCGCAGAAATGACCTTACAGCAGTTTGCAAACTTGCAAAAACGATTTCCGCACATCTATCGCTGGAACAGCAGTAATGTTCTGAGCGATGCCTTGCGAGATTGCCGGATGGTGAAAACAACGGAAGAAGTGCAACAGATACAGGCTGCTCAGCAAATCGCAGAAGCCGCATTACAGCAATTGCTAGACTGGCTGCATGTTGGTGTCACAGAACGGGAGATTCAGCGGAAGCTGGATTTTACGATGCTGGAATTGGGTGCAGAGGAAATGTCTTTCCCGACCATTGCTCTGACGGGTGCAAGAACTTCTATGCCGCACGGTGTGCCGTCAGATGCAGCGGTGCAGGAGGGTGATTTTGTGCTGATGGATTTTGGTGCTGTGGTAAATGGCTATCACAGTGATATGACTCGAACGGTCTGTGTTGGCAAGCCGACTGAAAAAATGAAGGTCGTTTATGAAATTGTACAGCATGCACAGGCAGCGGCGTTAAAAGCGGCAAGAGCCGGAATCACAGGGAAAGCATTGGATGCGATTGCCAGAGACATCATCGCAGATGCCGGATATGGAAAGCAGTTCGGACATTCACTGGGACATGGTGTGGGCATGGAGATTCACGAAGCACCAAATGCCGCACCATCAGCAAATACGATATTGCAAGCCGGCAATATTGTGACGATTGAACCGGGCATTTATCTGCCGGGAGAATTTGGTGTGCGGATTGAGGATTTTGTAGAGATTACAGAGAATGGCTGCCGGAATTTGACGACATTCACACCAGAACTGGTTTGTGTGGGATAATATGGACAGACCGTTTTTAAAGCATCCGTTTAAAATTATGTAGGAGTGGAAATAAATATCAAAGATGTGAAAATATTAAATAAGTATGATATACAGGAGAAACAATATATGAAATTATGTAAAATTTCCGCTATACTTTGTAGTGCTATGGTACTTGTCGGATGTTTGACTGGCTGTCGGTTTTCTGCGGCAGTGGATGATGCTGTGACAGTTCTGCTTCAAGATGATGCAGATACCCTGTTTAATGAAACCGTAGACAATTTGTTTGCAGCAGCCGACCAACAGGATACACAGGCGATTTATGATTTGTTTGCACCGTCCGTTCAGCAGACGAATCCGGACTTGATGGAACAGATTACAACATTTCTTTCCTCGTATCCCGCTTTTCCAGATACCAATGAACGAGATGGTGCAGGACATAGTTCCGAATCTGTAGATTCTGGTTTAAGACAGAAAGCAGTTTCCAATATATTCGTAATTACAAAAGAGAAGGAAAACTACTATTGTTATTTAAGATATACCTATATGGATGAAATGAATGCAGATGAAGTTGGAATTCATTGTTTTTCTATCTGTTCAGAACAGGTTTATTGTGATGAGAATTTTTCTTTTCCAGAGGAAGATGGCATTACTATTCAGTTGGAAAGTAATCAGCATTATGATACCAGACGTATGGGTGGTTATCCTAAAATTTTTACCCCTTATTACCGAACCATTACAGAGGAACAACTGCGTACCTTTCTTCAGCACAGTACACAATTGCAAGAATGGAAAGCAGAGGTCGGGGAACCGAATGCCGATGATTTGAATCTGGTTTGTTATTATGAATTAGAAAGTACATCTAATTCGCCGCGTTATGCGATGTTGTATTATCAGAAAGAAACAGGTGAGATACTAGATTCTTCTTGCATTGTAGATGATAAAGGGGATGTATATATACCGCTTTTTGATACAGATATAGATTAACATAAAATGGGATAAAAAAGCAGCAGAAAGAAAAAATTTGATTTCTGCTGCTTTTATTTATGTGGACAAGTGAAGAAAAATGTGGTAAAATAAGAAAGAACGGGATGTGATTCTTGCAGAAAAAGAGATAGGAGGAGGTTATAAATGAAATTATCTTGTTTTCCTGTATTGCTTTGCAGCAGTATGCTGCTTATCCATTGTCTGACTGGTTGCCAAACGGTACAACAAACTGTTTCTACTGCGGAACAGAATGCTTCTGACACACTGATTACAACTGCACCAATACAAACAACGGTTACCGAAACGACAACAACGGAGCCGCTGCAACCATTTGACTATACGATTTGCTTTTCCGGTGATATTTGTATTGAGGATCATGCCTATACCACGCAATATTGGAAGGAATGCGGTGAAGATATTACACAATGCATAGACGCTACCATGGTAGATCACATGCGATCAGCAGATATTTGTTTTATCAACAATGAGTTTCCGTATTCCACGAGAGGAAGTGCGACGGTTGGAAAAGATTATACTTACCGTGCTGATCCTGCCAATGTCAAAGTGCTGCCGGAACTGGGGGTGGATATTGTTTCACTGGCAAACAATCATGCCTACGACTATGGTGAGGATGCGTTGCTGGATACGCTGGATACCCTGCAAAATGCCGGGATTCCCTATGTGGGAGCCGGTAAGGATTTAGAGGAAGCCTCTTCGATTTATTATTATGAACTGGATGGTTTTACAGTAGCATTTGTGTCTGGTACCCGTGTAGAGTGGGAGGAATTGACCAAAGGGGCAACCGAAGAGGAACCGGGTGTATTCCGAACCGTGGATCCCACCTTGCTCTATGAACGGGTGGAAGAGGCGGATCAAAATGCCGATTATGTGGTGGTTTATATGCATTGGGGCATTGAGGGCGTCACCTATCTGGAGGAGTACCAACTGACTACCGGAAACGCTTTGATTGATGCCGGAGCGGATGCAGTGATTGGAGATCATACACATTGCTTACAGGGCATTGATTTCTATCAGGACAAGCCCATTGTCTATTCCCTTGGGAATTACTGGTTCAATGGAAAGACCATGGATACCATGTTAGCAGAGCTGCATATTACCGGTACCGCAGAAGATTATGCGGTACAGCTGCAATTGGTGCCAGCCGTACAGTCCAATTGTCAGGTGACGTATATCGGAGATCCATCTGCACAGGATACGTTCTATCGAAATATGGAAAATATGTCCTACGGCATTTCGATTGATGAAAACGGTGTGGTGACCAATACAGATTGAAGCATGACTGTACAAAAAACGTTTTCAAATTATAGGGTGAATCGCTCCGCCGAATGGCGATTGCGGTCAAGCTGGCTCAGCTTGGCGGAGGGTTATTCCCCACAGTGTGGGGAAATATCCCGAAGGGACAAAAGGGAAGGGCATCCTCTGAACTGGGGACAAGCTGTCCCCCTTGCAGAGGAAACGAGTTGGATAAGATAATGAAATGAAGAATAAGTTGCCGCTGTCCGCCCTCTGAAAAAACAAAACGGTACAGAATACAGAAATTTAGAGGGGCAAGATTGCAAGTTTGCACAACGTACAATGGCGGACAGCGAAGCGATTCTGCCGGTGGAGATGAGACTGTTATCTGTAAGGGAAAATACAAAAATTGATTTGCGTGAAATGTAATACAGCCGCTTGACAGAATCAAGGATTCTGTGCTATGATAATCGTATCTTCTATATCAGACTCTATTGCAATAGAAGATCCATACCAATGGGGAATTTCAGATGAAAACAGGCGTTTTCGTTACCAATAAAAAGAAAGGATGAATCTGTATGAATTCATTAAGAAAGCATCGTGTCTGTGGGGTATTGGCAGCAGCTTGTCTGCTGGCAGCTGCAACTGTGCCAACCATGCAGCAGGCATTGCCGCTGCCGTCTGTTGCCCTTTCCGTTTCTGCTGCTGAGACGACAACATATGGCGATCTGACGCTTTTGCTGTATAGTGATTATGTTGAAGTTGCAGATTGTAACCTCTCTGCGACCAGTATAAAAGTGCCGTCTAAAATGGGCGGCAAACCCGTGCGTGTCATCGGAGAACGGGCATTTTATGGCTGTACCAACTTGCAAAGCGTTACCATTTCTGATAATGTGCAGATTATCGGGGATAATGCCTTTGCCTATTGTAGTGCCTTAACAGAGCTTGCTTTACCGGATTCGGTGACCGCTATTGGAGATTCTGCATTCTATGGCTGCTCTGGTTTGACGAGTTTGCCGTTGCCATCACAGTTGCTGCAAATCGGCACATCTGCCTTTGATGGCTGTACCAGTTTGACATCTCTGGAACTGCCAGCATCGCTTACTACATTGGGGGACAATGTCTTTGCAGACTGTAAAAGTTTGCAACAGATTGCAGTTGCAGACGGCAATTCTGCGTTTGCATCTGTAGATGGCGTTCTGCTGAATCAGGCAAGAACTACGCTGATTCGCTATCCGATTGCGAAGGGTGGCAGCTCCTACACAGTACCAGCAACTGTTACAGAACTGGCACCGTTTGCTTTTGAGTCCTGTACTAACCTGACCGATATTGTGTTGCCGAGTACGTTGCGAAACATTGGAGCTTGGGCATTTGCCAATACCGGTTTGACTGCAATGAACATGCCGAACAGCGTCAGAACGGTAGACGACCATGCATTTTGTGCCTGCACAGCGTTGACAGATGTGAAGCTCTCTTCTAATTTGCAGGAACTGGGAGCCGGTGCATTTTGGGGCTGTACCGCATTGAACAGTATTGAGCTGCCGAACAGGCTGCAATCTGTCAGCTATTGTCTGTTCTATGGCTGTAAAGAATTGCGTGCAGTTACCGTTCCTGCAAGTGTGCAGACCATTGAGGATGAAGCGTTTTCTGGCAGTAATTATCAGATTGTTGTAACTGTTTATAAAGGTTCCTATGCACAGGAGTACTTTCAAAAGCAAAAAGACTATGCAATTTCACAAGGACTTGAACCCAAATATGATCTTAACTCGTTGGATCTGCCGGAAATCATGAAGGGGGATCCCAATAATGATGGTATTGTGGCGGTAGAGGATGCCGTTCTGGTATTGCAAACCTATGCACAGCAGTCTGCCGGATTGCCTGTAGAAATTTCAGATGCGGTCTTTACTGCGATGGATGTGGATGAAGATGGAAAGATTGCAGTAGAAGATGCGGTCAAAATTCTGACGTATTATGCACGGCAGTCAGCAGGATTGGATGTTAGTTGGGATTTTTAACCCCTTTTATTGCAGGAAAATAAAAAAAATTATGGAAAGGGCTTGCAAAAAGCCGGATTCCGTAGTATAATAAACGATATACCTGTGCTTTTTGTCCGTATCGGCGAGAGCAGGAGAAAGAAACAATCACGGAGGTTTATTTTTATGATTTCAGCAGGCGATTTCAGAAACGGTGTTACCTTTGAACTGGACGGCAACGTTGTACAGGTCATTGAATTTCAGCACGTAAAGCCGGGTAAAGGTGCCGCATTTGTTCGTACGAAGTATAAGAATGTCATCACAGGTGCAGTGGTAGAACGTTCTTTTAACCCGACCGATAAGTATCCGACTGCTTACATTGAGCGGAAGGACATGCAGTATCTGTATGAAGATGGCGGGCTGTATTACTTCATGGACATGGAGACCTATGAACAGCTGCCAATTGACAGCAAGAAGCTGGGTGATGCATTCCGGTTCGTAAAGGAGAACATGGAAGTCAAGGTTCTGTCCTATAAGGGCAATGTATTCGGTGTAGAACCGCCGTTCTTTGTAGAATTGGAAGTAACAGAAACCGATCCGGGCTTCAAGGGCGATACGGCTACCAATGCAACTAAGCCGGCAACACTGGAAACCGGTGCAGAAATTAAAGTGCCGCTGTTTATCAATACAGGGGACAAGATCCGCATTGATACTAGAACCGGAGAGTATATGGAACGTGCATAAGTACAGAAATCTGTACCTTGCATAAAGCTTGTGGAATTTACAGGCAAGCATAGCATCTGTTTCAGCAATGGACAAAAAGAAAAGAAAGAGGGCGGAGCATATGAATTTAAGTGACAAGATGTCATATCTGCGTGGCATGATAGACGGCATGGATCTGGATCTGACAACCTCCAAAGAGGGCAAGATTCTGGCACAGCTGCTCGAAGTCATGCAGGAAACGGTTTTATATGTAACGGATTTACAGGATCAGGTGGACGAACTGACAGAACTCTGCGAATCTTTGGATGAAGGCCTCGGTGACGTAGAAGCAGAATTATTTGGCGACGACGAATATGAGGAAGAAGACGAAACAGATTATTTGGATTGCGATGATGAGGAAGATGAGGATTTGTATGAAGTTGTCTGTCCGAATTGTCAGAATACCATTGTGCTGGCAGATTCCGTTCTGGATGAAGGCGTAATGCATTGTCCGTGCTGCAATGAGCTGCTGGAGTTTGATTACAGTGAATTGACAATGGATGATCTGGAAGAAGCAGAGGAGCCAGAGGCATAAAGCATTATTTTTATTTGCTGAAAAACAAGGAAACGCAAAAAATAAGCTGGCAGATTTTTGTCGGCTTATTTTTTTAAGGTTGGAATTTACCGGAGGTTTTTTCACAAATAAAGTAAAACTGGAAAAGTAAGAAACAAGAATCACATGGAAAAAGTGCTTGTATTTTTGCAGAATGCGTGGTATAATAAATTTATAATATATTTTCAAGAAGGAGAGGGAAAATTGTGTTTCCAATTATAGAAAAAACAGTGCTGAATCCAGCTGTGGTAAAGATTAAGCTGGAGGCACCACTGATTGCAAGAAAGGTATTACCGGGACAGTTTATCATTTTCCGTGTCGATGAATACGGCGAACGAGTGCCGCTAACGGTTGCAGATTATGACCGGGAGGCCGGAACCATTACACTCATTTTTCAGATTGTTGGTCGCTCTACGGAACGACTGGCAGCCCTGAATGCGGGGGATTCTATTCTGGATTTGGTTGGTCCGCTTGGTGTGGCAACGGAAATTCCAGAGGGTGTAGAATCTGTGTGCGTTGTGGGTGGCGGCGTTGGCTGTGCCATTGCTTATCCACAGGCAAAACAGTTGTTCGCAATGGGCAAACAGGTGGATGTAATTGCTGGTTTTCGCAGTAAAGACATTGTGATTCTGGAGGAAGAGTTCCGTCAGTGCAGTAATAATTTATATCTCTGTACGGATGACGGAACGTATGGTCAGAAAGGCTTTGTCACTAACGTATTGCAGGAGCAGATTGATTCCGGTAAAAAATATGATCTGGTGATTGCAATTGGACCAATTCCTATGATGAAGTTTGTTTCCAAAGTGACAGAGCCATACGGAATTCCCACGGTTGTTTCGTTGAATCCCATTATGGTAGATGGTACTGGTATGTGCGGCGGATGTCGTGTAACGGTTGGCGGCGAAATTAAGTATGCTTGTGTGGATGGTCCGGACTTTGATGGTCACAAGGTGGACTATGATGAACTGATGCGGCGTGGCGGTACCTATCGGGAAGAAGAACACGCTTGCAGAATGAAGAAAATGCAGTAATAAAGGAAAGGAGTGCCGTTTCCAAAATGGAACGGTAAAAAGAATAATGGCAAAAGCAAATATGGCATTGGAAAAAGTGCCAATGCCGGAACGGGATCCGAAAGAACGTGCTACTTGCTTTGAAGAAGTGGCAACCGGTTATACACCGGAAATGGCAATGGAAGAAGCAACTCGCTGTCTGCAATGTAAGGTAAAGCCTTGTGTGACAGGCTGTCCAGTTGGCGTGAAAATTCCGGATTTTATTCAAAAGATGGCAGAAGGAAACTTTCTGGAGGCTTATCAGATTATTACAACGACCAACAGTTTACCAGCAGTCTGTGGCAGAGTTTGTCCACAGGAATCGCAGTGCGAAGGAAAATGTGTCCGTGGAAAGAAGGGACAGCCAGTCGGCATTGGTCGTCTGGAACGTTTTGCAGCAGACTATGCAAGAGAACATGGTAATTTGCAAACAAAGTCTGTACCGTTCAATGGTCACAAGGTTGCAGTGGTCGGCGGTGGTCCAGCAGGTTTGACCTGTGCTGGCGATTTGGCACGGTTGGGTTATCAGGTGACGGTATTTGAGGCGTTTCAGGTTGCTGGTGGTGTGCTGATGTACGGCATTCCGGAATTCCGTCTGCCGAAAAAAATCGTACAGCAGGAAATCAAGACACTGGAAGAACTGGGCGTAGAAATCCGTCCGAATATGGTCATTGGTAAAATTCTTTCCATTGATGAGCTGATGGAAGACGGCTACGAGGCTGTTTTTGTTGGTTCTGGTGCAGGTCTGCCACGGTTTATGGGGATTCCGGGCGAATCTCTGGTTGGAGTATGCTCTGCCAATGAGTATTTGACCCGAATCAATCTGATGAAAGGTTATCGGAAGGAATACGATACACCTGTGATCAAGTCCAAAGCCGTTGCTGTAGTCGGCGGCGGTAATGTGGCAATGGATGCTGCAAGAAGTGCTCTGCGAATGGGAGCAGAGCATGTTTACATTGTATATCGTCGTTCCGAAGCGGAGATGCCGGCAAGACAGGAAGAAGTGCACCATGCAAAAGAAGAGGGTGTAGAATTCCTGACTCTGAACAATCCGGTAGAGATTCTTGGCGATGAAAAGACGGGACGTGTCAATGGCATGCGGTGCATCAAGATGGAACTGGGCGAGCCGGATGAAAGCGGCAGACGCCGTCCAGTTGCTGTACCGGGCAGCGAATATGTGCTGGATGTCGATACGGTTATTATGTCGATTGGTACTTCTCCGAATCCGTTGATTCGTACGACAACAGCAGGTCTGGAGGCAAATAAGCGTGGCTGTCTGATTGTCAACGAAGATACCATGCAGACAACAAAGGATGGTGTTTATGCTGGCGGTGATGCGGTAACCGGTGCAGCAACGGTGATTCTGGCAATGGGGGCTGGTAAAAAAGCAGCGGCATCCATTGACGAATATATCAAATCAAAAGCATAAGGCATAGCCGGAAAGGAACGAGAGCAATGAGAAAAAAGATTGCAAAATACGGATTGACTGTGAGCATAGCAGCATTGACAGGCGTACTTAGTATGGTAACGGCTTCTGCAGAGGGCGGCAGTGGTACAGCAGCTTCTGGCAGCAGCGGTATGATTGGTTCTCTGATTTTGATGGTGCTGTTGTTTGCTGTCATGTATTTTATCTTGATTCGTCCGCAGAAAAAGAAGGAAAAAGAACAGCAGGCGATGCAGCGTGCCATTCGGATTGGGGACGAAATTGTCACCATCGGTGGTATTGTGGGACTGGTGACCCGTGTAGAAGATGACACCATTCAGATTGAAACGGGTGGTGACCGTCACAAGATGCGGCTGAAAACATGGGCAATTCAGGAAAATGTGACTGTAAAGGAAGACAATGAACGTGCCAAAGCTGCTGCTGCGGAAGAAGCAAAGGCAAAGAAAGAAGAAAAGAAAAAGAAGAAAGATTCTGATGCAGCAGAAGAACAGGGCGTTCTGAAAGACTAAGCAAGATAGATAAAAATTTGAGGGATACATTAAGATAGATAGGGTATGTTAAGATAGATTTGATGGATGATAGCGTATAGAAAAAAAGCGGCTTGCAATTAGCAGGTCGCTTTTTCGTTATGGTTGTTGTTTTCGGGGATAGGGCTGCTTTTCATCGGTTTGCCCCAATAAATAATCAATGCTGGTATGATAAAAACTTGCCAACTGAATGAGAATGCTGGTTGGAATATCCCGTTTTCCCAGTTCATAATGAGAATAAGCAACCTGTGAACAGTGCAGATAATTGGCAAGGTCTTTTTGATAGAGGTCGTGGTCTTCACGCAAACCACGGATTCTTTCGTAACACATAAATTCCCTCCGTTTTTTCTGTTATTATACGATAAAACAAAATGGTCTATTGACATATAAAACAAATTGTTTTATAATAGGAGGTGGGAAAGAGGAATGTATCATGGAAGAATATCAAAAGCCATATTTCCAACTGTTTTCTGCCATTTGTGATACCATAGAAGAATTGGAGTTATTTTTGAAAAATACTACCCTGTCAGAAGTAGAGCAGATACCATTACAAGTGCAGATGATACGTCTAAAGCAGGTACAGCAAAAAACAGAGTCTATGCTAATAGCAGATCAACCAAATATTTTGATGCATCAATTGAAATAAAGGTGTTTCTACATATATCCGAAACTCTCTGCATAAAATAAAACAGTGATCTACAGAGAGGAGAATTATGATGCGTCCGAACAGCGGTCATTCATGTCATGTACCTTGTAAAAGACGACCAGTCAAACGACTGATCTGGCAGTCATCTGTCTGGTGTACTATATTGGCAGTTGCAGCAGGGCTGGCAGTCACGCTACTGTTTTTATTGTTATTTTCCCTGTTGATGAGTAATAT
This sequence comes from uncultured Oscillospiraceae bacterium, assembly GCA_958448395.1. Taxonomy (GTDB): domain Bacteria; phylum Bacillota; class Clostridia; order Oscillospirales; family Ruminococcaceae; genus Ruminococcus_C. The sequence continues at coordinate 2,241 of CAUDDP010000033.1, read as the reverse complement.
CAATGCACCAGATAGTCTGGTACAGGCGATGGCTTGCATGGCATTGTGTGCCGGTAGTTTTACTGCTGGATTTGTGGCTGCCAGACGAAGACGACGGAAGGGATTATTGGTGGGGCTGTGCTGTGGCGTTGCAATGTATTTTGCAGTCTTTCTGATTGGATTGCTTTTGCTGCAAAGTTTTGCCGCCGCCGGTACATTTGCCAAGTTGATTTTTATGATTTTATGCAGCTGTATTGGCGGGGTTGTTGGCGTGAATTGCAGGTGCTGTAAACCAAAATGCTGAGTTTTTTGCGGATACGGAATAACAGTGAAACGGTTGCATCATAAAGTAAACAAAAGTTTCTCATTTTGATTGTGCAATATGTAAAATTTTTTTGCAAACTGGAAAACACTATTGAAAAGAAACCAAAAATGTGCTATAATAATAAAAATCAATTCGGAGCCTCTGCTCCGACTTTTCTCATGCAGTTTCAAGAGCATAATGTTTGCGGAAAACTGTAAGTATGTTTGATAGGGAGGATTTTTGTTATGAAGCACATTAAGACCATCAATAAGGCAAATCTGAAGGAATCTGCTGCAAAGGGTGGCTGCGGTCAGTGTCAGGCTTCTTGCCAGTCTGCCTGCAAGACTTCCTGCACCGTTGCAAATCAGAAGTGCGAGCGGTAAGCAAACGATTTCTATGTGTTCGATAAATCCGTACACCGGATTCGGTGTACGGATTTTGCCGTACAGGACAAAAAACAGCTGCTATGCAGCGAAAATAGAAACTGCAAAAAAGAAAGAGTGAAATCATGATACATAAATATAAATTATGCGGCTATAATGTCGTGCTGGATGTCAACAGCGGTGGTGTACATATTGTTGATGATTTGACCTATGATATGTTGGATCATGTGACCCCGCCGTTTGCAGAGGTCTGTCCGCCGGAAGTCATTGAGAAGCTGTCTGCATTCTATCAGGAGGCAGATATTCTCTCCTGCTATGATGAAGTATTGGAGGCCTATCGGGAGGGCATTCTCTTTTCCGAAGATGACTATGAACAGTATGCCAATATTTCCGTGGCTTCTCCCATTAAGGCAATGTGCCTGCATATTGCACATGACTGCAATTTACGTTGTGAATACTGTTTTGCCTCTACTGGTGACTTTGGGGAAGGCAGAAAGCTGATGCCGTTGGAAACCGGCAAACAGGCAATTGATTTTCTGTTGACGCATTCTGCTAACCGAAAAAATTTGGAACTGGATTTCTTTGGCGGCGAACCACTGATGAATTTTGATGTGGTTAAACAGGTTGTGGAATATGCCAGAAGCAAGGAAAAAGAATACGGAAAGCGTTTTCGTTTTACGATTACCACAAACGGAATGCTGCTGGATGATGATAAAATCGACTTTATCAATCGGGAAATGTCCAATGTGGTACTCTCCATTGACGGCAGAAAAGAAATCAACGACCGGATGCGGAAACGGGTAGACGGCAAGGGAAGTTATGATAAAATCCTGCCCAAGTATCAGCGTCTGGTTTCCCAGCGTGGTGACAAGGAATATTATGTACGTGGTACGTACACCAAATATAATCTGGATTTTTCCAACGATGTTTTTAGTTTGCTGAAGGATGGATTTGACCAGATTTCTGTTGAGCCGGTTATGGCAGATGCAAATGATCCCTATGCGATTACAGAAGCAGATCTGCCGGCAATTTTCAAGGAATATGAAGTGCTGATGCAGAAGATTCTGGACTACGAAAAGACCGGTAAGAAGTTCAACTTCTTCCACTTTATGCTGGATCTGGATCAGGGTCCGTGTGCGATTAAGCGGCTGCGTGGCTGTGGCTGCGGGAATGAGTATGTTGCCATTACACCGGATGGCGATATTTATCCGTGTCATCAGTTTGTGGGTATGGAAGAGTGGAAAATGGGCAATTTGGAAGATGGTACTTTTGATCAGGAAAAGAAAGCCGATTTTGCAAAAGCTCATATCTACACCAAGCCGGACTGTCGGGAATGCTGGGCAAGATTCTATTGCAGCGGCGGCTGCAATGCGAATAATTATCAGTATGCTGGAGATATTCGCAAGGCGCATAAGCTCTCCTGTGAAATTGAGAAGAAGCGTCTGGAGTGTGCCATTGTGTTGAAGGCAATCCGGATGGAACAGGCAGAACGGGCAAAAATGGAATAATGATATTTTTTGTAACGTGCGTTCGATGAGAGCGTTTTATCTGCCGAATGGCAACTGCGGTCAAGCT
>CAUDDP010000032.1 GCA_958448395.1 uncultured Oscillospiraceae bacterium | reverse complement strand
GATTCTGCCGGCACAGTTTGTGATTGGCAGCGGTAGAATGCATTCTCGTCGAACTCACATTTTTTTAATAATCTGCTATTTTCCATAAAACAAACCAACCGCCATGTAAAAAAACAACAAAGTTTACAGATAGGGGCTTGACATCCCTTTTTCTATCTTCTATAATAAAAGTAGCTATAGGGTGTATTCCCTTGTATATCGAATTTGGTTTATGAGAACGGATTTTGAAAGGAGTTTTTATATGAAGAATCATTGGAAACGTACCATTGCCGGTGTGCTGGCAATGTCTACACTGTTTTCTCTTTCTCTGTCTGCGGCTTCTGTTTTTGCAGAAGATACCGCTGTAACAGTTACGACTACAACAGAAGTAGCTACACAGGAAACCACTGTGGTAGAAATTCAGGAAACGGATATGCCGGTTCTGTCAGAAGGGGAAACCACAGAGGGAACGGATACGGGTGAGGTTACCGATCCTGCACCAGAGGATATTTATGATTTTACCAGAAAAACCGTTACCATTGACGGGGTAGATCAAAAGGTGGCAACGATCACTGGGTATCATGGAACGGCGGCTGATTTGGTAATTCCGGACACTCTGAAAAATGCACCCGTTGTGGCAATTGATGCTTCTGTTTTCTATGGCAATACGGATATTGTTTCTGTTACGATGCCGGACACCATTACTACCATCGGTGCCGATGCATTTTGTGCCTGCTCGAATTTGAAGAGTTTGAAACTTTCTGCTGGCTTAACACGAATTGGAAACGAAGCATTTTGTGCGACGGGCATAACAGAATTGAACCTGCCGGAGGGCTTGGAACAGGTCGGAACGGAAGCCTTTGCTGGCTGCTCGGATTTGGTTTCTGCCAATATTCCAAGCACCTTGCTGACGGTTGGCAACTCTATGTTTATGGACTGTTTCCGGTTGAAGACAGTAACATTTGCAGAAGGACCGAAAAAGATTTTGGATAATGCATTTTATAATTGTGCGATGCTGGATAATATCGTTTTGCCAAGCACGATACGGACGATTGGACCATCTGCGTTTGCCTATACCGGCATCTCCAGTATCACCCTGCCAGAAGGCATTACAGAAATCTCTGCTGCGAACTTCTCTTATTGCAACAACTTGAAGAGTATTACATTGCCGTCTACGCTGACGGTAATCCGAAAGGATTTGTTCTCTTATTCTGGACTGGAAAGCATTGTTATTCCAGATTCTATCACAGAAATTAATTCTGGTGCATTTGCATTCTGCCGGAATCTGGTAAGTGCCGTTTTGCCGGAAACCCTGACCGATTTACGGAAACAGACTTTCTATAACTGTACTTCGTTGACCAGTGTCAATATTCCAGCAAGCTTGTCAAAACTGGAAGCACAGATGTTCCAGAATTGTACCAGCTTGAAAGAGATTGTAATTCCAGAAGGCGTTACTACGATTGAAGACTATGTATTCTACAATACGGCATTGACCAGCATTACCATTCCAGATTCTACAACCAAAATTGGAATCAGTGCATTTTCTAATTGTTCTGATTTAACCTCTGCTACATTGGGGAACGGTTTGACAACGGTAGGAAAGTGGCTGTTCCGCAGTTGTTCTTCTTTGACCGACTTGACATTGGGAGAGAATATTACTAATATTGATAACTTTGCATTTGCAGAGTGCAGCAGTTTGGAGAGTGTTGCTCTGCCAGATGGCTTGACCAATATTGGTATTTCTGCATTTGAAAAGTGTAATGCTTTAAGTAGTATTACCTTACCAGATGGTTTGAAGACGGTTGGAAAGCAGGCATTTTTGAACTGTGGCAGCTTAAACACTGTTACAGTACCATCTGGTGTAACCAGCATTGGTGATCAGGCATTTGGCTTCTTGACAGATGAAGATATGAATGCAAATGTGAAGGAAGGCTTCCAATTGAATGGTACTACTGGTACAGCAGCGGCAGATTATGCAGCGAATGCAGGGGTAACCTTCTTTGATCCAGATGCTCCTGTGACAACTACGACGGTGAGCACAACAACTACAACAGAAACCACAGTGAGTGGAGAGGGAACGGATCCAATTGATACGACCACTACAACATCAGATACAACATTGCATTCTGATAATATTGGTGATGTCAATTTGGACGGTGTTGTTAACTTGACGGATGCCATTTCTTTAAATAAATTTCTTGCAAAGCAGATTAGCTTGTCAGATCAGCAGAATAAAAATGCAAACTGCAATACAGTAGACGGAACAGCGAACGTAAATGAATCGGATGCAGATTCCTTGATCAAGTATGTAATTTTGGTGATTGACAAGTTGCCGGAAACGGAGTTATGATCATTTAACATCAGAATATTTTCTATTACATCAAACAAAAAGCGGCTTACCAAATTTGGCAAGCCGCTTTTCATAAATGGTTATTATTTTCATAGAGGTTGTCCGTTGATAGAGAAGACAGCAATCGGATCTGTCAGATCTGAAAGTAATATCCCTTCGATGTTGGCACTGCTGCAAAATGCGAGCATGGACGGATAAACATCATCGTTTAAGAAAAAGACAACCTTGCCGTTCTCCAGCCGTACGCCCGCTTCATAGGCAGCGTCCTGATAGAAAAAGTAGATGAGAACACCATCCTGTCGGTGCTGTCGCATACATTGCAGTAAATCATTTGCCTGCCACATTTGGGGTTCTGTTTTCAACCCCATTTTTTCCCATATCGGTTCCATAGAAAAAGACCTTCTTTCTAAAAAATAAATTGCATTTTATCGAGTATGGTTCTATTATAGCACAAGAAACGGAAAAAGACAAGGAAACGATTGCACGTCGCAGATGAGAACGGTATCCATGAGAGAACATACAAAAATGGATTTCCGTGTTAGCTTGGGAAACAGGTTTCTATGGACAATCCATTGGAAACAGCAATCCAAAGCTGACAGTAGGCAGCAATGGGGGCAATATCGTACAGTGGTTTCACCCATAGAGTTTCCCATTGCTTTTTCGTATCATAATCTATTTGATCGGAACGACAGCCTGTCAAAAAGAATGGAATTTGCCGTTTTGCGGCGGTATTTGCCAGAGAAAGAAAAATGGAATCTGTGCAGACCGTTCCGGAGTGGTAGCACTGATAAAGAATTGCTTTTATGTCAGTTGGAATATCGGGCAATGGATTGCCGACCGCCGCAGTTAGTTGCAGCAGCGGTGCAGGTTGCAGCAGTTGGAATGGTTGGTTGAGTGGTAACATTGGTTTACGGTGCACCCGTGTCATCCGCTGTTGAAACTGTCCTGCCGTATCATAAATGCCATAGACAGTATTACAGAAGCTGTAAAGATCACCGCTGCCCGGTAACTGCTGGAGTAGTCGGGTTGCCTCATGGATCACAGGCATCCTGTCCAAGTTACAGTGACTGACGAATACCCCTGTTTTCGCCTGTTCCTGCAAAAAACGAATGGCATAAGCGAAGTTGTTCCAACCGTTTGCAGCGGGATTGGTGAGTGGTTCATTGCTTGCCACCAGTACCAACGGGGGTAGTTCTGTTCCCAGTGCATACCCCAATACGGCTGCTGTATAGGCAAGTGTGTCGGAACCATGCAGCAGAATCCAGCCGTCACAGTCTTCTGTCAAGATACGCTGCCGCACATGGTTTACCAGTAGGGAAAGCGATTTGCCAGTCATCTGTTCACTGAAGAGATGCAGCGGTTCAGATGGCATGACGGTGATCCCTTTGAGGAAGCCACGTGCTTTTGCACCCTGTAAGAGCAGATAGTTGGTTTGTTCTGATAGGGAAAGATAGCCGTCTGCTGCCAGTTGACTGCCGATTGTACCGCCTGTAAAAATAATACCCAGTTTCATATACGTTCCTTTCCAGTTAAAAACAATGGGGATAGGGTTTGTTTGCCATACATGGATCGGTTACCATTACAAAGTCTTGCAATGGTACACACTACAGCGAAATAGGGGAAATAGGAAAATCCGAAAACTTCTGTGCCAATGCAAATTGGTGCGAGCAGTGTATTGGACGCACTGCCGAAAACGGCAGCATAGCAGAGAGCGGCTGCCAGCACGGTTGGAATGCCCAGACAGGGGGCGAGGACAGCCCCCAGACAAGCACCGATGGCAAATAATGGGGTTACTTCTCCGCCCTGAAAGCCGATGGAAAGGGTTACAACCGTTAAGAGTAGCTTACACAAAAAGTCAAAATAATATACTGTCTCACCATTGCAAGCCAGCGAAATTAGATTCGTACCCAGTCCGGCATATCGTCCTTTTCCGCATATGTAGAGGAGAATCGCTAGCAGGGTACCACAGATGGCGATCCGAATGAGGGGATTTGGCAGCCATTTTACTGCCTGTTTCTTACCGAATCGCAGCAAAAAAGTAAACAATCCGCCGGTTAATCCGGCAGCTACGCCGAGCAGTAACATTCGAAATGAGAGCGGCGAAATGGTCGCTTCTGGCAGGACAACCTGAAAGGTCTCCAATTCCAGTGCAGTGGAAACGAAATAGGCGGTCACAGCAGAGAGAGCCGCTGGCAGGAGGGCACGATACTCCAGTTTACCAACCGCTAAAACTTCCAATGCAAAGCAGACGGCTGCAAGTGGTGCATGAAATAATCCGCTGAACCCCGCAGCCATGCCGGCAATGGTGAGGATTCGGACGGCATCTGGTATCTGTTGGAAAACAGGAATCCGGCTGCCAGTACAATGTGCGACGGTTGCACCAAGTTGTACAGCAACGCCTTCCCGACCGGCACTGCCGCCGCAGAGATGGGTGAGCCAAGTACTGGCGATGAGCAGGGGAATCAGTCGTAGCGGAATGCGGTCAGCATTGCCGTTGGCAGCGTCAAAAATCAGGCTCATGCCTTGACTGCTTTCCTTGCCGTATTTCTGGTAAATCCAGACGATCAGCACGCCGATAAGGGGCAGAAATGGCAGAAACCAGAGCAGATGTGCTGTGCGAACCGTTCCAATCCAGAGTAAAACACGACCGAATCCAGCGGTGATGGCACCTGTGATGCAGCCAGTTATAGCTGAAAGCAGGCAGAGTAATAGAGTGGGAAATAGGGGAAATGATTTTGGTGGTTGCATAGAATGCCTCTTTTCTATTGAAAATCTTCTTTTGCAGTATACCATAAATGTGGAAAAATTGCAAGAAAAAGCAGTTCTAATCCCACGTAAATAAATTTTCAAATTATGGAGTGGATTGCTCCGCCGAATGGCGACTATGGTCAAGCTGATTCAGCTTGGCGGAGGGGTGCAGGGGACAAGCTGTCCCCTGCAAAACGCTGCAATTAGAGTTTTGGTAATGGAATGAGGAACAAGCTGTCGCTGTCCGCCTTCTAAAATAACAAAACGATACAGGATACAGAAATTTAGAGAAACAAGACTGCAAGTTTGTACAACATATAACGGCGGACAGCGGACACAGGCAGAGAGCGAAGCGAATCTGCCGGCGGAGGTGAGAGCGTTATCTGTAAGGGAAAATACAAAAATAGATTTGCGTGACCCTAATTCATAAGGCGGTTTTATGAGAATATCGAAGAAGATTACTTTTTCCCAGCCGTTTCCTGCACCTTTTTCTTTCCGGCATACTCTCGTATTTTTTGAATCAGGCTGAACAGCAGAAATACCACCAGATTGGCAACGACAACACTTGCCCCAACTGGTGTGTCAAATTGATAGGAACCTGCTATGCCGGTACAGAAACAAACGATGGAAAGGATTGCTGCACAGAGCACTACCAGCGAAAATCGCTTGAACAGCCGCATGGAAGAGAGAGCAGGGAAAATAATCAGGCTGCTGATGAGCAGTGCTCCCATCATTCGCATACCGAGTACCACAGTAATCGCTGTTAAAATGGCGATTAGGGTATTATAAAACGAAACAGAAACACCGGTTGCCTGTGCGAAGTTCTCATCAAAGGTAATGGCAAAAATCCGATGATAGCAGAATGCAAACATGCCCAGAACGGTAATGGATAAAATCAGACTCACCCAGACATCTTCTTTGCCAATTGCCAAAATGCTGCCGAACATATAGCTTGCAACATCGGTATTGATGCCGGTTTTGAGGGAGGTGACAATGATGCCAATCGCAAGAGAAGCGGCAGAGACAACCGCAATTGCGGCATCACTCTTGATGTTTGCCTGTTCTGTAATTCGCAGTAGGAAAAAGGCAGCCACTGCCACGACAGGAATGGAGAATTGCAGCGGAGCCCAGCCAAACGCCAGTGCTATAGAGAGTGCACCAAAGGAAACGTGTGACAAGCCGTCTCCAATCATGGAAAAGCGTTTTAATACCAGACTGACTCCCAACAGAGCCGCACAGAGCGACACAAAAATGCCGACTAGCAGAGCACGCCGGATAAAAGAAAAGGAAAGCATATCGACGATAAAATCCATGTTGGAATCCTCCATTGTTTAAGATTTTTGATGGCTGCGGTAGGCTGCCGCTGTGTCATAGGTATAGGTTTTTTGTTTCAGATGTAGGATATGCTTGGCATAGTATGCTGCACGTTCTACATCGTGCGTTACCATGATAATGGTGATTTGTTCTGTACGGTTCAATGTTTGCAGCACCTGATAGAGTTCTTCCGCAGCAACAGGATCAAGACCTGTGGTGGGTTCATCTAGGATGAGCAGCTTTTGTGCGGCACAGAGTGCCCGTGCCAGCAGAACACGCTGCTGCTGCCCGCCGGATAATTCCCGATAGCAGCGTGTTTGCAGCGTGGTGATACCGAGCTTTTCCATTGCCTGCTGTGCAGCGGTTTTTTCGGCTGCTGTAAAGAATGGTCTGTGTCGTATCTGGTTGAGAAACCCGGAGCGGACAATTTCCCTTACGCTTGCTGGGAAATCCCGCTGTGCAGGTGTTTGTTGCGGCAAATAGCCAATGTCACTGCGTTTCCAGTTTCCGGTTAGTTGGATTTCGCCCTTGAGTGGACGCAGCAGCCCCAGCATATTTTTGACAAAGGTGCTTTTCCCAGAACCATTTTCGCCGATGATACAGAGATAGTCACCTTCAGAAATGGTTAGGTTCAAGTCAGATGTCGTAACAATATTTTCATAGCCCAGTGTGACATGGGAAAATTGTAATGCAGATGTTTCCATAGCAGAGAGATTCCTTTCTTGTATGTCATTTAGCTTTGCAGTGCCTGCAAATTTCGTTGCATCAGACTGACATAGGTTTCGCCGTTGTCAAAGTCCGTTTGTGTGACAGTGTGACAGGATTGAAAAATCGTTGGAACGGCTCCAGTCTGTTCTCCAATGACTTTGGCAACGGACGGACTGCTGACTTCAAAGTAATAGACTTTTGACAAGTGATGTTCTTCTGTCAGTTCCATCAGGTGTGAGATCGTTGCCACACTTGGTTCTGTATCGGAACTGCATCCGGAAAAAGCAGCATAGCAGTGTAATCCGTAGGTGTTTGCAAAATATTGCAATGGAAACTTGTCCGCAAATAACAGTATTTGATGTTCTGGCTGTGAAAAATATGCAGAAAAGTCTTGATGCAGTGTTTCCAGTTTCGCAGCATAGGCATCCGCATTTTGACGGTAAATCGTTGCATGGGTAGGATCTGCCTCACAGATGACATTGCAGACCACATATAACAGATCTTTTGCAATTACTGGGGATGTCCAAATATGTTCATCATATTCCACGCTGCTTTCTCCGTCTGCATGGCTGTGATTGTGAGAAGGGTCGGTGCAGGTTTCTATCTCTTCTGGTTCTTCGTGGTCATGGTCATCGTGCATTTCGTGTCCGTCTTCTTCCTGTATATTCCATGCCTCCTGTTCGTGGTCATGATTATGTCCATGTTCCTGTTCACTGCCCACCAGTTCTGTTTCCTCCAGCAGTGGTGCAAAGTCCATCATGCAGCGGATCATGCGGTCGGGATGGGATTGTTCATCGGCTTCCAACACCTCCGAAACCCAGTGTTCCATATGACCGCCGTTGTATAAAAAAATATCAGCATTCTGAATCGCAAGAATATCAGAGGGGGCTGGTTCAAAAGAATGGCTCTCCATACCGGGGGAGAGTAGCAGCTGAACGGAAATCGTATCCGTATTTTGTAATACGGCACGGGCGAAATCATAATAACAGAAAAGCGTGGTGACCAGTTCCAGCTTTTCAGATGGTTTGGTATCTGTCCTTTGTGTGGCAGGTGTACAGCCGCAGAGCAGTGTTCCGCAGAGTAGACCGCAGAGTATGGTTTTCCATTGCATGATGTTCTCTCCTAATTGTAGGGTATCAGAATTGAAATTGAAACTGATTTTCAATTTCAGAATGTTATTATAGCACGTTCCAAGTGAAAAGTCAATAGGGTGGTTGACGTTTTTTTCAAGTTATGCTATAGTAGAAAAGATGTAATCATCGCGAAGAAAGAGAGGAAAAGGAAACATGACACCATTGAAAAATACATCGGTTTTCTCATCATTTTTTTACTACGTCAGTCTGAATGTGCTTGCTATGCTTGGCACATCCTGCTATATCTTAGCGGATACTTTTTTTATTGCAAATGGAATAGGAGAAGATGGTCTGACGGCATTGAATTTAGTTTTGCCGTTGTTCAATATCATGAATGCAACAGGGTTGATGATTGGCATTGGTGGGGCAACCAAATATGCTATTTACCGTGCAAAAGGGGAAAAAGAAGCTGGCAATTGTGTCTTTTTTCATGCATTGCAGCTGACATTGCTGGCAAGTGTATTATTTATTGTAACTGGTTTCTGGTTTACAGAACCAATTTGCCGTTGGCTTGGCAGTGATGCGGCAACGCATGCAGACATGGTGGTTTATTTGCGAACGCTGTATTGTTTTGCTCCATTATTCCTGTGTAATCAGTTGCTTGCTGCTTTTGTGCGGAATGACGGGGCACCGAATCGTGTCATGGCAGCTACCATGCTTGGTACCTTGAGTAATATTGTTTTGGATTATATTTTTATTTTTCCATTTGACATGGGGATGCTGGGTGCCGTGCTGGCAACTGCCTGTGCCCCGTTGGTGGGAATTGGGATTCAAATCTTTTATTTTCGGAAACCCTCCTGTCAGCTTCGGTTGCAGCCGTGTCGGATACAGGCACATTTTTTGAAGCCAATTTTCCTGTTAGGTGGTGCAGAGTGGATTACAGAAGTGGCATCGGGGATTGTAATTTGTTGTTTCAACTTTGTGATTCTGCGGGAAGCAGGGAATACAGGGGTGGCGGCTTATGGCATCCTTGCGAATATTGCTATGGTTGCCGCTTGTCTCTGTACAGGCATTGCACAAGGTGTACAACCGCTGTTCAGTTACCGTTATGGGAAAGGAGAAACCCAGCAGATACGAAAGCTGTTACAGTTGACACTGGGGACAGCGTTGGGGTTTGCTGTTGTGCTGTATGGCATTTTATTTGGATTTACGGAATCTATTGTCAGTCTGTTTCATACAGATGGGAATGTCGTTTTAAAAAAGATGGCAGAGGATGGTGTGCGGATTTATTTTCTCGCATTTTTCTTTGTAGGCTGTAATGTTGCAGCATCTGCATTTTTTAGTGCGGTAGAACGTCCGTTGTTTTCCGTTTGCATTTCACTGCTGCGGAGCGGTGTGATTTTGCTTCCTGTGTTGTTTATATTTGCAGCGGTTTGGCATATGAATGGCATTTGGGCGTCCTATCCGGTTGCAGAGTGTGGAACATGCCTGGTAGCTGTGATACTATTGATACTGTTTTGGAAAAGAAAGAGAAGAGCTATATAACGTGAGTTCGATATCCGTGAGAGAAAATACAAAAATTGATTTTTATGTCTATGCAAAGCAGCATCTTGGCAAGTGGCACAAAGTGTGTTATAATAAAAGAAACATGCTATTCATAGGAGGCGGTCTCTATGCTTTATACTTATCGCTTGAAAACACCAGCAGAAGGTTTTGTATCCATCACAGCACAAGTCAAAGGGGCTGTGGCAGAAAGTGGTGTACAGAGTGGGATTTGTGTGGTGTTTTGTCCCCACACGACTGCTGGGATTACCATGAACGAAAATGCAGATCCAGATGTACAAGCAGATTTGCTGCTTGCGTATCAGGCAGCATTTCCAGATCGTGTTGCCTTTCGACATTGTGAGGGAAATTCGGCAGCACATGCCAAAGCGTCTGCCATGGGGAGCAGTGCAACGGTCATCATTGAGAATGGAACCTTGCTGCTGGGCACTTGGCAGGGACTTTATTTCTGTGAGTTTGACGGTCCCCGCAACCGGACATTCTATGTAAAAATTATGAAAGATTAAAGGAAATCTGCAAAATCATTAAAATAGAACAGGAGGATTCTTTATGACAGCAGAAATTGCAAAATTGCAGGAGATTGTACAATCTGCAAAACGGATGGTTTTTTTCGGCGGAGCTGGCGTTTCCACCGAGAGTGGAATTCCTGATTTTCGCAGTCAGGATGGTCTGTATCATCAAAAATATGATGTGCCGCCGGAAACAATTCTCAGTCACACATATTTTATACGGCATACAGCGGAATTTTATCGTTTTTATCGGGACAAGATGATCTGCCCTGCTGCCAAGTCGAATGCTGCCCACAAAAAACTTGCAGAGTTGGAGCAAAAGGGAGTACTCTCTGCGATTGTTACACAGAACATTGACGGTTTGCATCAAATGGCAGGCAGTAAAACCGTCTATGAACTGCATGGCAGTGTGCATCGGAATTTCTGTCAAAGCTGTGGTGCGTTATATGATGCGGCATGGATTCTGCAAACAGAAGGGGTACCGCACTGTCCGAAATGTGGTGGATTGGTAAAACCGGATGTCGTACTATATGAGGAATCGCTTCCGACAGAAACCGTTGAAAACGCTGTAACCGCCATTGCGGAGGCAGATGTACTAATGGTTGGTGGAACTTCACTTGCGGTGTATCCGGCTGCTGGACTGCTGCGGTATTTCAGCGGAGAACATCTTGTGGTGCTGAATCGGGATGCGACACAAATTGACCGACAGGCAGAACTTTGTATTCGGGAGAAAATTGGTACGGTATTGTCACAAATTTCTGTACCATAATGGGCTTGCAGCATAGGAAAAAACATGCTTTTCACATGCGGTCAAGGACAAGCTTGTTTTCCTGCAAAGCAAACAAATTTAATTTGAAAAACGCTGCAATAGAATGTCTGTATTTCTATTGCAGCGTTTTGATTGAATTTTTATTAGAATAAATTGTCAAACCACATAACAGCCAATTAGCATGCAAGGCTGCGTTTTTTATGTAATGCCCAGAGCCGCATAATCTGTCCAAGTACGATGCCAACAAGAATGGCTGCAAGAATTGTGCCAATTCCGACACTGCCCAAATTATGCAGCACAATTAGGCAGGTGATAAGGGATATGACAACCATTGTAATATCAAAGGCAACCTTAACCTTTGGAAACGCAATTTTTGTGACATCAGAAACTGCCTGCATCACACCTTCTCCGGCAAGCGGCATAATATTGGCAGGAAGATAGAAAAAGATCCCGATGGCAACAAGCACAACGCTGATCAGAATCATACCGATACGAATGACAATATGATCTGGTGTGGGTGCAAAGGTCATCAGATAATTGCAGAAGGTTGTGAAATAGCCAAATACAATGCCTACAGGGATTTGGAGCAGGGATTTCAGTTTAAAGTTTTTACGCAGGATCAGAATTTGCAGCAGTACAAGGACACAGTGAAAAAGAATCGTGGCTTTTCCCATTTCGATTCCCCAGCATCGTGTTAGTGTATAGGGGATGGAGCTGACAGGAGAGACACCGAGGTTAGACTTGACAGATATTGCAATTCCAGCAGTCATGATAAAGAGACCGACAAAATAGCAGATGAAGCGATTGAGTATGGTACGTTTTTCTTCCATATTAGGCATCCTTTCTATCCAGATTTTCGCAGACCTTCGTTAATAGTCTTTTTAGTTCTTCTGTTTCAGCAACCGTCATATGATTTGCGGCTTGCTCATCCGATGTTTCAAAAATAACATGCATCTGTTCCGCAGCGGTTTTGCCCTTCTCTGTCATGTATACAAAAAGCGAACGTCGGTTGCCTGTTTTCTGACGGCGTTCTATTAGTCCTTTCTGTTCCATGCGAAGCAGAATACTGGCAAGTGTCGCTGGCTCAATTTCACAGTACGCTGCAATGGTTTTTTGGTCGCTGCCCTCATGTTCCCAAAGATAGTCGAGTATTTTCGGTTGTCCGGAGGTCAAACCAATTTTCTGTGCTTCAGAAAAGATGCATCGCTGCATCATCGAATGGGACTTCATGAGCAAATAGTGTAAACTTTCCATCGTATCCTCCAAATAAGAATTATAATAGTTATCTTTCTTATTATATCACAGCAAACTAAGTGTGTCAAGCAGTTATGACAAAAAAGTATGGAAATTTATTTTCAAATAATAGAATGAATTTTCGTGACAAAAAAGGAGCAGTTACACCAAACTCAATGGCGTAACTGCTCCTTTTATAATTTTAAATATTATGTATCCTGATTTTCAAAGATTGTATTCCAGTCTGGGGTTAATCCGGCAGATTGTTGTGCATAGTAATTTAAGATGGCGACCGCATCGTTTACAGACAGCGTACCGTCTCCATCAATATCGGAGGCAGTAAATCGTGCCTGATGCTGTTCCAGTTGTGGATGTAGGAACATTTCTAAACCGGCTGCGGTGTTTGCATAGTATTGCAGAACGAGGCAGGCATCTTCGATTGAAATTTGTCCGTCATTATTGGCATCGCCCTGCATACATTCCAGTGATAAATCAAATGTGTACAGAGCAGAATAACGACCATTGATACCATAGTAGCCGCTTTTTCCATTTGCCAACAGCTCTGTCGCTGAGAGCCAGGCAACCCCATTTTCCCGATCTGTCCAAGTAATATTGGCAGCACGTTTGGAGGTCTGAGAGGAGTCGAGGATGAGGTATTGATTGGTTTCCACATCATAGTCTACAATTGCAATCCAGTGACCAACAATGTTGGCACATGCCGTCCCACCACTTTGCACATGGAGCAGAACGGTTTCTGCATTGCTTGTCCACTGCTGGAATGTCATGTGACTACGTTCGCCGTAAGTTTGAGAGACAGCGGGGAAGAATCCCATTGCTGCCCCCTCTACACCGGGAATACGGTAACCGTTGTCCAGTGCAAATTGTGCCAATTCTACCGGATTGATAAATTCTCCGGTTTTATAATAGACAGAATTGACAACAGAAAGCAGACTGCATCCAGCCAGCCCCACAGTATTTCCTGTTTCGCTGCCACGATTCCAAGGATATTCGCACCAGTTTTCTTCTTCTGGCAGATAGCTTTGCCGCTGCCACTCTGCACCAGCTTCTTTGCTTTGCTGCCACGCAATCGGAAAGGGGATCGCTTCTGCTGCGGAAGCAGGGAACAGCTGTAAGATTGTGATTGTGAACAAAATACTCACCCAAATTGCCAGACTTTGCAGGCTTCGTTTTTTCAGATTTTGCACAATGTTTCCTCCTGTATATGTGATTTTGAGAAGCAATGTGCTTATTGTATCATAAAAATGAGAGAATGTAAAGGCTTTTTTGTCAATTTTATTGGGAGAAAGCCCATCATTTTTTATCAATCATCGGGCAATTTCCCTGAAATTGTGTCCTATTCATAGATTAAAGTCCGGCTTCCCAATCCCAATTATAAAGCTCCAGCCGCTGAAGCTCATATGGAGTCAGCTGATAAACGCAGTGGTTGATCCAGTTGGAAAAGAGCAGGTTTGCACAGCAGCCCCAAGTGTAGGGCGGCGATTTTTCCGGATCGTCATCCGGAAAATAGTGGTATGGTATTGCAATCGGTAAGCCTTTGTCCCGGTCACGGTGATACTCTTCTGCAAGCGTTGTGCGGTCATATTCCAAATGTCCGGTAATAAAATACTGTCTGCCATTGTTGTTGGCAATAATGTGTACACCAGCCTGTTTGGATTCGGTCAGAATTTGCAGTTGCGGGACTTGTTCGATATCTGACCGCCGAATTTCCGAGTGACGGGAGTGCGGAGCATAGAAACAATCATCAAACCCACGCAGCAGCTGGATATTCTTCTGCAAAACGTTGTGCGGGAAAATGCCGAACATTTTTTCCGGCAGGGTATATTTGGGAATGCCGAAGTGATAGTACAGTCCGGCGAGGGCACCCCAGCAGATATGCATTGTGGAAAAAACATGTGTCTTTGTCCATTCCATGATGGCTTGCAACTCTGTCCAATAGTCTACCTCTGCAAATGGAAGCTGTTCCACTGGTGCACCGGTGATGATGCAGCCGTCATAGTATTCATTCCGGATTTCCGAAAAGGTATGATAGAACGATTCCAGATGTACCTTTGTGGTGTTTTTGCTGATGTGGCTGGAAACCTGTAAGAATTCTACATTGACTTGAATCGGCGTGTTGCTGAGCAGACGCAGAAACTGGCATTCTGTTTCAATTTTTTTGGGCATCAGATTTAGCAGCAGTACTCGAAGCGGACGGATGTCCTGATGGGAGGCACGCTCGTTGTCCATAACAAAAATATTTTCTTTTGCCAGCGTCTGAAATGCCGGCAATTCTTTTGGAATGCAGATTGGCATAAAAAATGGGTTCTCCTTTCTTGATTATTTTGCTAGGGAATGTTGATTTTATTGATCTTTTCCCATTGCGTTGCGGATGGCACGCAGTTCTTCTGCGGTCAAATCCCGATAAGTACCCGGTTTCAGCATTCCCAATTTCAATGGACCGATGCTGGTGCGGCGAAGTCTTGCGACTTCCAGTCCGACTGTTTCGCACATTCGGCGAATCTGTCGATTTCTTCCCTCCTGAATGGTCATCAGCAGAACCACTCGATTTGGTTCTTTGGTTTTTACTACAACATTTGCTGGCAGTGTCATTTTGCCGTCCAGCTCTACACCGCTGGAAAGGGCAATCAGCTGTTCTTCGGAAATATCCGGTCGGACGGTAACCCGATAGGTTTTGGAAATATGACGGCTCGGATGCATAATGTTGTTGGCAAAATCGCCGTCGTTGGTCAGCAGCAGCAGACCTTCGGAATCTTTATCCAGTCTGCCAACCGGATACACGCGTTCTTCCACATCTTCTAATAAGTCCATGACACACCGGCGGTCAAGTTCATCCGAGGTTGTTGTCACATAGCCTCTTGGCTTGTACAGCATGATATAGCGTTTTACCTTTCTGCGGGGCAGGTAGACCGTTTCCCCATTGACGGTAATCTGGTCGGCATAGGTTGCTTTGTCACCAAGTTTGACGGGATGTCCATTAACTTTTACTTTTCCGGCTGCCATCCATGCTTCCGCCTTTCGGCGGGAGCAGTAACCGGCATCCGATAATAATTTTTGAATCCGAATTTTTTCCACTGGAATCACTCCTCTATTCTATTAAAATCTATTTTTTTTGAAACCATGCACGAAACCAGTTCCAGAGACGGCTGTGCGGTTTTTCTTTTTTTTCTGCTATGGTTGTCTCTTTTGCAGACACCGATTCTTTTGTCAGAAGTGGCAGACGGAACAATTCCTTCCCATTCTGCTCTGCCACAAGGATACCACCATACTGTTCTGCCTGTACTGGTGCGAACAAAAAGGGTTTTGTCCGGACAGAAAATTGAATATCACAGACTGCATCTTTTGATCCGTAGGTGATAGTATCCGTTGTCTGAAGGGAAACCTGTTCTGCATTGCCGCCTACCACAGGAATTTGCAAATTTTCCGGTAGGGAAACCGTCTTTGTCTGTAAGGTTGGGAAAATCGCATCATATAAATTGCTGTGTGTTTGCCAGTCATTGGGGTCGTTGAGGGTGACACAAATCAATGTGATATCGTTGCGAGTGCAGGCAGAAACCAGACAACGTCCCGCTTCGTCGGTAAAGCCGGTTTTTACACCAATCACCCCTTCGCATTGTGTGAGCAGCTTATTGGTGTTTTTCAGCCAGCGGTCATAGGGGGGATTGCCGAAGGAGACTTTAGCAGTTGCCTGTCCGCAGATTTCCCGAAAGTCTGGATTTTGCAGGGCAACAGCAGTTAAAAGTGCCATATCATAGGCAGTGGAATAATGCTGTTCGTCGTGCAGACCAGAGGGTGTGACAAAATGTGTGTGCTGCATTCCGATTTGTTCCGCACGCTGGTTCATCTGTTCTGCAAAGGCAGCGTAAGAGCCGGCAAGCTTGACAGCGGTTGCACCAGCAGCATCATTGCCGGACGGCAACAGCATACCATAACAAAGGGCACGTTTGGTAACAATATCATCCTCTACCAGACCCATGGAAGACCCCTCCACCTGAATGGCATGGTTATCGACTGGAAACGGTGTGTCCAAATCACCGCTTTCCAGACAGAGCAGTGTGGTCATAATTTTTGTGGTGCTTGCCATCGGCAGCTGTTCCGTTTCGTTTTGTGCAAAGAACACCTCTCTGGTGGTTGCCTCCATGACAATGCAGGATTTTGCGGAGACAGATGTGATTTCCATTGCCGCAGCGTGCGATTTTGGCAGACTACAAAGCAGCAGGGCAGCGGCAAGCAGGGTACAGCATAGTTGTTTCATCGTAACATTCTTCCTTTCCTGTTTTTGAGAACAGGATATGAAAAAATGGGTGTTTTATACGTGCTGTCGGGCGGCATTCTTTCTCTTTTGTAAAAATAAGAGAAAGAGAGGTCTGCCATTCTGCTTGCCGAAATAAGAGGATGCAGCTCCTTCTGTAGCAGCTGTTTACTCTGTTTCCTTTTTGGACTTCACCATATCGGCTACTTTATTTACAACCTCTGGTAGTGTACGAATGAGATTGTTTGCGGTATCCCCGTTTTCTGTCATTTGAAGCAGCCGGACATCTCCGTTTTGTACCACCAGAAAAGCAACTGGCTGAATGGAAACACCAGCACCCGTGCCGCCACCGAATAAGTCTTTTGGTACTTTTGTAGGCAGATCAGAACCGCCGGATGCAAAGCCATAGGAAACCTTTGAGATGGGAATGATGGTAATATCCGTGCCGACGATAATCGGATCACCAATAATGGTCTGCACATCTACCATTTCCCGAATCTTGTCCATGGATACGCCCATCAGATTGTGAATGGTATGTTTTTGTTGGTTGTTATTTGTCTCTTGCATTGGAAAATCCTCCTTGTTCGTTTGTTTTAGCATGTACCAAAATGATTGGAACATGCAGACAGATGCTATTTTTTCATGCCTCTATGCTGTTATTTGGCAGAAGCTTGTTTGGAATGTGTTGATTCGCATTCACTTTTTCGCTGTAGGGTATTCCACAAAAAAGAAAGCCCAAATGCCAGCAATGCGGAAAGTACACATGCTAAGGACAGCTTTGCGATACCCGAAATGCGGTAACGGGTTTCTGGTTCGCCGAAACAGCAGCGGATTGTAATATCGTCATAGGAAACAGAAAACACGGTTCCCAATACTGCCAGACAGGGATAAAGAGCAGCATTGATTTTTCCGTAAGCCATTGCACATTCATAGGCATCAAAACTGCCAACTGCAACTGCAATCGAAACATGCTGGAAGCGAATGCCTCTGGTCAGTTTGCGAAGTCCTTTTCGGACACCGGATAGTGCATCTTTTACCAAATCCAGTTTTTCTGAAAGCGGCTGTTTTTCTGTTTTTTTGTTCTTATTGTTTTTATCCTTTTTCTTTTTGGAAGGTTTCTTTTTTGTTTTTTTTCTTTTCTGCTTTCGCTGTTGGTCAGAGCGATAGAGGGGAATGCCCAGAAAGGAAAGCCGAATGTCGGTTTGATCTGCCTGTAACGTGACGTGCAGAACGGCTGGTACAAACAGAATCCCTGCAAGCAGCAGCAATATGCAGAATAAAATGAGCCAGCCAGTCATGTTCCTCTTCCTTTCTGTGTGGGATTTTTATGTAGGATTGTCCATCAAGTCCGTTGTCTCTGGAACAGGAATCTCCGGCAGTGGTGGCAGATCTTTTAAAGAAGACAAGCCAAAGCAGCGTAGAAATGTATTCGTTGTGCGATAGGCAATGGGTCTGCCGGGCAAATCCATCCGTTCTCCTTCTTCCAGAAGTTCCCGTTCCACTAAAGTATTGACCAGAGAACTGCTATCAATACCTCTTACATGTGAAATAAATCGTTTGGTAACGGGTTGATGATAGGCAGCAATGGTCAGGACCTCCAAAGCTGCTGGCGTCAGCGGCAGGGTTCGCTTTTGTTCTAGGGATGCCTGAATATAGGGGGCATAGGGTTCTCTTGTACAGAGCTGGGCGGTATGTTCCAGCAGAAGAATCTGGAATGCATGTCCGTCAGAGTCATAATGCTGATTCAGATCGTTTAATAATGCAGGCAGCTGTTTTTCCGCAATGCCGCTGGCAGCTGCAAGACGGGAAAGGGAAATTGGGTCGCCGCTTGCAAAGAGAATGGCTTCCACGATTGCACGCTCTGATAATGGCATCGCTGTATCCTCCTTTTGTTTTTATGATAAAGCCTGAATTTATGTGCTGTATTCTGATTTCTTTTTCTGCCGTGCGATCCGGTATAATGCCGTGCCGTCTTCTGTAATGCCGATTCTGCCGTGTTTGGTCAGTTCCAACACAGCAAGAAAAACAGCGACTCTGGCAGAACGGTCGGAAATATCATCATATAATGTTACAAGGGAAACCTGTTCCATATGATAGACCTGTCGCATCAGCCAGACAATTTTAGACATGACAGAAACCGTTTTTGGGCTGACCACACGGCGAAGTTTTTGCTGGATGGCTGCTTGAGATGGTGGCAGTCGTTTTTGTCCGATTGCAAGAAAACTACTGCGAAGTATCTCTGCCGGATAGGTTCGCAGATATGTTTTTTGTGGCTTTGGCAGTGGCATTGGTGGACGGCAGTAGGGTTGCTGTTCCTTATATTGCTCTGCCAGCAGGACAGCTGCCTGTTTGCATTTTGCATAGAGCAGCAAGGTTTCCTGCAAGTCTTCTTTTTCTGCCTGTGCCGCTTCCGGTTTTGGAAGCAGGGCAGCTGTTTTCATGTAAATCAGTCGGGCTGCCATTTCCAGAAAGGCTCCGGCAAGTTCCAAATCCTGTTCCTGACAGTCTGCCAGATAGTTCAGGTATTGTTCCAGCAGCTGTGAAATGGCAATGTCATAGATATTGAGTTTGTGCTTCGCAATCAGAGAAAGCAGGACATCCATCGGTCCGGAAAAGCCATCAATTTCAAAGGATAATGTCTGCATATCGGTATCAGCCAGTCAATCCGCTGACGATCAGTGGCACCCAGTTGGTTAAAACGTTGAATCCCTTAAAAAGGAGTTGCTGTAGAAAAGAGAGGGGGGGATTCAGAAAGTCAGAGAGAATTAAAATCAGGAAGACAAAGGAGATTACCTGTCGATGCTGCTGTACCCATATAATTGCCTTGAATGGCAAGAATCCCATGACAATATTGGAACCATCCAATGGCGGAATGGGAATCAGATTGAAGACAGCAAGACCAATGTTGACGAGGATAAAGAAATAGAGAATGCTGTAAATAACAGATAGTGTGTTGTACATGGATGCAGAATGAATGGGGATTTCTTCTAAAATCCGGAATGGAATCATTGTGAGAAATGCAATGATGAGATTAGAAGCCGGACCTGCCAGAGAGGTCCAGACCATGCCGCTTCTGGGATTTCGCATCCGGTTGGGATTGACGGGAACGGGCTTTGCCCAGCCGAAGCCGGTCAGCAGTAACAGAATCGCTCCTACTGGGTCAACATGAGAAAATGGATTGAAGGTCAATCTGCCCTTGGACTCCGCTGTATCATCGCCGCAGCGGCGTGCAACCCATGCATGGGCAAACTCATGCAGCGGCAGAATGAGCAGGATGATAATGACTCTTGCAATCAGCATCATGAGAATTTGTGTTTTGTTCGAGGAAAATAAATTCATCTTTGCAATCACCTCTTATTTTGTTATTCTTTTTATTATAGCGGATTTTCTCTGTCTTTTCAAGTGAAAAATGCAGATTTCCGCTGTTCAAAAAAAATTTTCAAAAAAAGAGAAAAAAGACTTGCTTTTTCTTTGGCAATATGATATAATGAAATCCGTTAGTTTGTTTAAGGAGGTGCAGTAGAATATGGCAAAATGCGAATTTTGCGGTAAGGGTGTTACATTCGGTATCAAGGTGTCCCACTCTCACAGACGCTCCAACAGAACATGGAAGCCCAATGTAAAGCGAGTAAAGGCAATCGTGAAGGGTACCCCTTGTCACGTGTATGTTTGCTCCAGATGCCTCCGTTCCGGTAAAGTTGAACGTGCGTAAGGCAGGAACATCGCTTTCTTGTATGTATGCGAAAAAGATTCGGGAGTCTTTTGACGGCTTGTGTCAGAGGGGCTTCCGATTTTTTTTCATTAAAAAATAGAATACCATTTTCTATTTCTGTTTGAAATGAAGCTTGATATAAAAATATTTTTTATTTTCCCTTGCAATTTTGTGCACAATGTGCTATACTAAAACCATCCATTTCTGGTGAATAATAAAATGAGGTGAACTGAATTGGCAAAATTAAAGAAACCGACTGTCAAGAATCCACAGCTTGTGGAGGCAATGGCAGAGCTTAAAGAGAAAAAAACCACTGCTGCTGAAAAGGCAATGATTGAAGAATTGAAAAATGCACAGCTGATTGCACCGGTTATCATGGACGATGTACCGGAGGATCTGGATCTGAGCGATGGGCAGCAGTATAAAACACAGGCAAAGTTCATGATGTTGCAGCAGAAAAACGGCACCCGTTATTTTCCGGCATTTACCGAATGGCTGGAAGTGCTCAAGTGGAGAAACGATCCGGAAATTAAGACCGTTGTAATGACACTGGAACAGTATGTTGCCATTATGGCACGTTCTGGAGAGGCTGCCGGTCTGGTGATCAATCCGACCGAACAGGGACTGGTTCTTTCCAGAGAGAAAATGGGTGAGATTGCTGGTGTTACACTCCCGCCTGTGACCGGTTCTGCTGCCGCTGCTCCGTTGCCGGAACCAACTGTCAATCCGAAAACTGCATTTGCAGATCCGTCTTCTGTTTCCAATCCGCAGCTGGTAGGTGCCATCGCAGCATTCCGTAAGAAGAGTGCTCCAGAAACGGAACGCCCAATGATTGAGGCACTGCATCAGGCACAATTTATTGCACCAGTTCGGCTGGTTACCCCGACAGAAGATATGAATCTGGAAGATGGTCAGAAGCATCAGACACAGATTCAGTTTGTCATGGTACAGAATGGCGATAAGAAGTTCTTCCCACTGTTTACGGATATGGAAGAAATGAATAAATGGCAGAATCCGCCGGAATACCAGACAATGATTCTTCCGCTTGCTCAGTATGCAGCAATGTTCCAACAGAATGGCGATGCGGAAGGTCTGGTCATTAACCCATTCCGACAGGCAGAGTCATTGGCAATGCCAAAGCAGCAGGTGGTTGCTTTGGTGCAGCAGCGGCAGCAGGGACAGGTACAGCTGTTCGATCTGAAGACTAAGCCAATGGATTTGATGAAAGAGTTGTCAGAACATTTGGCAAATGTACCAGAGGTACATGCTGCTTATATCACAGGTATGCGTGTCGGCGGCAGAGAAAGCTTTATGTTTGTACTGGACTGTGATCCGGTGAAGGAGACCCGTCCGATCTTTGAACCGGTTGCACAGATTGCGAATAAATATACCAATAACAATCCGTGTGGCATTATCACATCGGAACATGTAGCCGGCAAGAAAATCATGAAGGAAAATACGCCGTTTTATCAGGAATAAAGAAAAACGATTTTTCCGCTGCGGACAAGTAGTTGTTCGCAGCGTTTTTTTATTTTCAACAGCACATAGAAAAGGAAAACAGAAAAGGCAAGGGGAATTACAGATGGCAAAATGGAATCGAAAATGCATTGGAATGAAAGTGACTGCGGTTGCTATCGCAGTGTTATTGTTTGTACTAACTGGATTTTTTATTTGGTATCACAATTATTATGATATACCAGCATTGACAATGGCAGATTTGGAACAGTTTGATTTTCGTCAGATAAAAAAATTGATGATTGTAGCCCATCCTGATGATGAAACGCTATGGGGCGGAGCCCATTTGTTGGATGGTGATTATCTGATTGTATGTATGACCCATGGGAAGGATCAGGTGCGTTCTGCGGAACTGGAAGCCGTTGCAGAAGCCAGTGGAAATGCCTGCTTGGTGCTTTGCTATCCAGATAAAACGCTTGGCAGGCGAGATGACTGGAGTATGGTAAAGGAACAAATGGAGCAGGATGTTTCTCTTTTATTGGAATGTCAGGATTGGGAGTTAGTTGCCACGCATAATCAAAAAGGCGAGTATGGACACATTCATCACCGTATAACACACAGTATGGTGGTTTCTGCTTATGAAAAAGAACAGCTTACTATGCCGCTATATTGCTTTGGTACATATTATAGTGCAGCATGGTTACCAGAGGTACAGGAGGAACTGCTGAGAATTTCGGATGAAGCATTGGCACAAAAAGAAGCATTGCTGACAAATTATCATTCACAGGAGCGAGTGGTAGAAAATTTGTCACACATGAATCCATATGAAAACTGGACACTGTATCATGCAGAAGAAGCGGAGGCATTACAATAATTTTCAACAAATTTGCGTCTTTCTTTCACATGCGTATGATAATATAGGCGAAGGTGAGACCGGTATCGGTGAGAGAAAATACACAGTAGAACCTATAGAAACGTGAGTACGATGAGAGAGTTTTATCTGCCGAATGGCAACTGCGGTCAAGCTGGCTCAGCTTGGCGGAGGGGTGCAGGGGACAAGCTGTCCCCTGCAAAGCGAACGAGTTGGGCAAGATAACGAAATGAAGAACAAGCTGCCGCTGTCCGCCCTCTAAAATAACAAAACAATATAGAATGTAGAAATT
Organism: uncultured Oscillospiraceae bacterium; assembly: GCA_958448395.1. GTDB lineage: Bacteria > Bacillota > Clostridia > Oscillospirales > Ruminococcaceae > Ruminococcus_C. The sequence continues at coordinate 7 of CAUDDP010000032.1, read as the reverse complement.
TAGAGTG
>CAUDDP010000031.1 GCA_958448395.1 uncultured Oscillospiraceae bacterium | reverse complement strand
GTATAGAAAACATCGGTGGAGAACAGATTCCCCACATGGAATGGCTTATTCTGTTTTCGTGCTGCTGCTACAGCAGCTTCCAGCAGAGAAAAATCTGCAATGGGTGCAAATGTGCCAGTCAGTTCATATTGTGCAGCATAGTTGGAGTCGGTGCAGGCTGCCATGCCAATGACAATATCCCGCAGTTTGACTTGTTCTGCAATGCTGCCGGCAGTGCCAATGCGAATAATGGCATCGACATCATATTCGTGGAACAGCTCATAGGAATAAATCCCCATAGAGGGCATGCCCATACCGCTGCCTTGTACCGAAACCGCAACACCTTGATAGGTGCCGGTATAGCCGAGCATATTCCGAACGGTGTTGTAGCAGACAGGATTTTGCAGATAGGTTTCTGCAATAAATTTTGCACGCAGTGGATCACCGGGCATGAGAACAACTTTGGCAATGTCGCCTTTGTTGGCTTGATTGTGAGGAGTTGACATAGGGAAACACGTCCTTTCTACGATACTGTAATAAAAATCATGAATTGTAGAAAATGCTTTGAAACAAGTAAGCGTTTTTCCCTTGCGACTTGTTTCAAAGCATTTTGCAGCCGCATATGTACTTTTATGGAGATTCTCTTGATTCGTTATTTTTTAAAAATCAAAAATAACAGGGACTGCGTTTTCTTCTGCAAATATAAGTGACTTATATAAAATTGAGAATGCAAATTTAGCCAAAGACTCCGTATCATACACATTATGCTCCGCAATCCTTTTACATTGCCCATTTGCAAAGACAAAATCTGTCGGATAGCCTTCACTTTCATACCAGCCATGTATCGTATTTTCATCCGCATTCCAACAAAGCTGATTGATCGTGGTTAGTTCTTCTCTCAACGTTCCAATTGTTGCAAAGGAAGCTTCTTTTCCGTTTGCCAGATACCAATCAAAGAGTAGATTCTCGCTATGTGGAAGAAAATGACATACCCCTCTATAAAGTGCCCATTGGTGAAAGTACTTTTTTTGTGCTTGATTGATCAATGGATGATCAAAATTCATACCTTTTGGATATTCTTCTGGCACGTTCTTTTTCAAAGCCTTTGCAGAGGTCATTAACAGCAATGCACCATAAGCATCCCAGTCAGGCTTTTCCGTATAATATGCTTTTTCATTGTCTTCCTGCCATATTTCAAATTTAGGGACACCAGAATGCTGCAATACGTTTTGAAGCTGTTTCTGCCACTGATGAACAGCAGTTATTATTTCCGCAACGGAAACCGGCTCTTCTTGATGGGCACGTATCATTTGGTATTTTACACCGTTTTCCTCACAAAATTTCTGATTCACAGTTTTCCAGTTTCGAGTATAATATCTGATAAAAGTACCTGCATAGAGATCCAATCCCATAATAATGTTACCTTTCTGGTATTTTTCTATTCACTATTTGAAGAACTGCTCCAATTTGATGGAGGAAATCCTACTATCACAAAGCCCAGTTTTCCTCTTATTTGGTGAGAAGCTGGGCTTGGCAGGTTTAAAAGAAACAAATACAGCTGCTTTATCGTTTCACGATTCTTCTCATAGTACTGGTAATCGCATTAAAGTTGTAGGCAACTGTAAAGAGTAAACCGATTGTAAGCACGATTTTCCATCCCCGCGGTGTGTAAATGGAGACTGCACTTAGTAGGAATAAGATTACAAGATTCAGTGAAAATCGAGTATGGTCAACCGGAAATGGTACATACCGTCTGGCATCTCGTACCCGGATCATATAGCTGACAAAATAGCTGGCAAAGGTTGCAATGCCTGCTCCTGTGATTCCAAACTTTCCAATCAGAATCCAGTTTAAAAGTAGATTGACCACTGCGGCAACCAGACTTGTCCAGAAGGAATGAGAAGTGTGCTGTGTTGCAGAATAAATGCTGCTGAAAAACTGGTTCATACACATCATCAGAACAGAGATAATCAGAATGGGTGTGTAGCGATATGCTTCTGCATATTCTGGATAGGTACTGGAGTCAATCAGTAAATTGGAGAATGGGCGGATAAATACAATCAGGACAGCACTGGCAATTACCAGAAAGGATTCATAAGCGGAAAATACCTGCTTATAAAAGTGACTGCGTGTTTTGGAATCATTCTCCAGAATAGCAGACATATTCCATGCCTGATAGAAGACATTGGAAACGGTGGAAATTAAATTTGGCAATTTTGAGGCAACACCATAAATGCCCGCAGCGGTTTCACCGACCAGTCCAGCTGGACCATTCATATACCGCAGGAAGAGTCGGTCAGAAAAGCCGGTCACCAACCAAAGTAATGCGGTTGGAATCAGTGGTGCTGAAAACTTTACCATTAAATGTGTCATTCTTGGACTGATATACTGCCTTCCCACGTATTTTCGCAGATCAGCAATCCACCATAGAAAAATAGCGGAGAGCAGGTCAGAGCAGATAACTGAGAGCAGGAAACCTGTGACACCAAGATTCATCATGGAGATGAAGATGACGTTAAAGAGAAACAGGGTCAATGTGGCAAGGATACCATCAAACGCAAAGAGTGTCACCAATCCTCTTGCACGTACAAACTGTGAATGAATGGAACGGAGCGAAGAGGTAAATACATAAATGATCAACAGCCATAAGTATCCGTCTGTGTAGGGCAGCAGCTTTAACAGCGGGAAACATACCAAAAGTACACACATACCTAAGCCAAGAATCACATAAGAGGAGGTGAGTATTTTTCGTTTATCGTAATTTCGGATCAGACCATAGCGTAAAATGGCATCTGTAATGGAAAATGTTACAATCGGGATGATAAAGTTTGCTGTCTGCTCTAACAGCTCTTTTGTACTAATATCTGCCGGATTGATATTTGCAGTATATAATTTTGTTAAGAACAGCAATAGGATCTTTGAGCCAAACGAACCGATTGCAAAAATGATGGTGTTGGCGGCAAGTCGTTTGTATTGATTCATAGCATCTCCTCTTTTGAATAAAATTCTTTTTTCCTGGGCGGCATTTCTGGAAATATTATATTGATGGATCAAGAAGAACCGTCAATGGGACTGCTGCCGCATGGATATTGTTATTATACCATAAAATCATGAAAAAGAAAACGCTTTTTTCAGAAAGATGTAAATTTTTTCACGTGGTGCATAGGGAAAAGTGCACAAATTTTTGAAAAAGATTTGTGCATTCCTACAAGAATCAGAAAAACAGAAAAAAATTTTCGTAGTTTGCAACTTTTTGCGTCTCAGAATTGTATCCATATTGAAGGGATTTTTTTGCGGCGTATGCCGTGCAAACAGTGGTATGCAGTTCTGTTTCTCCTCTAAGCCGTGAGAAAGGGCGGTGTGAAGGGGGATTGCACTGTGCGGTACGAGGAGCCGTCCAGAAAGGACAGGCCAGAGATAAACTGGTCTGGGACGGGGAAAACAGAATCATACTTGCTGAACATAGGCAAAATAATGCGGAATGCAGATTCTCCCCGATGCTGTTTTCCGCATTTTTGTTTGCTACAGATTTTGAATACGCAGAAAAACGTTTCGTCTCAATTTTTAATATTTTATGATAAATTCACATTCGGTTCATGCGAGTGCTGTAGTAATCATTGTACCACAGTGGTATAATGAAAAAGAAAAATGCAGAGAAAAGTCGCCTTGTTTACGGAAGAAAGGCAAATAAGGAGGGAATGACAATGCAAAGCGTCAACCCGCTGGATGAGGCTGCGTTTACGGAACTTTATATGCAGCATGTTGACGCTGTTTATCGAATTTGCTACAGCTTTTTAAAAAATGGTGCCGATGCAGAAGACGCTGTACAGGAAACCTTTCTGCGACTCATGCAGTCTCAAAAGCCATTGGAAAGCGAGTCTCATTTGCGGGGGTGGCTGGTTGTCACAGCTTCGAATGTATGTAAAAATATGCTGCATAGCTGGGTTTGGCAGAAGCGTCAGGAAGTGGAGGACTGGGAAGCGTTTTTGCAATCCAAAACGCAGACACCAGAGGAAAATGCAGTTTTGACGGCATTGATACAATTGCCGGAAAAATATAAAACAGTACTATATTTATATTATTATGAGGACTATTCCTGCAAGGAAATTGCAGAAGCAATGAAGAAAAAGGAATCCACAGTGCGTTCCCTTTTGAAACGGGGAAGAGCAGCACTGCAAAAAGAAATAGGAGGTGACGGTTATGCAGCAAGATTGGAAAAAAGTATGGGACAATCTCAATCCGGATGAAGTGGCAAAAGAGCGAATGAAACAAGCCATTCTGCAAAAAATGCATGCAGAAGTACAGCCCCAAAGAGCAGAAAAACCGTCGTTTATCTTGCAGTGGCTGCGGTTCGGTACATTGGCACGGGCAGCAGCATTGTGCTGTGCTGTGGTGACAGTTGCAGTAGTTGGACGGCAGTTTTCAGATGGAAAACAGCCCTATGATTTTTGTGAGAAGGTTTCTGAGCAGACAGAACAGCAGATGCCGCTTGTGACAGCGGTATCGGACAAACCGTCTGCTTCGACCAGTACGACAGCAGTCAGCACAACTGCAATCCAGACACAGACTATCGTAAGTGAGACACAAAAAGTCACTTCCAGACACACAGAAGCAACAACCGCTGCTGGTGTAATTTTATCGTTGGGCGAGCCGACGCAGGAGATGGATTCGCTGCCGGATGATACAGATATTGTTCCGGCTGAGTCCGAGCCGATTGAGACAGAGCCTGTTATACCAGACCCGATTGTGACAGAAACAGAGCCGATTTGGACAACCACACTGCCAATGACAGAAGAAACAGAGACAACGACCACGTTCCGTGGAGTTGCAACCTATGGTTCCTTATACGACTTCCAGTATGCACGTTGGAACGGGGTACATTATCAGACAAATTATGAAACGGTTTCTTATGAAGCATTGGGTGACCTTGCTGGTTTTTCTGTTGCCATACAAACAGAAGGCAGTCGGGTTTACACCATTCTTGTTTATCCGTTAGAGGGATATTCCATTCAGGATTGCATTGCAGTACAGTATGCTGGGGATGAAGATTATTTTTATTTTTATGCGATCTCCTGAATGTTTATATAGATTGCAGAACGATTATCTGCTGATCGGATAACTGTTGTAAATCAGAAATCAGAAAATGAGGGTATAAAAAATGAATACACCGAATTGGATTATGGCGACGTTGAAAACGGTATGTTCTGACAGTGATTCTTACATGAACAGACTCATACAAAAAAAGCAAACAGAACAGAATTGTTCGTTTCATGCAGAAAAACATAAGGCATTGCTTCAACTGACCTGTCGGCAGGTCAGCCCGTTACGGTATGACTTTTCTGTTTCAGATGAGAATTGGAACAAAGAAGATGTCATGTCGTTTTGTGGTATGCTGCTGCAATGTGCAGAAGTAGACAATGTACTGGTTGGATGGGTGGAGCCAAAATCGGAAGAAAAGGTGATGATTTCACCGGCAGCAGCATTTTGGCATACTGTAAAGGAGCATTTGCAGCCACAGCGGTTTATGATGCACATGCAGTATTCCCGCTTAAAAGGATAGGTTGTTGCATATTTGTTCATTGGATTTTGGGAAACAGTGTCGTACAAACGGCACTGTTTCTCTTTTTTAGAGATTTGATGGATTTGGAATTGTGTGAGGCTGGTGAAAATTTCGGAAATGCTTGACACTGCCCAACCGCTTTGCTATAATAATGATGATATTTTGGAATGACCGACAGGTGGTGAATCCTATATGCAACAAAAAGAGTCAATGATTGTGGAAAATCGTGATCAATATCGTGGCGTTTTTTCCTTTTGTTCTACAGGCGTTCTATTGGCAGCACTCACCGGCTGCTTTGCATTTATCTGGTATCGTTATTACAGTAACTTTTTGCTGCTGCCGTTTTACCGGCGTGGAAACTGGGTGATGATTCTATTATATGCGGTGCTGGTATTGCTGTTTGGAAAGGCATTCGGGGGAATGCGGGTTGGATATTTGAAGCGAAGTGACTCGTTTTATAGCCAGATGTTGTCGCTGTTTTGTGTGAATCTGGTTACGTATTTGCAGGTTAGTCTGATCAGTCGTCATTTTGCAAGGCTGTTGCCGCTGGTCATTTTGATGGGAATTGATCTGGTTATTCTGCTTTTGTGGATTTTCTTTTGCAATAAGCTGTATTTTCGGATTTATCCGCCGAGAAAATTGATTGTTGTCTACGGGGATAGAGCAGCCGGAGAATTGGTGCTGAAGATGAGTCAGCGGGTGGAAAAATATATGATCTGTGCATGCGTGGATAGTCGGCAGGAGAAGGCGGCAATCTTTGAAGCCATTTCTCATTATCAGGGTGTCATTCTCTGTGATGTGCCGGGACAGCTGCGGAACGATTTGCTGAAATACTGCTTTTCCCGACAGATGCGAACGTATGTTGTGCCGAAAATATCCGATATTATTGTCAGAGGCGGCGAGGAAATTCGACTGTTTGATACGCCGCTGCTGCTTTGTCGAAACAGTGGGCTGCGAATTGAACAGCGTATCGTGAAACGGTTGTTTGACCTTTGCTTTGTGTTGATTCTGGCAGTCCCTGTGCTGTTGGTTAGTATCGGTGTATGGATCGCTATTAAGCTGGATGACGGTGGGCCAGTACTGTATCGACAGCAACGATTGACCTATAATGGCAGAGCATTTTATGTATATAAGTTTCGCAGTATGGTTTGTAATGCAGAATCAGATGGACCACAGCTGGCAAAAACGGAGGACGACCGTATTACCAGAGTGGGAAAGGTTTTGCGAAAGTGCCGATTGGACGAGCTGCCACAGCTTTGGAATATCTTAAAGGGAGATATGTCTGTGGTGGGGCCAAGACCGGAACGGCCGGAATTGGCGGAGGAATATGAAAAACAGATGCCGGAGTTTTCATTTCGGCTGCGTGTCAAGGCAGGCTTGACGGGATATGCCCAGGTGATTGGTCTGTATGATACGACACCGTATGATAAATTGAAGATGGATTTGATGTATATTGAAAAGTATTCTCTGTTACTGGATATGCAAATTCTGCTGATGACGATGAAGACAGCATTGTTTCCAGGACAGTCGAATGAGACATTGCACGAACAGACGCATATCCCAGTGCAGAAACATATGGAACCAGCGGCACAGGAGGCGGAAACCGCTTCCGAAATCGAAAAGGAGACAAAATTATGAAACTGACTGCTGTTATTATGGCTGGCGGACGGGGCGAACGATTCTGGCCACGCAGCCGCACGGCAAAACCAAAACAATTTCTTTCCCTGACGGCGGACAAGGAAACCATGCTGCAAAAAACGGTCAATCGGTTAGCCCCATTGCTGGACTTAGCAGATATTTATGTAGTAACCAATCAGCAGTATGCAGCATTGGTGCAGGAACAGCTGCCGGAACTGCCGGCAGAAAATATCCTGCCAGAACCATGTAGCCGGAATACGGCTCCCTGTATTGCTCTGGCAGCCGCCATCATTCAGAAACGTTGTGGAAATGCGATGATGCTGGTGCTGCCATCGGATCATTTGATTCGGTATGAATCGCTTTATCTGGATACGCTGCGGCAGGCAATTACTGCGGCAGAACAGGGAGAACGTCTGGTGACCATCGGGATTCCGCCGACATATCCAGAGACGGGATACGGCTACATTCAATTTGCAAACCGTTCGGAATCACAAATGCCGGGGGTGTATCCAGTAGAAAAATTTGTGGAAAAGCCGAATTTGGACACGGCAAAGGAATATTTGGCAGCACGCTGCTATCTCTGGAACAGTGGAATGTTTGTCTGGAAGACCAGCACCATTTTGCATAATCTGGAGATTTTTTTGCCAGAGGTTTATACCGGTGCAGTGGAAATTGCAGCAGTAGATGGAACAGATGTATTTACAGAGAAGTTGGAGCAGGTTTATGCTGATTTTCCAAGTGAATCTGTGGACTATGGCATTATGGAGAAGGCAGAACAGATTTTTACAGTACCGGGCAGCTTTGGCTGGGATGATGTAGGAAACTGGCTTGCGATGGAACGGATCAATAAGACAAATGACTATGGGAACTATATTGAAGGCGATGTGATTACGGTCAACACCCAGAAAAGTATTATCTGTGGGCAGAAAAAGTTAATTGCAGCAGTGGGTGTGGAAAACTTGATCGTGATTGATACAGAGGATGCCACCTTGATTTGTGCAAAGGATAGTACGCAGGATGTGAAGAAAGTGATTGAAAATTTACGGATCTGCAATCGGGATGCGTTACTGTAAGAAAATAAAAATATATATTTACAGTCATTAAGAGGAGGAATTGTGACATGAGTAAACATGCATTGATTACCGGTATCACCGGTCAGGACGGTTCTTATCTGGCAGAATTGCTGCTGGAAAAGGGCTATGAGGTATATGGCCTGATGCGGCGGAAGAGTGTGGTAGATTACGGAAATGTGGAGCATATCAAAGAGAAGATCCACTTTATCTATGCGGATATGACGGATGAAATTTCTTTGATTCGTGCTATGCAGATTTCGCAGGCAGATGAGGTGTATAATCTGGCAGCCCAGTCATTTGTGGCAACCAGCTGGGAACAGCCGATGGCAACTGCGGAGATTGATGCACTGGGTGTGACCAAAATGCTGGAGGCAATTCGTGTAGTGAAGCCGTCCTGCCGGTTCTATCAGGCCTCTACTTCGGAGATGTTTGGTCTGGTACAGGAAATGCCGCAGACGGAAAAAACACCATTCTATCCGAGAAGCCCATATGGGGTGGCAAAGTTATACGGACACTGGATTACAAAGAATTATCGGGAAAGCTATCATCTGTTTGCTTGCTCTGGTATCCTCTTTAATCATGAATCGGAACGCAGAGGATTGGAGTTCGTTACCAGAAAGATTACCAATGCAGCCGCTCGCATTTCACTGGGATTGCAGGATCATGTAGAGCTGGGCAATTTGGATGCCAAGCGAGATTGGGGGCATTCCAAGGATTATGTCCATGCGATGTGGCTGATGTTACAGCAGGATGCACCGGATGATTATGTGATTGCTACGAATGAAACTCGTACTGTCAGAGAATTTGTGGAAATTGCCTTTGCACATGTGGGCATTGTGATTCAGTGGCAGGGCAGCGGTACAGACGAAGTTGGTATCGACAGCAAGACGGGAAAAACGGTTATGAAAATCAATCCGCAGTTTTTCCGTCCGGCTGAGGTAGAAGTCCTGCTCGGCAATCCAGCAAAGGCAGAACAGAAGCTGGGCTGGAAGCGGGAGATTTCCTTCAAAGAGCTGGTGGAACGCATGGTACACCATGATCTGGAGCTCGCAAAAAAAGAATTGCAGCAGCAGTAAGGCGATAATATGAACGGACGAGGAGGTGACGGTATGCGGATTGCATTCGATGCCTTGCCATTGGTCAGCAATCGGATGACGGGAATCGGCTATTGTGAAGCTGGACAGATACAGGCGATGATGATGCTGCACCCAGAAGAGCAGTATGTTTTGCAGTTTTTTGACAAGGGAGACGGCGTTGAAAAGCGAAAGCGGCTATATTACTATGAACGGCAACGCAATGTCAGTGTACGGCAGGGACATTTTTCCGGTTATTTCTATCGGTTGCTGACAACGGCAATTCCGCTGCCGTACCGGGCATTTTTTGGAAAGGATGCAGAGATTACGCATTTTTTCAACTATATTATTCCGCCAGGGGTTTCTGGAAAGCGGATTGTGACGGTGCACGATATGGTCTATAAGACGTTTCCGGAGACAGTAAGAGGTCGCACACGCTTTATGTTGGAAACCGGTTTGCAGCGGTCGCTGCACCGAGCAGATTTGATTGTAACGGATTCTGTGTTCTCCAAATCCGAAATCATACGATATTTTCCGGCAACAGAAGAGAAAATTCGGGTCGTACCTTGTGGGGTAGATAAACTTCGTTTTTCTCCTATGCCGCCTACAGCTGCACCTGTAATGGAAGCACTGAAACAACGGATGGGTCTACAGGCGAATTATTTTCTTTATCTGGGGACATTAGAGCCGAGAAAGAATTTAGATCGTCTGATTCGGGCGTATGCCCTGCTCAAGCAGCAGCATCCAGATGCGCCGCAGCTGGTCTTGGCAGGTGGTTACGGCTGGAGAAACAACAGCATTTATCAACTGACAGAATCCTTGCATTTGCAGGAGGACGTCTTGTTTACAGAATATGTGCCGGAGGAAGATGTGCAGCCATTGCTGTGCGGGGCACTGGCATTTGTGTTTCCCTCTGTTTATGAGGGGTTTGGAATGCCGCCACTGGAGGCAATGGCGTGCGGCACGCCGGTGCTGACCACAAGGGCGGCCTCTCTGCCCGAAGTGGTGGGGGATTGTGCTGTCATTGTCGATCCGCATCATACCGAGGATATTGCACAAGGGCTGGAGCGGTTGTTTCAGGATGCTGCCTTGCGGGAACGGCTGCGGCATGATGGATTGCGGCGGGCTGCTATGTTCTCTTGGGAAAACGCTGCTGCTGCCTTGTATAACGTCTATCAGGAGGCACTGGCACGATGAAGAAGCCGCTTCGGATTTTATTGGTCAATAAGGCATACCCCCCGCACATTGGCGGCATTGAAACGCTGGTGCGAAGATACGCACATTGTTTGCAGACAGAATTTCATGCAGAAGTGCAGGTGCTGGTCTGTCAGGAGAAGGGAAAGACCATTCAGGAAGTGGTGGAAGGGATTCCGGTTCTGCGTGCCGGCAGCATGGGAACCTATTTTTCCTGTCCGCTTTCGTTTTCGTTTCTTTGGCAATTTCGGAGAATGGCAAAACAAGCGGATGTAATTATGATACATATGCCGTTCCCGCTGGCAGATCTGGCATGTCTGCTTTCCGGTTATCAAGGACGGGTCGTGTTAGCTTGGCACAGTGATGTGATTAAGCAGAAAATCCTGTTGCAATTTTATCGTCCATTGCTGCATTGGCTGCTCAAACGGGCAGATTGCATTCTAACTGCAACACAGGGACATATTGATAGTTCTTCCTTTTTACCAGCGGTGCAGGAGAAATGCCGTGTTATTCCCTACGGGATTGATGTTGCGGACTATCGGGCAGCAAAGACATATCCGGTATTGGCAAAGGCTGCAAAGCAGCCGGATACCGTGAAGTTGCTGTTTGTGGGACGGTTGGTGTATTATAAAGGCGTAACGGTATTACTGAAGGCAATGCAGCAGGTCAATGGTTGTGAACTGTTTTTGATTGGCAGTGGCAAACGGAAGGACGAATTGCAGCAGGCGGCAGCAGACCGGGACAATGTACATTTTCTTGGCAGCCTTTCCGATGCAGATTTACGAGCCGCCTTGCAGGAATGTGATATGCTGGTGTTGCCGTCTGTTGCAAACAGTGAGGCATTCGGGTTGGTGCAGCTGGAGGCGATGGTGTATGGAAAACCAGTGATTAACACCGCACTGCCGACTGGCGTGCCACATGTGAGTCTGCATGGAGAGACAGGATTGACGGTACCACCGAATGATGTGGATGCATTGGCAAAGGCAATACAAATGTTGGTGTCAGATGCACATCTGCGGCAGCAATACGGAACAGCGGCAATACGACGGGCAGAAACAGTTTTTGCAGAGGAAACGGTGATGCAGCAGGTGTACGATGCCTTGCAGCCACCTGCTTTGCAGAAGCATGAGACAGATAAGAAATAGACAGAAATATAAATGGAATAGAATTCATTGGAAGGAGAGGGGAACGATTATGAAAGCAATGCTGATTGGTGGCTCTGGTTTTGTCGGAAAACATCTTGCTGTCCATCTTGCCAGTACCTATGGCTGGGAGATTGTGATTACGGGTCTGCCGGAGGAACAGGAATCTATTTCACGCAGCAATCTGGGACGATTTGCACCGCTGAACATTTTGGAGAAAGGGCAGGTGCAGGCACTTTTGGAAAAGGAACGACCGCATTATATCTTTCATCTGGCAGCACAAAGTTCTGTAGCGGTTTCGTGGAAATTGCCGCAGGCAACCATTGATGTCAACATTAAGGGCTGTGTGAACTTGTTGGATGCGATTCGTTCCATTGCGATTTATGATCCGAAGGTTTTGCTCATTGGCTCTGGTGAGGAATATGGCAGACTGCCGGAGGGGATTCGTGTGGTATCGGAAACAATGGTACCATGTCCGGGCAATCCCTATGCCATGACAAAGGTAGCACAGACTATGCTGGGACAGCTGTATGCACATGCTTACCGGATGCATATCATATTGGCAAGACCGTTTAATCATGTTGGACCGGGACAGATGCCGGGTTTTGTGGTATCGGATTTCTGCAAGCAAGTGGCAGAGATTATGAATGGCGGTGAACCGATTGTACGAGTGGGAAATTTGACAGCGTTCAGAGATTTTACCGATGTACGGGATGTTGTCCGTGCCTATGGTATGTTGATTCAGCACGGTATCCCGGGAGAAATCTACAATATTGGTTCGGGCACAGCCATTTCGATTCAATCACTTTTGGAGGAAATCATTCGGCAGAGTGGTGTTTCTATTTCGGTGCAGCACGATCCGCAGAAATTTCGTCCAGTGGATTATCCGAGTATTGCTGCTGATATTTCAAAATTACAGCATACGATTAACTGGAAGCCGGAAATACCGCTGGAACGCACAGTTGCAGATACACTGACAGATTGGCAAATTCGGCTGAAAAATCATGTCGAATAAAAAAGGGGCTATAGTATGGAGGAGAAAACGGAGCGAAAACGGGTTATGGCAGACACATATATGGAAGAGGTATGGGAGCGGCAGGCAATTAAAAACTGGTCAAAACCGCTGCACAATTTTGGGGTAAGACAAAATGCATTCAATCAGAGTGCAGACCGGCGGATTCGAGAGTTAGAATCGGAGAATTTGCAGCTTCATGCAGAAGTGCGGACACTGTTGCAGCGGACAGAAGAACTGTCGCAGATTACTAAGCGGCAGAGGGAACGTTTGCGGCAGGAGGAACAGCGAAATCGGGAGATTTTCGGACGGGTTGCTGCTGAAATGGATAAAATGCAGGCAGAAATTAACCGTTTGCGGCTTTCTACACAGCTGAACAGTAATGCCATAGACCGGTTGTTGTTACAGGGGGGAACAGAATCGGAAGAAGAATTGCCGATGACAGTAGAACAGACGACAGAAGAACAGGTGAAAATGGCAGAAGACTTGGATGGAACAATCATGCCGACAGAAGAAAATCTGCCTTAAAAATTTAAAGATATGCAATTGAGGAACCCATGGAAATTCATTTTCAAATAATAGAATGGATTGCACGCCGCAGGCGACTGCGGTCAAGCTGGCTCAGCTTGGCGGAGGGGTGCAGGGGACAAGCTGTCCCCTGCGAAACGCTGCAATTAGAGTTTTGGTAACGGAAAGAAGAACAAGCCGCCGCTGTCCGCCTTCTAAAAAACAAAACGATACAGAATACAGAAATTTAGAGTGATTTGACTGCAAGCATGTACAACGTACAACGGCGGACAGCGGACACAGGCAGACAGCGTAGCGATTCTGCCGGCGGAGGTGAGATCGGTATCCGTGAGAGAAAATACAGAAATGGATTTTGATAGGAACAAGACTGCGAGTTTGTATAACGTACAATGGCGGACAGCGAAGCGAATCTGCCGATGGAGATGAGATTGGTATCCGTGAGGGAGGGGGTGATAACAATGGAACGCTTACAAACTGCGGTGATCGCTGCCTGTGCCGTCAGTATGCTGACCGGTATATTGCAGCTTTTACGACCAAATGAAAAATTCGACCGGCAGTTGCGGCTGTTTACTGCGGGTCTCATGTTGCTCAGCATCTTAACACCACTCTTACAAGGGATACAAACGATAGCACCAGATTGGACGATTTTGGAAAGCCCACCATCTTATGAGGGTAGTGACCTTGCAGAACAGGTTCGACAGCAAACTGCCTCACAAGTACAAAGCAATTTGGAGCAAACATTACAGGCAGAACTACAGGCACACGGTATTCAGATAGAATCCCTGTCGGTCACAGTACATATTTCAGAAGAAGACCGCATAGATATTAGTAGTGTGACAGGGAAAAGTGATACACCAGCGGCTGCCAAGCAAGTTCTGCAAGCTTATCTGGGAGAGGAAGTGGAGATTATTGTGGCATCCAATCAAAGAGTTGCTGAAGAGTGAAAAGACAGTCCGAATTATTGTATTGTTGGGCTTGCTGGGCTTGCTCTGTATTTTGGTTTCGTCCTGTTTCTCTAAATCAGACCAAAAAACAGAGAAGACAATCGTACCGCAAACAGAAGATGCTGTCTTGTCAGCAGAGACTTATTGTAATGCATTGGAAGAAAGGTTGCAGGATATGCTTTCTTCGATGGCGGGTGTTGGAGATTGTGATGTGATGATTACCCTTCGCAGTACCTCCTCTTACCAGTATGCCACAGATGAAAGTCGTTCCAATTCTGTAGATCGGATGGAACAGCAGCAGGAATATGTATTGATTGGGAATGGGGAAACGGAACATGCACTGGTAAAATCCATTGTGCACCCAGAGGTGCAGGGGGTTGTGATTGTTTGTGACGGCGGAGACAACAGTGTAGTGAGAGAACAGGTATATGAAGTAGCAGCCGCTGCTTTACAGATAAAGAACAGTCAAATTTATGTTGCAAAGCGGCGGTAAACTGCCGAATGCACATGGATGCAGAGAAAGGAAGGTATTCTATATGAAGAAGCCGACATTTATCATTGGCAAAAAACAGGTAATTCTCTCTTGTTTGACATTGATGCTGGCAGTCGCCGTATATGTCAATTACAGCATGTCAAAAGAGGATGCCAATCTGGTTAATACCGCCGATAACGGCGTGCATACTTACGGGGAAACCGAGTTTGTGAATGCCGGTACCGCAGAGGAGGAAGCGACTTCTGTTACTGACGATACTGCGGAAGAAACACAGACAACAGAACAAGATGCTGAAAATGCTCCAGCGTCTTTTCAGCCGGACACAGAGGCAGGGGCTGCTGCAATGGAGGAGATGAATGCAGAAGATTATTTTGCACAGGCAAGATTAGAACGCACTTCCAGCCGGGATGAAGCAGTTGCAACACTACAATCCATTATGGGTGGTGGTGATCGAACAGAAGATGAATTGGTGACAGATGCGATTGCAGCGGTAGAAACCTCAAAGCTGATTGAGAGTGAGAGTAATATTGAATCACTCATTAAATCACAGGGTTATACAGACTGTATTGTCTATTTGGATGGAGAGAGTGCAAAGGTAGTCGTAAAGACAGAGGGTTTGGACAGTGCACAGGCAGCAGCAATTAAAGATGTCATTTTAGGGGAGGTGACATTGCCGGCAGAAAATATTCGTATTTTTGAAGTGAAGTAATTGGCAATTGCATCAGAAGACAACAAAAAAGCACGATACAGTTTCTACTGTATCGTGCTTTTTGGAGCTGTTAACCAGATTTGAACTGGTGACCTCTTCCTTACCAAGGAAGTGCTCTACCAACTGAGCTATAACAGCAAACTGTGTGACATCTTTTCCATAGAGAAAACAGGGTATTTCTAAAACGATAAGTTTTTGTTTCCCCTCATTAACTCACGAATAACATTATAACACAGTTTTTCGGGTTTGTCAAGCGATTTTCTGAAAAAAGTCAAACTTTTTCTGTTTTTTTCAGTTTTTCTGTTTTACAATCTGATAAGGAAAGTAAACGAAGCGATTTCATTGCAAAATAGATGCCGTTTTCTTTGATATCTTTTGTGATAAACGAAACATATGGATGTAATGCGATACCGTTTCCCATTCCAACTGCGATATTTGCTGCTTTCATCATAGGCAGATCATTCAGACTGTCGCCAAAGGCAATGGTATCCTGCATATCCATATGCAGATAAGAAACAAGCTGCTGCATGGCGGTTGCTTTGGAGCAGCCGTGTGGTACCATTTCCGCAAAGCCGTATCCACGGTCGATGTAATCGAAATAGGGGGCAGTGCCATTCCGAAACTGCTGTAAATCTGTATTTGCATCATACCAGATGACAAATTTATCAAAACCAAAGTCAATGTGATTGGTCAAGTCCTGTACCGGTGTTTTTTTTCGCTCATAGAGCTGCATGAGTGCAGAAAATGCCGGCAGCGCTGGCAAGGATGGGTCATAGAACATGGTATCGCTGCGTTCATAGAGTGGTGTTGCATGACAGGCACGAACGAGGTCTCGTATTTGGTTACAAAGAGTGGGCGAGACAGTTTTTCGGAATAGTATACTATTTTGATAGCGAATTTCTGTTCCACAGCCACAGAGAAAGCCGTCAAATCCAATTTCCTGCAATTCTACATCCACATTGCCCCATGTTCGACCAGTATTGATAAATGTCAAATGTCCGGCTTTTCGTGCTGATGCAATTGCCTGTATGGTTGATGATGGAATGCTGCCATCATCGTCAACCAATGTTCCATCAATATCAAAAAAGAGCAGTTTTTTCATAGCGTTTTCCATCCTATCTATTTTCTTCTATTCCAATCTTGAGATATTGTTTTACAATGAGAGCTGCTTCGTCTGTGTTGACAGAAAAGCAGCTCCCTTGTTTCTGTTATGGTTTGCTTATAGTTGCCGCAGTAAGTTTGCCATTTCCAGTGCACTCATCGCACAGTCATATCCCTTATTGCCAGCCTTCGTACCAGCCCGTTCAATGGCTTGTTCAATCGTATCGGTTGTCAATACGCCGAACAACACCGGTACTTCTGTCTGTAATCCCACTTGTGCAATGCCCTTGGAAACCTCTGCACAAACATAGTCATAATGGCTGGTTGCACCACGGATGACCGCCCCCACACAAATGACAGCATCATATTTTTTAGAATCTGCCAGTTTTTTTGCAATTAGAGGAATTTCAAATGCCCCCGGCACCCAAGCCAGTGCAATGTCATCAGCAGCAACGCCGTGCCGAAGCAGACAGTCTTCTGCACCACCAATTAGTTTGGTGGTGATAAATTCGTTAAATCTGGAAGCAACAATGGCAACCTTTAAGCCCTTGCCCTCATACATACCTTCTATCGTTCTCATATTTTGTTCCATTCCTTTTCTATTTATTTTTCTGCCTTCGGGCGTTTCATGCTGTTTCCGCATGTCTGGAAGTGCAGATAGTGTCCCATTTTAAATTGTTTTGTCTGTAAGTAGCGAATGTTTTCCGGTTTTTCCGGAATGTCCAGTGGCACACGTTCTGTGATCGTAATGCCGTATTCGGAAAGGTCTGTGAGCTTTTCCGGATTGTTGGTCATCAGTTTCAGTTTGGTTGCTCCAAGCTGTTTCAGAATCTGTGCCCCCACGCTGTAATCCCGTAAATCCGGTGCAAAGCCGAGCTGTACATTGGCTTCTACCGTATCCAGTCCCTCTTCCTGTAACTTATAGGCTTTGATTTTATTCAGCAGACCAATGCCTCTGCCTTCCTGCCGCAAGTATACTAGAATGCCTCTGCCTTCCTTTTGAATGCACCGCAGTGCCTCCTGTAGCTGTTCGCCGCAGTCACAACGATAGGAACCGAACACATCACCTGTCAAACATTCGGAATGCACTCTGCATAAAACCGGATTGCCATCAGAGACATTGCCCATAACCAGTGCGACATGTTCCTCTCCGTTGATGGTGTTGCGGAAACCGTGAATTTGAAAATCGCCGTATGCGGTTGGCAGATGTGCCGCAGCAATCTCCTGCACAAACAGATCATGTTGCCGACGGTAACGCTGCAAGGCACGAATTGTAATGAAAACAAGGTTATGTTCTTCTGCAAATGCAGACAGCTGTTCACCACGCATCATGGTACCGTCTTCTGCCATGATTTCGCAGCAAAGTCCCACCTGCTGCAAACCGGCAAGCCGCAGCAGGTCAACAGTTGCTTCGGTATGTCCGTTTCGTTCCAGTACCCCACCAGCCTTTGCGGTCAGTGGAAACATATGTCCCGGGCGGCGGAAGTCGGATGGATGCGATTCTGGGTCGGCTGCCATACGAGCGGTCAAACCACGTTCCACGGCAGAAATTCCTGTGGTAGTATCCACATGGTCAATGGAAACCGTGAATGCAGTTTCATGATTATCGGTGTTATGGCGTACCATCTGGGACAAACCGAGCCGTTCCACATGTTCCCGGCTCATCGGCATACAAATCAAGCCCTTTGCACAAGATGCCATGAGATTGACATTTTCTGTGGTTGCAAACTGTCCAGCACAAATCAAATCGCCTTCATTTTCCCGGTCGGGGTCATCTGTGACCAGAATACATTTTCCGGCACGCAGGGCTTCCAGTGCTTCTTCTACTGTGTTCCATTTCATATTGTTCACGCTCCTTGATTGATGGTTAGAATCCATATTGTTTCAGCATGGATGCAGTTAGGGTTGGTTGTGTTGGCTGCATGAGTTTCTCGACATACTTTCCAATGACATCGGTTTCCAGATTGACCAGTTCCCCAGCACGCTTGGAAAGCAGTGTCGTACAGGCTCCTGTATGCGGAATCAGACTGACAGAAAAGCTGCTGTTTGTGACTTTGGCAACGGTTAGACTAATACCGTCAATGGCAATGGAACCCTTTTCTACAATATAGCGTAGCAGGGAAGGGGGCGTTGTAATGGTGACGATTTGTGCATTGCCCTCCGGTACTTTACTGGCAATGGTACCAGTTCCGTCAATGTGTCCGCTGACGATATGTCCGCCAAAGCGGCCGTTTGCTGCCATTGCACGTTCCAGATTGACCTGACTGCCGCTGTGCAGCGTACCAAGACTGCTGCGTCGCAGGGTTTCCGGCATGACATCTGCGGTAAAGGCATCTGTTTGTAAGTCTGTTACGGTCAGGCAAACGCCATTGACTGCGATGCTGTCACCGATTTTGGTATCCTGTAGGACGACTGTTGCAGCAATGGTCAGTTGACAGGAACGAGTGGTACGTTCCAGCCGCCTTACTGTCCCCATTTCTTCTATGATTCCTGTAAACAAAACAATGCCTCCTTACTTTGCAAAATAATCCAATCGGATATCTGTTCCAAGTGGGGTAACGGTTGGGGCAGAAAAAGAAATCGCCTGCATAGGGTCAGTGATTCCAAGCGGAGCGATCGGGGAGAGTCCGTCTCCGCCAAAGCATTTTGGTGCCATATAAATCTGCATTTGCTGTACCATACCGGTTTGCAGGGCGGCGGCATGTATGGTGGCACCGCCCTCAATCAAGACACTGTCCAGCCCCATTTCCCCGATTTTTTGCAGGATGGCGGAGAATGCTGGTTTTCCAGTTTTGTCTGCCGGCAAAACACAGACAGTTACCCCATATTGCTGCAAAGTAGTGATTCGTTCTGTATTTGTTTCACAGGTCATGACAATGAGCGGAACACTTCTTGCAGTTTGTACCAATTTGCTTTCCAACGGAATCCGCAAATGGGAGTCGCAGACAATGCGAACTGGATTGCAGTCCGGTGCAATTCTGCAAGTCAGCAAAGGGTCATCTGCCAGAACGGTTCCGATTCCGACTAAAATTGCAGCTACTGCCTTTCTGGTTTGCTGGACATCTGCTCGTGCCAGCTCGCCAGTTACCCATTTGGATGCACCATTTCCACAAGCAATGGCACCATCCATCGTCATGGCATATTTTACAATGCAATAGGGGCGTCGAGTGGTGATGTAGTGAAAGAAAAATGGATTCACGGCATCACATTCGCTTTTTAAAAAGTCTGTGTGAACAAGAATACCAGCTGCTCGCAGCTGTTGCACCCCCTTTCCAGCAACCAGCGGATTGGGATCACGAGAACCGATGTAGACAGTACGAATGCCACTTTGTATCACTGCTTCTGTGCAGGGTGGCTGTTTCCCATGATGGCAGCAGGGTTCCAATGTCACATACATCGTTGCTCCATCTGGCGATTCTGTACAGCGAGAAAGTGCGTGTCGTTCTGCATGAAGTGCACCATATTTTGTGTGCCAGCCCTCACCGATGATACGACCGTTTTTGACAATGACAGCACCGACCATAGGGTTGGGATTGGTCAGACCGCATCCTTGCTTGGCGAGTGCAATGGCACGTTGCATGTAAAACGTATGTTCTGTCAAGGAACATCCCTCCTAATAAAAAGAATGTTCAGGATACGAAAAACGCCCTGTCGCAAATGAATGCAACAGGGCGGGAATGGTGCAAATTTTGTAATGGCAGTCACAATATTTATCCGGTTTGTCAACTGCAACCCAAATAGGACTGTTTCTCCAGTGTTACAAACGCATCGTTCTTCTTTCATCCGGACTATACCGTCGGTTTCGGATTTACACCGAATCAACTGCTTTCGCAGTTCGTGGACTATTACCACCGATTCTGAATTACACAGTACCCTGAAGCTTGATGAGTTACTGATAACAGTATAGCACGAGAGATATCGTTTGTCAAGACTTTTTTGCACACATTAAAAGAGAACGGAAACAGGGGGATTTTTATCAAAATCAATAGAGAAATCCTCCAAAATGAGGTTCTGCTCCTGTGTTTGCCAGATCTTCTGTGACTGGTTCGGTTGGTGCTTCTGTCGGCGGTTCGGTTGGTGCTTCTGTTGGTGGCTCGGTTGGTGCTTCTGTCGGCGGCTCCGTCGGCGGTTCCGTAATCACCGGGTTATTTGCATAATATACCGTAATTTCTTCAGCATTTTCCAGATTATATTTTTCACCTGCTGGCAGACTGATTCTTGTCACATATCCATTTGCAACACTCTGATTTTCTTCATCCTGTGTGACATAGCGGACACCGAGTGATTTCAATTCCTCCAGATATGTGCTCAGAGATTTTCCTTCCCAAGAAGGCAGTTCAATATTTGCCGGACCTTTGCTGACCTGAATTTTAACCGGTTCACTGGAGTCAAAGAAATTTCCTTCTTCATACTCCTGCCAGATAATGATACCGGCTTCATATTGGTCACTGTAGACTTCTTCTACTTGAAAACGAATCCAGTCCTCATATTGTTTTGCCTGATTTTCGTAATTTTTTCCGATGAGCATAGGCATGATGCTATTGGCAGAATTAACATTGGTGTTTTCCTGTGACACTTCTTCAGTTGCAGCAGTTGTCACCATAGAAGAAGTGTTGGCATTATCATTGGTGTTTAATTTTCCACGTATAAACAGCACAACAGCAACTAGTAAAATCGTCAGCAGCAGAATGCCAATAATCAGCGGCAGCCGCATCCGATCTGCCACGCTCTCTGGTTCTGTGGAAACGATATCATCCTTTTGGTAACTCTGTTTTCCGTAATCTGCTGTTTGATAATTTTCATAGGCATAATCATCTGTGTATTCCTGCTGTGGTTCCTGATAAGAATTGGAATAGTTGTTTTGCTGCTGATAATTCTCATTTTGTACAGGGTAATTTGTTGTATAGCCGGCATTGCCATTTCTCATGGGATTGTCATATCGTTCAGTAGTATAAATTGGCGGCACCTGTGGATTCCCATAAGCAGCTGTTGTATTTTGTTGGGGGGGTTCTGAAGTATGTTCATCGAACAGCTGTGTTACCAGTTCGGTAATGGTTTGAATGCGGTCGTTGCTGACCAAAGTCAGACCGTGCATAATGACATTGGATACATGTCGAGGAATATTCGGGTTTAACAGCGTGGGTGCAGTCAAATTGTCATTTTCCATTCGACTAATCGCACTGATTGGCATTGTGCCGGTCAGGACACGGTAGAGAACCGCACAAACTGCATAGACATCCGTCCAAGTTCCCTGCCGATTGCTGGCAGAATACTGCTCTGGTGCGGCATAACCGCTGTAAATTTCACATTCCAGTTCAGTATTAGCAGTGCGGACAGCAGAAATAGAGAAATCTGTTGTATACAATTCATTTTTGTCTGTGACAAAAATAGTTTCCGGGCTGATGGCACGGTGTACGACACCGACATTGTGCAGCAGACTTAAGGAAGTCAGAAATGGTGGCAGCATACGAGAGAATTGTGCCCAAGTGAGTTCACCGGCATTGTCTTTCAGGTAATCGACAAAGCTGATACCCTCTATAAATTCCATTACTACATAAGTTGTATTATTTTCAGTAAATAAATCTGTAACAGGATTTACATGAATTTGTCCACGAAGCTGTGCAATTGATTTATGCAATTCGGTGAATTCTTCCATCAACACTTTATATTGTGGCAGGCAATTTTGCTGTACACGAATCACAGCAGAATCTGTAACACGGCTGCAAAAGCCATGCGGCATATACTCCCGCAGTAAAACACGGCAGGCATTCGGATAATCATAAGCAAGGTAGGTAATGCCTTCTCCATTCATGGAGACAGCAGAACCGACTAGATAACGGCTGTGCAGTTGTGTCCCCGGCTTTAGAAACAGCGGATCTGTTTTGGTATTTTCATAGTATCCGCAGTTTGAGCAGATACCATTCGTAAAAACCGTGTGCTGCATACAACCATAACATAATTTTTCTTCGCTCAACGCTGCACCTCCTAAGGCGTATCAAATCGTTACAGATTTATTGTAGCATTCCTTTTTTGTGATGTCAACTAAAAAATCAAAATTGAAATCATATTTCTTGAAATTGTAGTCGTTTTGTCATGTGTACCGTTGTTTTTTTACCCTTTTGTCAGCATTGCAGTGTGGGAAGCAATTGATTTTGCAGCATTTTTTGTGCTGCCAATAGGACACCGATTTTTCCGCTTGTTTCGGTAATACCGCCCTGCATCCAGACAGCAAATGGCTCCCGAATCGGAGCATCCGCAGAAAGTTCAATGGAGGCACCTAATGTAAAGGCACCGGCAGCCATGATGACTTGACTGGTATAACCTGGCATATCCCATGCCTCCGGAATTACGAACGCATCCACTGGAGAACCGGCTTGAATCCCCTGACAAAAAGCCGTCAGTCGGGCTTCATCGCCCAGACAGATTGCCTCTACAATATCATTACGAGGTTCGTCATAGCGAGGATAGCAGGCAAATCCGAGCAATTCAAAGAGGGAAGCAGCAAATACCGCTGTTTTTAATGCACTAGCAGTGACATCTGGTGCATGAAAGAAACCAAGAAACAATTCCCGATTCATATCCAGTGTGCAGCCAATTTCTTTCCCCATGCCAACGCAGGTCAAACGGTAGGAACATAGTTCCACCAATTCTTTTTTTCCAGCGATATAGCCGCCGGTACGAGCAATTCCACCGCCGACGTTTTTAATCATGGAGCCAATCATCAAATCTGCACCATGTTGCACAGGTTCTGAGCAGTCTGTAAATTCGCCATAGCAGTTGTCTACCATGACAATGATTCCCGGATTGCTGCTGCGTGCAAGCTGTGCCATTTTTTCAATTTGAGCAATAGTAAATGCTGGACGGAGGGTATATCCTCTTGAACGCTGGATATAGGCAACCTTTGCACCTTTTACAGCTTCCGGAATGGCATCGTAATTTGGTGTACCATCCGATAGCAGCGGCACTTCGTCATAAGTAACACCGTAGTCCATTAAAGAGCCATCGCCTTTGTTGCC
>CAUDDP010000030.1 GCA_958448395.1 uncultured Oscillospiraceae bacterium | reverse complement strand
CTGCCGGCACAGTTTGTGATTGGCAGCGGTAGAATGCATTCTCGTCGAACTTATATTATAAAAAATATTGCAGCGGTAAATAAAGAGCTGTTATACCGAGCAGGTGGATGCATTACGGTATAACAGCTTTTTAGGTTGTATCTGTTTGATTTAAACAGCTGAGGCGGATTGAATCGCAGTAATTGCGATCAATAAATTTACAGCGATTGCCGCTAACAGCCAAGGGGAGGTAAGTAAGATTCTGCTCCCACGCAGACTTTGAGCCGGTGTGTTTTTTGGAAGCGTATATTTTCTAAGATGCCGTATAAACAGAATCCCACCAATTAGTGCAATCAGCAGATAGAGCAGATTGCCATAGAGATCAAAAGCATACAGCAGGTTTCCTTCTGTAATCCAAGTGTAGCCAAGGTCAAATATCGTGGAAACGGTATTCACTGTAATATGCACAAAAATTGCAGGCAAAATCGAGTTGTGCCGTACTGTAATGGCACCGAGAAAAATGCCAAGCGGAAAGGCAAGAACAAACTGTGCAATATTTTGATGACCTAAACCAAAGAGAAATGCAGTCAGGAGAATGCCAGTGTGCTGGCTGACACGGGAGAGATTTTTCAGTGCAAAGCCACGGTAGAGCAGTTCTTCTGTGATGGGGGCAATCAGGCAGCTATATAGAATTTCTGCTGCAATGGCAGTCCCCGTGCCATAGTAGTCAATATTCGGCTCATATGCGGTAATACCGCCTTGATCCAGCAGAGCAGTAATCCAGCTGGCAGCATAGCCGGTGATGCACTGAATAAAAATGCCGATGAATAAGTAGGGAAGAACGTCTGAAAAGCGAAACTGATCGGTTCGGAAAAAGCTGCGGATAGGGATGTTTGTTGCTCGGCAGCCGATACTGGCGACACTGGTATTGGCAGTCAGAAAAATCAGACCGTTCAGTGCGATTAACATGGAAGATTGCTCTATATACGTATCGGGATCAATCGGATTGCCGGAAAGCCCTAAAATGAAATCAAACAGCCACATGAGCAGCATGGCTGCGATCTGTACAAAGAAAAAGAGGGCAAAGAAACCGAATCCGACGGCATTGAAATAGTGCCGGATTCGTTTCCGCTCCTGTTTGGTGGGGGAAAGTGGGATTTGATAGCCGGGCAGTTCGATTTGTGGTAGAATGGAACGGTAGTGGGATGCGTAAGTGCGGTGCTGTGTGGGGTTGGAGAATGGATCATAAGGATCCGGACGAAGAATCTGGTTCAAGAAAACGCCTCCTGTTAGACGGCAGGAAAACCGTCTATTTGATCTGTTTTTCTCTATTGTATCATATTTTTCGGAAAACGTAAATGCAAAATCAGAAATTTTTTTCAAAAATGAAAGAAAAAACTGCTTTGCACGAAAATTTTTATTGTGAAGATAACCATTAACTTTTTTAAGAAATAAAATTCATGTCTGTTCGCCTATAGACAAATTTTCAGAATTATGCTATACTAAAAGAGAACCGTATCATTTTAGAAAGGAGTCGCTTTTTATGATGCATGAAAAATCCTGTGGTGCGATTGTGTATCGAAAATCCCATGGGAATATTGAAATTTTGCTGATTAAACATGTGAACAGCGGGCATTGGTCGTTCCCGAAGGGACATGTAGAGGGTTCGGAAACCGAAGTGGAAACGGCAAAACGGGAAATCAAAGAGGAAACTGCAATTGATGTGATGATTGATCCCACATTTCGGGAAACGGTTTCTTATTTTCCAAAACGGGACACCCAAAAGACGGTTGTCTATTTTATTGCAAGAGCAAAAAATTATGATTTTGTTCCACAGGTGGAGGAAATTGCAGAAATCCGCTGGGTAGATATCGGACATGCCTCTAATATTCTGACGTATGAAAACGATAAGAATATCGTCACCAAAGCCAAAGTTGCCATTCGGGAATTTGAATAAGATCATTCCTTTTTGTCTGGAAAATCAATATATGCGAAGTCGCCCTCAGAGAGACGGATCTTCTGGGGGCGGTTTGATTTTTGTTGGACTTATATTATTTGGGCAGAAGGGGCTAACGGTATTGGGGAGAGAAAATACAAAAATGGATTTTTGTGCGTTATAGCAGCATCTGAAGAGAAAATCCGTCTTCCTGCATGAGAAATTCAAGGTTGCTTTGCAGAATTTTGAGTTCGGCAGTAAACTCATCACAGTTGGATTCCAGCATTGGTTTTAAACGATAGATATAATTGGAAGTGTCCATGATTTTATCTCGTCGTACTGTCAGCAGCAGCCACGGTTCTGCTTTCTCCCAAATTGCTTCGATTGTCTCACATTGTGCAACATCTGGATTTTCCGATGCTGCCAACTGCTCTACTGCATCCAGTATTGTATTTCCAGCGTGTCGTACTGCTACCACAGAACCGGCACTGAGCAACAGCAGCAGGAGTAAGATGGCAAGGCTGATTTTAAATCGTGTCATCGGGAACGACTCCTTTCCTTTTTTTTCTTTGGAATGCAGGTGCAGACACCATTCTGATCAGCTGTCAGCAAAAAGACTTCGTTTGCCTGTAAATGCCGACGTTGTAATTCTGCTGTCAGCCAGCTGTTTTCTTTTTTTAAGCTGTGCAGAGCGGTGTGGCTGATCCTTCCATCTGAAATCAAAGTGACGGGCGGATCAATAGTTTTGGGATGCAAGTCCATATCTTTTAATGTGAATGGTTGATTTTCCTTTTTTAAATAGACCGAGACACTGCCAGTTGTTTCGACAATGGCAAACTGAATCTCTTCCAGTGAGAAAACCTGATTGTTTCGCAGTGCTGTCATCAGATCATCAATGGAAAAGCGAAGCTCCCGCAGGGTGTCCTGTTCCAGTTGTCCATTGCGAATGATGATCTTTGGGCTTCCGCAGAGGATTCGCCGCAAGCGGCGGCTTTTTAATGCAAACCAAGAGGTAATGACCTCAAAGCAGACCATGGATAAAATCGGCAAAATTCCTGGCAGCAGGGGAATAGACGTATCTTCCAGCGGCAAAGTGGCAATGTTGGAGATAAGAATGGTGATGACCAGCTCGGAAGGCTGCAATTCGCCAAGCTGTCTTTTTCCCATCAGACGTACAGAGAAAATGACAACAAAATATAAAATCAGTGCTCGTATTAAAATAGTACCCACGTTGGCCGCTCCCTTTCGTTTTGTTTCTGGCTTAGTAGCGATAATAGTATGAACCGGCTTTGCAAAATTATCCGCTGTTTGCAGAGGATAGAATTTTTTTGCCGGCGGCAGTTGATTCTATTGCACGAGTATGGTATAATAAAGTGTAATATGAGAAAAAGAAAAGGAGGAAATAGCTGTATGAAACGGATTTTGATGCTCTCCACGGTCGCTTCCATGCAGGATCAATTTAATATAGCAAACATTCGGATGCTGAGAAAAATGCACTGTGATGTTTATGTTGCCTGTAATTTCTTGCAGGGCAATAATACCTCGCCACAGCGAATTGCCGCTTTCCGGAATGAACTGACTGCACTCGGTGTAACGTGTCACCAGATTGATTTTGCCCGCAGTCCGTTTCACCTGTGGCAAAATCGTGCCGCCTATCGGCAGCTGCTGGCTTTGCTGAAAGCGGTATCGTTTGATTGTATTCACTGCCATACGCCGGTCGGCGGGATGTATGGTCGGAAAGCTGCCGCTGCATTTCAGATTCCTGTGCTTTATACGGCACATGGCTTCCATTTCTACAAAGGTTCTCCTCTTTGGAATTGGCTGTTTTTTTATCCGGTCGAAAAACACTATGCGAAAAAAACAGATGTGCTGATCACCATTAACAGTGAGGACTATGACCGTGCCACCAGAAAGATGCCAGCAAAACAAATTGTCCGGATTCCGGGGGTCGGATTAAAGCCGGGGAAATATCGGTTTTCTAACCGCAGCCGGGAAGAAGTACGGGAAGCATTGGAACTGCCGCTGGATTCCATTTTGTTGATTTCTGTTGGGGAACTCAACCGCAACAAAAATCATCGTGTGATTTTACAGGCAATGGCTCGTCTTCCACAACTTCCGTTATATTACATACTGTGTGGAAAGGGCAGCGAAGCCGATTTTCTGCAAGAACTTGCCCATCATCTGCACCTTTCTGATCGTGTCAGGATTCTTGGTTACCGACAGGATATTTGCGATTTGCTCCATGCTGCTGATATTTTCTGCTTTCCGTCAAAACGGGAAGGCCTTGGAATGGCTGCCTTGGAGGCAATGGAAGCCGGCTTGCCGCTTGTAACATCCAATGTTCATGGGATTCAGGATTATTCACTCTCTGGAGAAACTGGATTCTCTTGTGCCCCATCTGATGTAGAGGGATTTGCACACGCCATTGAAACGCTTTCAGAAGACAAAAGAATGCGGCAGCGGATGGGTGCATACAATCAACGGTCGGTAGAAGCTTTTTATCAGGCGGAAACCGATCAGATTATGCGGGCTGTTTATATGGATGCCCTTGGATTGGATGCGTTGGCGGCAGAACCGGAACCGGCTGCTCGTACATAAAAAATTTACAAAATAAACCGAAAAAAATGGGGCTTGCCTATTGCAATTTGTCTGAGAATGTGCTATAATACTTTTTGCGTGATTGCAATAGATATGCGGTGAAGTGAAAGGTTGCCGGCGGTATGTCGGGTAATTTTCATGGAGTATGTCCGATTTAAAACCGGGCGAATCAGGATATAACACAGTCTGTGGTTGATTTGTTTACGCAGTGGTGCATACTGCGTAAAGGACAGATTTGTGTCAAAACCAGCTCGGAATACCGATTTTTGCGGATTCCGAGCTTTTTATATGCTGCCGCACGGAAACACCCGGCAGCGTGGCGAAAAAATCCTGCTGCCCCCAATACCAGCAAGGAGGCGAGAGAAAAATGGCAGTCAACGAAAAGATCAGAATTAAGATTAAGGGCTATGAGCACGCAACAGTAGATGCTGCTGCTGCAAAGATTGTAGAAGCTGCAAAGAGAAGCGGTTCCAGCGTATCCGGACCGATTCCACTCCCGACAGACAAGGAGATCATCACCATTCTGCGTGCAACGCATAAGTACAAGGACAGCCGTGAACAGTTTGAAATGCGTACACACAAGCGGCTGATTGATGTGATCCGCCCGACACAGAAGACCACTGAGGCGCTGCAGAAGCTGGAAATTCCAGCAGGTGTAGACATCGTAATGGAACTCAAGTAAGTTCTGAACAAACGGTATGGCAGTACCGTTCGGTCAAGTTGATGTAAGATCAACCAATAACCAACAGGAGGAAATGCAAAAATGCAAAAGGCAATTATCGGTAAGAAGATCGGTATGACACAGATTTTTGACGAAAATGGCAAGGTCATTCCGGTTACCGTTGTAGAAGCTGGTCCGTGCGTTATCGTACAGAAGAAGACAGCAGAAAATGACGGATATGCAGCAGTACAGATGGGCTACGGCGATGTAAAGCCGCAGAGACTCAACAAGCCGATGAAGGGGCACTTTGAAAAGGCTGATGTTGCTCCGAAGAAAACATTGAAAGAATTTCGTCTGGAAAACAGCGACGACCTGAAGGTCGGCGATGTTGTAAAGGCAGATACATTTGCAGTCGGTGACAGCGTGGATGTCAGCGGTACCAGCAAGGGTAAGGGTTTTGCTGGTGCAATTAAGCGGCATAACCAGCACAGACTGAAGGAAACACACGGTACTGGTCCGGTACACAGACAGGCTGGTTCCATGGGTGCTTGTTCTTCCCCGTCTCGTATTTATAAGGGCAAGGGTATGCCAGGCCACATGGGTGCAGAATCTGTGACAGTACAGAATCTGGAAATTGTAAAGATTGATGTAGAAAACAATCTCATCGCAGTCAAGGGTGCGATCCCGGGCCCGAAGGGCGGCATCGTTGCCATTGTTGACAGCGTAAAGGCGTAAAGGAAGGAGGCAACACAAATGGCAAAAATTTCAGTTTTTGATATGACAGGCCAGCAGGTTTCGGAAATCGAGCTTGCAGATGCTGTGTTCGGAATTACGCCGAATGAATCCGCAATGCATGCCATGGTTGTGAATTATCTTGCCAATCAGCGGCAGGGCACACAGTCTACTCTGACTCGTTCTGAGGTTCGGGGCGGCGGCAGAAAGCCATGGAGACAGAAGGGCACTGGCCATGCAAGACAGGGTTCCATCCGTGCACCGCAGTGGACACACGGCGGCGTCGCACTTGGTCCGAAGCCGAGAGATTATCGTTACACGTTGAATAAGAAGCTGCGGAGACTGGCTATGAAGTCCGCACTTTCCACAAAGCTGCTGGACAGCAATCTGATTGTTGTGGATAACCTGACAACAGACAGCTATAAGACAAAGACCATTGTTGCAATGCTGAAGGCACTGAATGTGGACGGCAAGGCAATGCTGGTAACTACCGAAAAGGATGAGAAGCTGGTAAAGAGTGCAGCAAACATTCCGGGCGTAAAAACAGCTGCTTGCAACACACTGAATGTATATGACATTCTGCACCACGATAAGTTTATCGTTTCCAAGGATGCCGTGGCAAAAATTGAGGAGGTGTATGCAAAGTGAAAGCACCGCAGGATATTATTCTGAAGCCGATGATCACCGAGCAGAGCGTGGATAACATGCAGGAAAGCAAGTACACGTTCCAGGTTGCCAAGGATGCAAACAAGATTGAAATTGCACAGGCTGCCGAAGCCCTCTTCCATGTAGAGGTTGTTAAGGTAAATACCGTAAACTGCACCGGTAAGGCAAAGCGGGTTGGCCGCTTCGTTGGCAAGAAGGCAGATTATAAGAAGGCAATCATCACCATCAATCCGGAAACTACAAAGACAGGCAAGGATGGCAAGAAGCTGAAGGGTTCTATTGAATTCTTTGATGGTATGTTTTAATCTCAGCTGATTGACTGAGAACGTATGGGAGTCGTGCTCCCGCAAATGAGCATTTGAGGAGTGAAATAAATGGCTATTAAGAGCTACAAGCCGACAACCCCGTCTCGCAGAGGGATGACAGTAACCGATTACTCCGGTCTGTCCAAGGTTGCACCGGAAAAGAGCTTGCTGGAACCGCTGAAGAAAAATGCGGGTCGTAACAGCTATGGTAGAATCACCGTTCGCCACAGAGGCGGCGGCAATAGAAGAAAGTATCGTGTGATTGATTTCAAGCGGAACAAGGATGCGATGAATGCAACCGTTCTGACGCTGGAATATGATCCGAACAGAAGTGCATTTATCGCATTGGTACAGTATGAAGACGGCGAAAAGCGTTACATCCTCGCTCCGGAAGGGCTGAAGGTTGGCGATGTGGTTCGCTCTGGTTCTGACGCTGATATCAAGCCGGGTTGTGCATTGGCATTGACAGATATTCCGGTTGGTACGTTTATTCATGCGATTGAACTTTATCCGGGCAAGGGTGCACAGCTGGTTAGAAGTGCTGGCAATACCGCACAGTTGATGGGTAAGGAAGGTGCATTCGCACTGATTCGTCTGCCATCCGGCGAAATGCGGAAGGTTTCCGTTCTGTGCCGTGCTTCTATTGGTCAGGTTTCCAATGTGGATCACGAGAATGTAAACTATGGTAAGGCTGGCCGTATGCGGAATAAGGGCTGGAGACCAACCGTCAGAGGTTCTGTTATGAACCCGAATGACCACCCACACGGCGGTGGTGAAGGTAAGTCACCAGTTGGTCGTCCGGGACCTGTTACACCTTGGGGTAAACCGGCTCTGGGTTATAAGACCAGAAAGAAGCACAAGGCTTCTGATAAATATATCGTAAAGCGTCGTAACGGCAAGTAAGGGGAAAGGAGGAGCATTTCATGAGCAGAAGTATTAAAAAGGGACCTTTTGTCCAGGAAGTCCTGTTGAAAAGAGTGCAGGCAATGAACGAAACCGGTGAGAAGAAAGTTCTCAAGACTTGGAGCCGGTCTTCCACAATTTTCCCTGACTTTGTCGGACACACCTTTGCAGTGCATGACGGTCGCAAGCATGTTCCGGTTTATGTAACAGAAGATATGGTAGGTCATAAGCTCGGCGAGTTTGCACCGACCAGAACCTTTAAGGGTCATGCTGGTTCGAAGACTTCAAATAACGGCAAGAAGTAATTTTGGAAGGAGGCGTTCAAATGGAAGCAAGAGCATATTTGAGAAATGCTCGCATTTCTCCGAGAAAAGTACAGATCGTTTTGGATCTGATCAGAAATAAGCCGGTGGATGTTGCACTGGCAACCTTGGACCTCACACCGAAAGCAGCAAGCCCGATTCTGGAAAAGCTTTTGAAGTCCGCTATGGCAAATGCAGAAAATAATTTCAGCATGAACAAGGATGCACTTTACGTTGCCGAATGCTATGCAACACCGGGTCCGATTATGAAGCGGATTCAGCCGAGAGCACAGGGCAGAGCATTTCGGATTTATAAGAGAACGTCGCATATCACCATTGTTCTGAAAGAAGAAGAATAATCCCAAGGAGGTTAAAATATGGGCCAGAAGGTTAATCCGCACGGTCTTCGTGTTGGTGTGATTAAAGATTGGGATTCTCGCTGGTTTGCGAACAAGGCTGACTTCGGCGATACGCTGGTAGAAGACTTCAACGTTCGGAAGTTTATTAAGAAGAATCTGTATGCAGCAGGTGTTCCGAAGATTGAAATTGAGCGGTTTGCAGATAAGGTAAGAATCCACATCCACTGTGCAAAGCCGGGTATCGTAATCGGCCGTGGCGGTGCAGAAATCGAAAAGCTCCGCACACAGTTGGAAAAGATGATGAATAAGCAGGTTTACGTCAACATCGTTGAGGTAAAGCAGCCGGATATGGATGCACAGCTCGTTGCAGAAAAGATTGCACTGGATCTGGAAAACAGAATTTCTTTCCGCCGTGCAATGAAGCAGGCAATCGGTCGTGCAATGCGTCTCGGTGCAAAGGGTATCAAGACAAAGGTTTCCGGTCGTCTGGGCGGTGCAGAAATCGCACGTTCTGAAAGCTATCACGAAGGTACCATTCCGCTGCAAACGATTCGTGCAGATATTGATTATGGTACGGCAGAAGCACACACCACTTATGGTCGTCTGGGCGTAAAGGTTTGGATCTATAAGGGTGAAGTACTCAAGGGCGATGCTGCAAGAGCGGCTGAGCAGAGAGAAAAGGTAGAGAGAAAGTCCCGTGACAACAACCGTGGCGGCAGAGACGACAGAAGACGTCGTGACAACCGGAACGGTGATCGCAGAAACGGTGGCTTCCGTCGTGGCGAAAAAAAAGAAGGAGGTAAACAGTAATGCTGCTTCCGAAGAGAGTAAAATACCGTCGTGTACACAGAGGACGGATGACAGGTAAGGCTTACAGAGGCTCTACTGTCAGCAACGGTGAGTATGGTTTGCAGGCTTTGGAGCCGGCATGGATCACCTCGAATCAGATTGAATCTGCCCGTATCGCTATGACACGTTACATCAAGCGTGGCGGTCAGGTTTGGATTAAGATTTTCCCGGATAAGCCGGTAACAAAGAAGCCAGCCGGTACCAGAATGGGTTCCGGTAAAGGTGCTCCGGAATATTGGGTAGCAGTCGTAAAGCCGGGCAGAGTGATGTTTGAAATCGCTGGCGTGCCGGAAGAAACTGCAAGAGAAGCAATGCGTCTTGCGATGCATAAGCTGCCGATTAAGTGTAAGTTTGTAAAGGCTGAAGGAGGCGAGCAAGCATGAAAGCATCAGAAGTAAGAGCAATGCCGGTTGATGAACTGAATGAAAAGCTGGTGGATCTGAAAGAAGAATTGTTTAACCTTCGTTTTCAGCTTGCTGCAAATCAGCTTGAAAATACAGCTCGCATCAAGGCAGTAAAGAAGGATATTGCCCGTGTTAAGACTGCACTCCGTGCTGCGGAACTTCAGTCTGCACAGCACTAAGAGGAGGGTTTTACAGTGGCTGAGAGAAATTTGAGAAAAACCAGAGTCGGCAGAGTTGTAAGCGACAAGATGGATAAGACAGTCGTTGTAGCAATCGTCGACAATGTAAAACACCCACTTTACAAGAAAATTGTAAAGAGAACCGTTCGCCTGAAGGCACATGATGAAAACAATGCCTGCAAGATCGGCGATCGTGTAGAAGTGATGGAAACTCGTCCGCTGTCCAAGGACAAGAGATGGCGTGTTGTGGAAATCATCGAAAAGGCTAAGTAATTGACGAACGAAGAAAAAACGGTTCGTTCTGAGAGGGACGTTTCCGAAAGGAGGAACTCGCTGTGATTCAGATGCAAACGTATTTGAAGGTTGCGGACAACACCGGTGCGAAAGAACTGATGTGCATCAGAGTACTGGGCGGTACCCGGAGACGGTATGCCAACATTGGTGATGTCGTAGTCGCTTCTGTTAAGAAAGCAACACCCGGCGGCGTTGTAAAGAAGGGCGATGTTGTAAAGGCTGTTATCGTACGCTCTGCAAAGGGCTTGCGTAGAGAAGACGGCACTTACATCCGCTTTGATGAAAATGCTGCGGTTATTATTAAGGAAGATAAGAACCCAAAGGGTACTCGTATCTTTGGGCCGGTTGCCAGAGAGCTGCGTGATAAGGATTATATGAAGATCCTGAGCTTGGCACCGGAAGTACTTTAATTCGGAGGTGTCATAATGAGTAAGGTACATGTAAAAACAGGTGACACCGTCGTACTGCTGACCGGTAAGGATATTTACCAGTACAAGGACGTAACCGATAAGTCCAAGGGCAGACTCGAAGGCAAGGTCGTTGCTGTCAGCCCGAAGGAAGGCAAGGTTATCGTAGAAGGCTTCAACAAGATCACAAAGCATGTCAAGCCGACCAGAATGGGTCAGAGCGGCGGCATCGTGGAAACCGAAGGGGCTCTGTATGCCAGCAAGGTGCAGCTCGTTTGCCCGAAGTGCGGCAAGCCGACCAGAATCGGCCACGTTGTAGAAGGTGATAAGAAGCTGCGTGTCTGCAAGAAGTGCGGCAAATCTTTTGAGTAAAGGAGAAACGATATGTCTACGTTGAAAGATTATTATAACAGCACCGTTGCTCCTGCAATGATGAAGAAGTTCGGTTACAAAAATGTCATGCAGATTCCGAAGCTGGACAAGGTGGTTGTCAATGTGGCAGCTGGCGAGGCAAAGGATAATGCAAAGGTAATCGATGCAATTATGAACGACCTGTCCATTATTACCGGACAGAAGCCGGTTGTTTGCAGAGCAAAGAAATCTGTTGCAAACTTTAAGCTGCGGGAAGGTATGCCGATCGGCGTAAAAGTAACTCTGCGTGGCGAAAAGATGTATGAATTCGTTTACAAGCTGTTCAATGTCAGCTTCCCGCGTGTTCGTGACTTCAGAGGCATCAACGGCAATTCGTTCGACGGTAAGGGCAACTATTCCACCGGTATTAAGGAACAGCTGATCTTCCCGGAAATCGAATATGATAAGATTGATAAGGTCAGAGGAATGGATATCAATTTCATTACCACTGCACAGACCGATGAAGAAGCAAAGGAGCTGCTGACACTGCTCGGTGCTCCGTTCATTAAGTAAGCAGGGAGGAACGATCATGGCAAAGAAGGCAATGAAATTAAAGCAGCAGAAGACTCCCAAATTCTCCACAAGAGCTTACACCCGCTGCAAGCTCTGCGGCAGACCACATGCGTATCTGAGAAAATACGGCATTTGCCGTGTTTGCTTCAGACATCTGGCACATGAGGGTAAGATTCCGGGCGTTAAGAAAGCAAGCTGGTAAAAGAAGCATTACGAAAAGGAGGTCATTGGTATGCAGATTACTGATACAATAGCAGACATTCTGACAAGAATTCGGAATGCGAGCTCCGCAAAACACGCCACCGTTGACGTTCCGGCTTCCAATGTCAAGAAGGCAATCACACAGATCCTTCTCGACGAAGGCTATATCAAGAGCTTTCAGGTAGTGGAAGACGGCAAGCAGGGCATTATCAGAATTACATTGAAATATACAGACAGCAAGGCACCGGTGATTACCGGTCTCCGCAGAGTTTCCAAGCCGGGTCTGCGGATTTATTCCAGCTGTGCAGATATGCCAAAGGTAAGAAAGGGTCTGGGTATTGCGATCGTTTCTACTTCTAAGGGTATCATGACAGACAAGAAAGCCCGTGAACTGAATGTTGGCGGCGAAGTTTTAGCTTATGTTTGGTAAGGAGGACACAAGGAATGTCAAGAATAGGTAAAAAACCGATCAGTGTCCCAGCCGGCGTAACCGTAACATGCGAAAACAATCACGTTACCGTAAAAGGACCGAAGGGTGAAATCTCCAAGCAGTTTTCCCCGGAACTGGGCATTGCAATTGAAGACGGTGTCATCACCGTTACCCGTCCGACCGATGACAAGGAACACAGATCCCTGCACGGTCTGACCAGAACCCTTATCTCTAACATGGTAGAGGGCGTAACCAACGGTTACAGCAAGACCTTGATCATCGAGGGTGTCGGCTACCGTGCTGCAAAGAAGGGCAAGGAAGTCGTTCTGAGCGTTGGGTTCTCTCATCCGGTGAATATTCCGGAAACCGATGCCATTAAGTTGGATGTACCACAGCCGAATACCATTGTTGTCAGCGGTATTGATAAGCAGGCAGTTGGACAGTATGCAGCGGAAATCCGGGAAAAGCGTCCGCCAGAGCCGTATAAGGGCAAGGGCATTCGCTATGAAAATGAACACATTATCCGCAAGGAAGGTAAAGCCGGCAAGGGCAAAAAGTAATTGAAAGGAGTTAAATTGCTATGATTAAAAAGGCAGACAGCAATAAAGCCAGAGCAAAAAGACACGCAAGAGTTCGTGCGAAGATTTCCGGTACTCCTGAACGTCCTCGCCTGAATGTATATCGTTCCACAAAGCATATCTATGCACAGCTGATCGACGATGTAAACGGTGTCACCCTGGCATCTGCATCCAGCATGGATAAGGATTTTGAAGGCACCGGCGGCAACACAGAAGCTGCTCGTAAGGTTGGCACTATGATCGCAGAACGTGCACTCGCAAAGAACATCACAGAAGTCGTTTTCGACAGAGGCGGTTACCTCTATCACGGCAGAGTGAAGGAACTCGCAGACGGTGCTCGTGAAGGCGGACTGAAATTCTAAAGGAGGGATTACTTTGGCAAAAATTGATCCGAACAGCTTGGAACTGACCGAAAAGGTCGTTTCGATCAATCGTGTATCTAAGACCGTAAAGGGCGGCCGTATCATGAAGTTCTCCGCACTCGTAGTAGTCGGCGACGGCAACGGTACGATCGGTTTCGGTCTGGGCAAGTCCGGTGAAGTTCCGGATGCTATCCGTAAGGGCATTGAGGATGCAAAGAAGAACCTCATCAAGATTCCGCTGAAGGGAACTACCATTCCGCACGAAATCATCGGCAAGTTCGGTGCTGGCAGCGTGCTGATGAAGCCGGCTGCACCGGGTACTGGTGTTATCGCAGGCGGTCCGGTTCGTGCCGTGATTGAAGTGGCAGGTATTAAGGACATTCGTACCAAGTCCCTGCGTTCTAACAATCCGTGCAACGTTGTACGGGCAACCATCAACGGTTTGGCATCTTGTGCAACCGCAGCTGAGGTTGCTGAAATGAGAGGCAAGTCAGTTAAGGAAATTTTAGGTTAAGGAGGGTGCATCATGGCAAAGCAAATCAAGCTGGTAAAGAGCCTGTCCGGTAGAAAAAAGGATCAGGTTGCAACCGCAAATTCGCTGGGTCTGAAGAAGATCGGCGACGTTACCGTACAGCCGGAAAATGCGGCAACCCTCGGTAAGATTCAGAAGATCTCACACCTCGTTGAGGTGCAGGAAGCATAAACAAGGAGGTGCAGTAGAATGAAACTTCACGAATTATCACCGGCAGCAGGTTCGGTAAAGGACGTAAAAAGAGTTGGCCGTGGTCACGGTTCCGGAAACGGTAAAACCGCTGGTAAGGGTCATAAGGGTCAGAACGCAAGAAGCGGCGGCGGCGTTCGAATCGGTTTTGAAGGCGGTCAGATGCCGATCGCAAGAAGAATTCCGAAGAGAGGTTTTAAGAATATCTTCGGTACAGATTATGCTATTGTAAATGTGGCAGATCTGAATCAGTTTGCAGAGGATACCGTTGTAGACACAGAGCTGCTGATCGCAACCGGTCTGGTAAAGAAGGTTTGTGCAGGCGTTAAGGTGCTCGGCAACGGCGAATTGACAACAAAGCTGACCGTAAAGGCTGCAAAGTTCTCTAAGAGTGCAGTTGAAAAAATTGAAAAGGCTGGCGGAAAAGCTGAGGTGATGTAATGTGTTTAAAACGCTGAGAGATGCTTGGAGTATCAAGGACATTCGCAAGAAGCTTTTGTACACATTATTCATGATCATCATCTTCCGTCTTGGTTGTTCTCTTGTTGTTCCTTTCCTGGATACGACAGTCGTTGCCGATTGGATGGGACAAAAAGCAACAAATGGTAACTTCCTCGAATATCTGGACATTTTGACAGGTGGTGCACTTTCCCAGGCAACCATCTTTTCACTGTCCATTACCCCCTATATCAATGCGTCCATTATTATGCAGCTGCTTACTTATGCACTGCCGCCGTTAGAACGGCTGCGGGATGAGGGCGAAGAAGGGCAGAAAAAGCTGAACAAAATCACAGCAGTTGTGGCACTTGCTTTGGCTGTTTTTATGTCCGTTGCATATTATCTGACGCTGAAAAACAGTATGGAAGCGGTAACAACCTATGATTCTAAGGCCGCTAATATTTTTGTGGCATGTGTCATTATTCTGAGCTTTATCGCTGGTACTTGTATTGTTGTTTGGATGGGTAACCGCATCAACGATAAGGGCATCGGGAATGGAATTTCCATGTTGTTGTTTGCTGGTATTTTAGCACGGTTTCCTACCATGCTTGGCACGTTGGTGGAACTCACAAGAGAAAATCCACAGCGGTATTTCTTTGAATCCCTGGCCGTTCTGGTGATCTTTATTGCAATGATTACCTTTATTGTTTTCATGAACAACTCCGAACGCCGGATTCCAATTCAGTATGCAAAGCGTGTGGTTGGCAGAAAGCAGTATGGCGGACAGTCCACCCACATTCCAGTTAAAGTTTGCATGAGCGGTGTTATGCCGATCATCTTCGCAATGTCTTTCATGTCCCTGCCGAGTACGATCGAACTGTTCAAGCCGATGTACGATGATCCGACTGGCGGCTGGCAGAAGTTTTATAATGGTTTTATCAGCTTCTTCCACACCAACAGCTGGGGTTATGCAGCAATTTACTTTGTTTTGATTATTGCATTTAATTACTTCTATGTATCCATGCAGTATAATCCAATTGAAATTGCCAATAACTTGCGGCAGAGCAACGGCGGCATTCCGGGCATTCGTCCTGGTAAGCCTACATCCGATTATATTCAGCGTGTCCTGTCTAAGATTACACTGGTTGGTGCGTTCTTCCTTGGCGTCATTGCCATCTTCCCGATTGCAATGAATAAGGCAGACCCGAACCTGAGTTCTTTGGCAATGGGCGGTACCACGATTCTGATCGTTGTCAGCGTGGCTTTGGAAACAGTTCGTACATTGGAATCAGAAATGATGATGCGTCATCATAAGGGATTCCTCGAATAAGGAGAAAATACGATGAATTTGATTCTTTTAGGTGCTCCGGGTGCCGGAAAAGGCACACAGGCAGAGGTCATTTCAGAAGCATTGTCCATCCCGCAGATTTCCACTGGCAACATGCTGCGGGAAGCGGTGAAAAATGGTACCGAATATGGATTGAAAGCAAAAGCAGCGATGGACAGCGGTGCTTTGGTTTCCGATGAAATTGTCATTGGTATTCTGAAAGATCGCATTGCACAGCCGGACTGCAAGAACGGATTTATTCTGGACGGCTTTCCGAGAACCGTCCCGCAGGCCGAAGCACTGGATGCTATGGGCGTGACCATTGATAAGGTGCTGGAAATCTATGTACCGGATGAAACGATTAAAGAACGTGTCTCCGGCAGAAGAGTCTGCGAAGGCTGTGGTGCTTCCTATCATGTGAAGTATAAGCCAACTAAGGTAGAGGGCGTTTGTGATAAGTGCGGTGCGGCTACCATCATCCGAAAGGATGACAAGCCGGAAACCGTTCTGGACAGATTGTCTGTTTACCATGCACAGACGGAACCGCTGAAGGATTACTACGCAAAGCAGGGTAAGCTGGATACGGTTGTTGGTCAGGAAGAACTGTCGGATACGACAAAGTTGACACTGGCAGCGGTAGGTGCATAATTTATGATTACCATTAAATCCAGAGGCGATCTGGAGAAACTGAGAGAAGCGGGACGTGTTGCCGCACAGGCATTGGAACTGGCAGGAAAATCCATCCGACCGGGTATGACGACCTATCAGCTGGATAAAATTCTGCATGATTTCATTGTACATTGCGGTGCAACCCCGACGTTTCTCGGATACGGCGGGTTTCCCGCAAGTGCGTGTATCTCGATCAATGAGCAAGTCATTCACGGGATTCCAAATCGGCATCGTGTGATGAAAGCCGGCGATATTGTCAGCGTGGACGTTGGGGCAACCTTGAACGGTTTCGTTGGTGATAATGCTGCAACGTTTCCGGTCGGTGATATTTCGCAGGAGGCACAGGATTTGCTGGAAACAACAAAGGCAAGTCTTTATGAAGCCATTGCAGTGGCACAGGTCGGTGCAAGGCTTGGTGACGTTTGTCATGCCGTGGAGGCATATTGCTCCGAACGAGGCTACGGGATTGTAAGAGAGTACTGCGGACACGGAATCGGACGGGAAATGCATGAGGATCCGGAGGTGCCGAATTATGGAAAACCGGGTCATGGTGTGCGTCTGATGCCGGGTATGACATTCTGCATTGAACCCATGATCAATCAAAAAGGAGATGCCGTTCGGGTTCTGAAGGACGGCTGGACGGTGGTGACCGCCAACGGCAGTCTCTCCGCCCATTTCGAGCATGAAATTGCAGTGACAAAGGATGGTCCTGTCATTCTGACAAGACCGTGACGGAGGAAACCGTATGGAATGGCAGCAGGGCAGCATCGTGCTTGCAACTGCCGGTCGGGATGCAGGGATGTATTTTGCGGTGGTCGCAGCAGACGAACGGTTCGTCTGGCTGGCAAACGGCAAACGCAGAACCCTTGCAAAACCGAAACGGAAGAACAAAAAACATGTACAGCAGACCGGTACTGTGATTGCATTGGCATCACTGACCGATAAACGGCTTCGTACATGGCTGAACGAATTTGCAGCCGCACAATAGAACCCAATCGGGGAGGGTATCAGCGTGTCAAAAGAAGATATGATTGAAGTGGAAGGCGTTGTTTTGGAATCCCTTCCGAACGCCATGTTCAAGGTGGAATTACAGAACAAACACGTGATTCTGGCACATGTGTCTGGCAGACTGCGGATGAATTATATCCGAATTGTGCCGGGCGATAAGGTAACGGTAGAAATGTCACCCTATGATCTGACAAAAGGCCGGATTACCTGGAGAGCCAAGTAAATCCGACAGAAGCAAAGAAAACGGTTTATCTAATAAGGAGGTAAAACCAATGAAAGTAAGACCTTCCGTAAAGCCGATTTGCGAAAAATGCAAAGTGATTAAGCGTAAGGGCAAAGTAATGATCATCTGTGAAAATCCGAAGCATAAGCAGCGTCAGGGCTAATGCTTTGAACTTTTAAATGGAGGTGCGATTAGTATGGCAAGAATAGCAGGTATTGACCTTCCGAAAAATAAGCGGGTACAGATTGGCTTGACTTATATCTACGGAATCGGCCGCAGTACAGCAGATCAGATTCTGGCTGGGACTGGTGTGAATCCGGATACTCGTGTGAAGGATCTGTCCGAAGAAGATGTTGCAAAGCTGCGTGACTATATCGACAAGCACTGCATCGTTGAGGGCGACCTGAGAAGAAACGTAGCACTGGATATCAAGCGTCTGGTTGAAATCGGCTGCTACAGAGGCGTTCGTCACCGGAAGGGTCTGCCGGTTCGTGGCCAGCGGACAAAGACCAACGCAAGAACACGTAAGGGTCCGGTAAAGACCATCGCAAATAAGAAGAAGTAAGGAGGGGTCGTTTTGGCACAGCAGAAGGGAAAGAAGGTTGTGATCAGACGCCGGAGAGAGCGGAAGAACATCGAAAACGGTGCTGTACACATCCAGTCTACATTCAATAATACCATCGTTACCATTACCGATACACAGGGTAATGCAATTAGCTGGGCAAGCTCCGGCGGACTCGGCTTCAGAGGTTCCAGAAAGTCTACCCCGTTCGCTGCACAGACTGCCGCAGAAACCGCTGCTAAGGCAGCAATGGAACATGGTCTGAAAAGCGTTGAGGTTTATGTAAAGGGTCCGGGTGCCGGCAGAGAAGCAGCCATCCGTGCATTGCAGACGGTCGGTCTGGAAGTCAAGATGATCAAGGACGTTACACCGATTCCGCATAACGGTTGCCGTCCGCCGAAAAGACGTCGTGTCTAATTTACAGGAGGTGTAAAGAAAATGGCAGTAAGCAGAGAACCAATCCTGAAACGGTGCAGATATTTGGGCATCAGCCCGATGGTTATGGGTATCTCCAAGGAATCCAACCGGAATCCGGGTGCCAACAACCGTAAGAAGCTGTCCGAATATGGTATGCAGCTGAAGGAAAAGCAGAAGCTGAAGTTCATCTATGGTGTCGGCGAAAAGCAGTTCTATCACTACTTTGAAATCGCTACCAAGATGGAAGGCAAGGCCGGTGATAATCTGGTAACTTGCTTGGAAAGCAGACTGGATTCCGTTGTATTCCGTATGGGTCTGGCACTGACCAGAAGAGAAGCAAGACAGCTTGTTACGCATAAGCATTTCACAGTAAACGGCGTGAGAGTCGATATTCCGTCTTATCGTGTTAAGGCTGGCGATGTCATTGCCCTGCACGAGAGCAGCAGAGACAGCCAGAAGTTTAAGGACGTAGTAGAACAAACTGCTGACAGAACCGTTCCGCTTTGGCTGGATGCCAATAAGGAAGCGTTCAGTGCAACTGTTACCCGTATGCCAGTTCCAGAGGATCTGGATTACGAAGTAGCAGCACATCTGATTGTCGAATTGTACTCCAAGTAATGCCGATTATCCGCATAAGACGAAGAAACAAAAGACGAAACGAATGCGTAATAGGAGGGTGCTTTTATGCTGGAGAAAATTGAAAAGCCGGAACTTGAGACAGTCGAACTGCGAAGTGACGGAAAGTACGGTAAGTTTGTTTTAGCACCGCTGGAACGTGGCTATGGAACTACGCTTGGTAACAGCCTGCGGCGTGTGCTGCTCTCCTCGCTGCCCGGTGTCGCAGTCAACTCCGTGAAAATTGATGGCGTACACCATGAACTGTCTACGATCCCCGGTGTAAAAGAGGACGTAACAGAAATCATTCTGAGTCTTAAAGGTCTGACGGCAAAACTGTACGGAGACGGGCCGAAGACAATCTATATTGAAGCAGAAGGCGAATGCGAAGTCACTGCCGGCGATATTAAAACAGATTCTGAAGTGAACATTCTCGATCCAGGTATGCATATTGCAACACTCGGCAAGGATGCAAAGCTTTACATGGAAATCGTCATCGATCGGGGCAGAGGCTATGTGTCTGCGGAACGCAATAAGCAAATGATAAATTCGCCCATTGATGTGATCGCAGTTGACAGTATTTATACTCCTGTATTAAAGGTAAATTATCAGGTCGAGGACACACGGCTTGGACAGGTTACCGATTATGATAAGCTGACGTTAGAGGTCTGGACGGACGGTACCATCTCTGCAAAGGAAGCAATATCACAGGCAGCCAATCTCCTCAACGAGCATCTGAAACTGTTTGTCGATCTCTCTGATGAATCGAGCATAACAGAGGTTCTTGTGGAAAAGAACGAGAAAGGTAAGGAAAAGATTCTGGAGATGACCATTGAGGAACTTGACTTATCAGTGCGGTCATTCAACTGCTTGAAGCGTGCGGGCATCAATACGGTAGACGATCTGATCAATAAGTCCGAGGAAGAGATGATGAAGGTTCGGAACCTCGGCAAGAAATCATTTGACGAAGTGCGGGAAAAACTGCAGTCACTGGGGTTTGACCTGTCTTCTGACGAAGACTGAAACGAAGAAAAAGGAACATGATAGGGAATTGTCCTTATCATGCAACGATAAAGGAGTGAAATACGATGCCGGGTAGCAGAAAACTGGGCAGAACCACCGACCACAGAAAGGCTATGCTGCGTGCAATGGTAACCTTCCTGCTGGAAAACGGACAGATTGAAACCACCGTTACAC
Source organism: uncultured Oscillospiraceae bacterium (assembly GCA_958448395.1). GTDB lineage: Bacteria > Bacillota > Clostridia > Oscillospirales > Ruminococcaceae > Ruminococcus_C. Next base: position 3,240 of record CAUDDP010000030.1, on the reverse strand, counting down.
GTGCAAAGGAAGTACGTGCGGTTGCTGAAAAGATGATCACCATCGCAAAGACCAATGATTTGCATGCAAAGCGTCAGGTGATGTCATATGTCACAAAGGAAAGCGTTGCCAAGAAACTGTTCGATGAAATCGCACCGAGCTATGCAGAGCGTCAGGGCGGCTATACCAGAATTATTAAAACCGGTCCCCGTCGGGGCGATGCGGCTGAAATGGCACTGATTCAGCTGGTATAAAATCATTTATAATAATAGATAAGTACTTTTGCTTAAGTAAATATCTGTATTTAAGAAGCATGGCGGATTGCATTCCGCTATGCTTCTTTCGTTTTCACGCTTTTGAAATTGGGCAAAATGACTATAAAGCATGAAAATATTTATGTATTTTTACTAAAAATTCAACTTTTCTCTTTACAATCGCCCCACATTACGGTATAATAAATGTGTGCGTTGCAGACACATTTCCTGTTAGCGTCGGAAAAACTGTTGCAAAACAGGAAACGCAGGCTTGTTCTCTGCGTGATTTGCTTTTTGAATGGGGAGGGCGATAGCATTAAGAAAAATTGCTGTCGGTGAAACGGTAGAGCGGCTTACAGACATTGCAAGTGATGTACTTGGGGAAGTGCTGGAATCATGGCATAAACATTTCGCACGCATTCTAAATCGTTGTATTAGGGAAGAAAAACAAAAAGCAGCAGTTTCATGGTATTATGTACAATTTTCCCCATCCTGCTTGTTGGAAATTGTACAAAAACTTTGAATACGTATTGACTTTTCTGTGGGAATATTCTATAATAGTACTAATTCGACGAAACGTTTTCGGCTCTGTCCGAAGCGTAGAATGAATCATGTGTATTTCATCGAAAAGGTATGAAGTCTAAACGCTGTCATACGAATAAAGAAGGAGGAAAACAATGAAAACGAAAAGAACAATGGCAGGTATTCTGGCAATTGCAATGACTGCGTCCGCACTGGCATTCCATCCGGTATTTGCAGCAGGAGAAATCGGGGTATCTGTTGAAAAGGTATCCGCAAAGGTTGGAGAAGAATTTGCTTTGCAGGTTTCACTGAGCAATGTACCGGCAGGTGGTCTGGGCGGCTGTGAGTTCTCACTGGCCTATGACAGCACAATCGTAACGGTTACAAATGTGCAGGCTGGTACCATTGCGGAAACTGGTTCGGATGAACAGTCTTCTGCATTTGCAGGAGAAGCACCAAGCTTTGATTGTAATTATGAAACTGCTGGTTTGGTTGATGTCATTTGGGCTACCGGTCTGACCGACAGTACATATTGGGTGAAGCAGGATGGTGTATTCCTGACCATTACTGGTACTGTGAATGAAACTGCTAAGGCAGGCGATGTTTCCGAGTTCAAAATTCAGCCAATCGAAAGAGAAACAAAACCGGGTTCTGAAACAAAGATTGATACAGTTTCCTTTGTAAGCGTGGATGCAGATGGTAATATTACCACTTATGATACCACGCTGAGCGATGGTTCTGTAACAGTAATTGCAGATGGCACCACTACGACCGCAACTACGACAACAAGTACGAGCGAAGAAACTACGACCACGACTAAGGGCAATGATGATGAGGTTAACTACGGTGATGCCAATTTGGACGGCACGGTAGACTTGCGGGATGCCATTACTCTGAATAAGTTCTTGGCGAAACAAATTACCCTCTCTGATCAGGCAAGTAAAAATGCGGATGTCAATGCAGATGGTAATAGAAACGATCGGGACAGCGAAATCTTGGTACAGTTTGTTATCATGCAGATTGATAAGCTGCCGCAGATCGGTGAATAACAGTATTTTTTATTTAGGTTCTATACTGGCAGGGAAAATTCTTTCCGAAAAGAATTTCTTTTCCAGATAATAGTACATTCTACATTGCGTAAATGCAAAGAAAGGAAAAAGAAACATGAAGAAACGAACAAGAATTGCTTCTTTGGTTGCAGCAGCTGCAATGACCGTTTCTGCATTGCCGATGACGGCACTCCCTGCACTTGCAGTGGAAGCCGGCGATCACGGATGCATCAATGGTTTGCAGTATCATATTGTTACAGCCGAGGACAAGGAATCGGAGATCCATATCTCAACAGATGATGTGGCCTCCAGTGCTTACACCTTTAAAGCAGGGCTTTATTTATCAGTAGATGACCAGACGATGACATTGGATGACTATGTCTCCACAGTTAGCATGATGTGGGAAGCTTCTGATAAAAAGTACATGTCTTTTAAACAGGATGACTATGGTAAATCTGTGGCACAAGCAACGTATACCCTGCCGGATGGTACGGAATTCACAGCAACATTAAGACCATTCGCACTGGCACAGCTTTCTTACAATCCGAAGAAGGGTTACAGATACACAAGCAGAACATGTGACTTTTTTGATCAGTCCATTGCATTGGAACCTGCTTATGGTAAGGAAGTTTACTCTGCTGGACCGAATAAGGTTAAGTTCACGTTGACCTATTGGACAGAAGGTCAGACATTGATTGATAGCAGCGGCAAGAAGTATAGAGCACCCGTACCGGAATCACAGGTGACAAAAGAATATGTATTGGATTTGACATTGAATGATGATGGTACAGCAACCTATACGTATGAGGTGCCGGATGCTGGTACAGTTGACTCAGGTCCATATCCGATGCGTACGGTAACTGGTACCATTTATAATTATGATTCCAGTGTTCCAGAGGGAGAAGTTCTTGCAGGTACCAATGACCTTTTGAGAGTAAGTTACTCTACAGACGGCAAATCCTTCCCAGTTTGGCTGGGTGGTCAGTCGGATGCTTACCCGATGACAACATTTGATGTTACATTGGCACAGGGCACACCGGAAGGTGTTTATTATGTAAAGTACAATACAACGGAACATCAGGACGTTCTGGACAAGGATGGCAATGTTGTAGGTGCAGAATACATGAACCGTGTTGTTCGTTCCTACACAGAGGGCAGTTCCAGAAAAACAGATGTGCAGTATCCAGATGGTCTGGAAGATGAGGGCAATTGGCTGAAGATCGTAGTTGGCAATCCGCCGGATACTACTACAACATCTTCGGCTACTACAACCGTATCAAAGGACACTACAACAACATCTACAACGGTTAAACCGAAGCCGACAACTACAGCCAGCACGGAAACTTCTACCAGCACCACCACAACCAAAGATACACCAGTACCAGATGGTCCGACCATCAAGGTAGGACAGCAGTTTGTAACCGCTGGTGAAAGCT
>CAUDDP010000029.1 GCA_958448395.1 uncultured Oscillospiraceae bacterium | reverse complement strand
TTATATTTTAGCACATTCTGGCTCGTTTGGCAAGTGGCTAAGTTAATGACATTGGCATTGCAGAAGCATATTACGGTGTATCACAGACACTGTATGATAGTGCAGTTGCCTATCTGGACTCCCTTATGCAGGAACTGCTGCATACATTTGAAGCGGTCTATGGAACCAATATAAAAATGTAAAACCAGACAAAACCGTGCAGAAAATGACAGGACAGTCCTCACCTGTTCTGGTATAATCAGAATAGGAGGTGAGAAAATGGAATGGATGCAAGCACTGCGGACATCCATTGATTACATGGAACAGCACTTGCTGGAGGATATTAGTATAACAGAAATCGCAGCAACGGTACACATCTCTCCGTTTTACTTTCAGCGTGGATTCCAGATTGTAACAGGCTATTCTGTCAAGGAATATTTACGCAACCGTCGGCTGTATCTGGCAGCACTGGATTTGCTGGCAAAAAAGGAAAAAGTGATTGATGTAGCGTTCCGGTATGGCTATGAAACACCGGAGAGCTTTACCAAAGCCTTTACCCGATTTCACGGCATCCCCCCCAGTCAGCTTAGCAGCCATGCTGAGCATATTCGTCCATTTCTGCCTCTGAAAATTACAATTTCCATTCAAGGAGGAACAGATATGGATTACACAATTCAAAACATGGAAGCCTTACCGCTAATCGGATTTTCAAAGACTTTCTCGGAAACAGATTCCTATGAGAAAATCCCGCTATTCTGGTCAGAATTTATGCAAAACTGTCAGCAGCAGAAATATTCTACTGATTGGATGGCAGCTTTGATTCGGTGCAAAATCGGACAACTGGGCGTCTGCATTGATGTCAAAAATGACGGATCATTTCGGTATATGATTGCCGGAAAATACGACGGCGGTGCTGTGCCGGACGGCATGGAGCTATACACGCTGCCGGCTTTCACATGGGCAGTCTTCCGTTGTGTCGGGCCACTGCCAGCTGCACTGCAAACCATCAATACTCGTATTTTCAAGGAATGGCTGCCGGGAAATCCACGCTACGAACTTGCTGATGGATACAGTGTAGAATGGTACAGTGATAAACCCATTGACATGCAGTCTTCCGACTATGAAAGTGCCATCTGGATTCCGATACGGGAAAAGGCGGCGACTCACCGCTGACAGTCCCTCACCGTTGTGAGATGAAAAGATAACAGTTCAATCCCCTCAAGGGCAAGAAACAGTCGGTAAAATCTAAAAAGGAGTTACAATAAAGTTACTCCCATGGAACGCACGTTCAACAAAGCTTTTCAACAGGAAACAAAATGCCGATGCAGTGTGATGCTGCATCGGTTTTTTGGCGGGAAATCACGGAATTTTTGCAAAAACCTTGTAATTCACACCGATATGATGTATAATAAAGAAGTATCTGGAGAAAACGCCGGTACTTTCACCGGCAATCTCTTAAAATTCAAAGGAAAAGGAGCTATTCTCATGAATTATAACATTGCGTTACTCAAAGGCGACGGCATTGGTCCGGAAATCGTAGACAGTGCAGTTGCTGTCCTGAAAAAAATCGGCGAAAAGTATGGTCATACCTTTACTTGTACCCCTTACCTCATCGGTGGCTGTGCCATTGATGCAACAGGGATTCCGCTGCCAAAAGAAACAGTAGACGGCTGTCTGGCAAGTGACAGTGTCCTGCTCGGTGCAGTCGGCGGTGCAGTCGGTCACTCCAAGTGGGATGAAATGCCACCGCATCTGCGTCCGGAAAAGGCTCTGCTCGGCATTCGGGAAGCGATGGGACTGTTTACCAACCTGCGTCCGGCGAAACTCTATCCAGCACTCAAGGGCGACTGTCCGCTGAGAGAAGATATTGTTGCCAAAGGCTTCGATATCATGATGGTACGGGAACTGACTGGCGGCATTTACTTTGGGGAACGGGGCAGAAGAACCGGTAAATACGGCGAAGAAGCTTATGATACGGAATGCTACAGCCGCATGGAAATTGAGCGAATTGCCAGAGTTGCATTTGAAACCGCACAGAAGCGAAACAAAAACGTCATTTCCATTGACAAGGCAAATGTACTGGAAAGCTCCCGTCTGTGGAGAGAAATCGTCCACGAGGTAGCAAAGGATTATCCAGATGTAACCTGCACCGATATGCTGGTAGACAATGCAGCGATGCAGTTGGTAAAGAATCCAAGACAGTTTGATGTTGTTGTGACTTCCAATATGTTCGGTGACATTCTGTCGGATGAAGCCTCCCAGATTACCGGTTCTATCGGTATGCTGCCATCTGCTTCTCTGGGCAGCACAAAACGTGGTTTGTATGAACCGATTCACGGTTCTGCACCGGACATTGCTGGTCAGAACAAGGCAAATCCGATTGCAACCATTCTCTCTGCAGCAATGATGCTGCGGTATTCATTCGGTCTGATGGATGAGGCAAAAGCAATTGAAGACGCTGTAGACAAGTATCTGGAAGCTGGCTATCGGACAGCTGACCTTGCAAAAGAAGGCGTAACACCACTCTCCTGTACAGAATGCACTGCAAAAATCATCGAATTGCTGTAAGCAAAACACCAATGGATTGGCAGAATGCCTTACAGCTGCGTGCCTATCAATCGTCCGATCTGCCGGCGTTGGGGCAACTGTTCTATCAGACCGTTCATATCGTCAATGCAAAGGATTATACACCGGAACAATTGCAAGCGTGGGCTCCTGCTCCAATCGCACCTGCGTCATGGCATGAAACATTTCTTCACACTTTTACACAAATTGCAATCTTTCAAAATGAGATTGTAGGATTTGGAAATATAGAACAAACCGGATATCTTGATTGTTTATATGTACATCATGCCCACCAGTCCTGTGGCATTGCAACTGCAATCTGTGACAAGCTGGAACAATACGTCATGCAACAGGGCGTACAACAAATTACTGTACATGCTTCCATTACAGCAAAATCGTTCTTTCAAAAGCGTGGCTATGATTCCATACAAGAGCAACTGGTAAAACGACATAATGTTTTTCTAAAAAATTACAAAATGCAGAAAAAGGAAATCTTATGAAACAATCTATTTTTCAAAAAACAGAATATGGCTATGAAACCACCATTTCTCTGTCTACTTGGAATACATTTTTCGGAAAAGAATTGCACTTAGATGTTTCCATTGATGAGGAAACGGTCACCGATGCCCATCTGCGTACATTTGCATTTCTTCAGCAAAATCAGGAAGCACTTCTAAACCTGCTGCTTTCCACTTTATTGGAACAATATGCAGAACTGCAAGAAATGTATGGATATGAACCAGAAGAAATGCAGGAAATCATGCCGGATGTAACAGATATACAAGCATTTCGTGATCTGCTGTCTCCGTACTCCATTTGTATTATGAACGAACAAAAAGATGGGCTTTGCTGTATCGGCATAGGTGCAGAATGCACATGGGATGAGGAACATGATGTCGGCTTCATGACATATGCCACACAGCGTTGTACCATTGGAGCTGGTGACCATGCTTGCAATGAATATGAAGCAGAGGCATTGCTGGAAGAATAAAAATGCCATTCTATTGTGAAAGAAACAGCAGAAATCCACAACGGAAAAGAGGATGACCCTTTTATGACCTTAAAAGAAGAACTGGGGTATGGTCTGGATGCATTGGTGCTGTTCCGTGGCTTACAGCAAAATCCAGTTATTCATGCACTCATGGACTTCTGCCATATCGAACGCAAAGATATGGCAAAGCAAATTCGTGCATATAGTGCCATTGTTGCAGCACTCTATGCATCAACAGATAACCTGACAGACTATATAGAAAAGATTGTACTGGAGGAGGAAACCGTTTATGTCCAGCGAATTGGAGCGGGTGAATCAGTTTCTGAAGCAATGAAAAAATGCTTGGAAACAGAGTTGCATTTGTTTCAAAAAATCGCCATGCTGACTGCCTCCCAGCTTCAGGCAGAAATGCCGTTTTTTCCGGATTTGCCGACGTGGAACAACCGCAAAATTGATCTGGCATCTGCCTATCATGAGCGGGTAGCTGCAATAGACCGGCACGGCTATGGATTATATGCCCAGTATCATATGTTTACGCTGGATACAAATGGGGAAATCATTCCCATTCACTATCCTGACCCGATTTCCCTTGACCAGATGGTCGGCTATGAACGGGAACGGAATCTTGTCATTGATAATACCAAGGCACTGCTTGCCGGAAAATATGCAGCAAATGTTCTGCTCGCCGGTGATGCCGGTACAGGCAAATCAGCTACTGTCAAAGCAATTGCAAATGCCTATCGGGAACAGGGCTTACGGCTGATTGAGCTGACCAAAGACCAACTGCGGTTTATTCCACGCATGATGGAGCATCTTTGCCGCAATCCGCTGAAATTTATTCTTTTTATTGACGACCTGACATTCTCAGAAAACGATCCGAATTTCGGTACATTGAAAGCAACACTGGAGGGCAGCATTGCTGCAAGGATGAAAAATACAGTCATTTATGCCACCAGCAACCGCCGCCATCTGGTCAAGGAAACCTTTGATGATGGTTCCGATAAACACCAGAATGACACCGTTCAGGAACGAATTTCTCTTTCGGAACGGTTCGGAATGACTGTAACCTATACCAGACCACAAAAATCACTGTATCTGGAAATTGTACACAGCCTGGCAAAACAGGCAGGTCTGCAAATGGATACAGCAAAACTGGACGCAGAGGCAGAACAGTTTGCACTGGGAAAGTGTGGAAGAAGTGCCCGTGCTGCCAGACAGTTTATTGATACACTGCTGACGAAAGAGCCAGCAGCAACGGAAGGAGCAGAAATAGCGTCATGCTAACATTGGATAAAATTTATAAGGCAAGTCATGTTTTGCGAAGTGTAATCCGCAAAACAGATCTGATTCATGCACCGCTGGTCAACCCAGACAGCGAAATTTATTTGAAAACAGAAAACCTGCAAATTACAGGCTCTTTCAAGGTACGTGGGGCATATTACATGATGTCCCAACTCACAGAGGAAGAAAAGGCAAGGGGTGTCATCGCCTGCTCCGCCGGCAACCATGCACAGGGTGTCGCACTGGCAGCTGCAAAAAATCACATGAAAGCCCTGATTTGTTTGCCAGACGGTGCACCGATTTCCAAAGTAGAGGCTACAAAAAGCTACGGTGCAGAGGTCTGCATGGTCAACGGTGTCTATGATGATGCCTACCAAAAAGCGTTAGAACTGAAGGAAAAAGAAAACTATACTTTTGTGCACCCGTTTGACAACGAGGATGTCATTGCTGGTCAGGGTACGATTGGCTTGGAAATTCTGGAGCAAATGCCGGATGTGGAAGCGGTCATTGTACCGGTTGGCGGCGGCGGTTTGATTTCCGGTGTGGCATTTGCCATCAAAAACTTGAACCCCAATATCAAGGTCTATGGCGTACAGGCAAGCGGTGCACCCAGTATGCGTAATTCTATTCGAGACGGCAAAATTGAATGTCTGAATAGTGTATCTACCATTGCAGATGGCATTGCCGTCAAAGAACCCGGCGAACACACCTTCCAGTATGTGCAGCAGTATGTAGATGAAATTGTCACAGTAACCGATGACGAGATTTCCGCTGCAATTCTGGCATTGATTGAACGTCAGAAGTTGATTGCAGAGGGTGCCGGTGCCGCTTCCGTAGCAGCTGCCATGTTCAACAAAGTACCGATTCAAGGCAAAAAAACGATTTGTCTGGTATCGGGCGGCAACATTGATGTTACGATTCTGTCCCGTGTCATCAAACGTGGCTTGCTCATGTCCGGCAGAACCTGCACCCTGAACATTGAATTACTGGACAAGCCGGGTCAGCTCAAGTTGGTTTCACAGATTATTGCTGATTTGGGCGGAAACGTGATCTCCATTCACCATGAACGTGCCAACGAGGGCAGCGATGTGAATGGCTGTTTCTTACGGATTACACTGGAATCCAGAGATTACGCACACATTCAGGAAATTCGAGGTGCTCTCACAAAAGCAGGATTGAAGCTGGTAGACTAATGTCTCTCAGTCACCAATACAAACAAAACAGAAAGGAATTCTTTTTATGGAAACTATTTATACGAAACAGGCACCAGATGCCATTGGTCCCTATTCACAGGCAGTGAAAGTTGGAAATACATTATATTCTTCCGGTCAGATTGCCATCAATCCGGCAACTGGCACGGTGGAAGCAACGGATATCGAAGGACAATCTCGTCAGGTTATGCAGAATCTGGCAGAAGTCCTCAAGGCAGCTGGTGCAAGCTTTGACAATGTCGTCAAGACCACTTGCTTTTTAAAGGATGTAGCAAGAGATTTTGCAGCATTCAATGCTGTTTATGCAGAGGCAATGGGCGACAATAAGCCAGCAAGAAGCTGTGTCGGCGTGGCTGACCTGCCAAAGGGCGTATTGGTGGAAGTGGAAGTGATTGCAGTTCTATAAATCACCTTCCATATAATAGAAGTCATTTGCATAGAAACCATATATTTCTATTATTTTATTCAGAAATATATGGTTTCTATAATTACAAAAGTAGAAAATTGGTGATGGATGATGAAACAAGGTGGAAAATCTATATATGAAATCATAAAGGAAAATTTAATTAACGGCGTATTGCCAAGGGCGTTTTCCCTGCCATCAGATAATTCCGAGCATAAGGTTCGCTTTGCAGATGGAGCAATGGACGGCATCGCAATTTATCATATGGGGCATTCTGCGGTTTCAGCAGAGTTCATGTCCAAACTGGAAACACTTCTGCATAGTGTTTCCGACGGCGACTTTGATCTTGGGTTGGAGATTCTTTCCGAATTTGCAAAAAAGAACTCTGCTTTAAATACGATCAATGAATTAGAAGGCTTCATTTATGATAACACGGATTGGATCAATCCCAATCATCTGCATCAGTTTGCAGCAAACTGCATGATGAGCAATGACAGAGAGCTGATTAAATTCGGCATGGAAATGATAGAAGTCTTTGCAGAACCAGATGAAAAGATAAAAGAAATCATCCGAACACTCGGATGGAACAATGAGTTTACAATTTTTGCAATCTTCAACATGCAGCATTGGAGCAATGCCAATTCGGAGATTTTCCATTTAGCAAAAAATGTACACGGCTGGGGCAGAATTCATGCAGTAAAATATCTTGAACCCACAAGCAAAGAAATTAAGGAATGGCTACTGAAGGAAGGCATCAAAAATGATGTTATGGCTGCATATTCCGCATTAGAGGTATATAAAAAGGCAGATGTGAGAACACTTCTTACCAGCAAACTTATGGAAGACGAACTCCATTCTATTACATTTGTGATAGATGCTTTGTTAAATGAAGGTCCTGTTCAAGGTATCAGTGCCATCGAAGATGCAGACGCAATGCTTCTTGATTTTTTGCATCAGGTACAACAGCATAAACTGCATCTTGATCTATGCGATACCGTTTATCACATTATCTCCGACAACCGTTCTGACACAGTAAATACACTATGCAAAAAGATCTTACACACTGATGAGACCGCGAAAGTGGTTATTGATTCATTGCATAGGGGACAGGGTGTCGATTTGGCAGAATATCTGAATATGGATTATACAAAACTGCTATACCAGCATATGTTAGAGGATTTTGATAACGGTTGGCATAATTGCAGATATCTGATTAAAAATGAAGATTATAGGGAAGATGTACTCGATTTATTCAGAAAAAAACTGCCTATGGCTGAAATGATTTCCGAGCCAGAGGATAACATTGGAGCAGGAAAAGAATATGAAAATGACACAAAGCTGTCATTTGTGATTCAAGAACTGAAACCATACCCCCTATGCGGAACGGATTTTGTCATACTTGGACTAAAATCACCTGTAACACGCAATCGCAATCTGTCACTACAGGTTCTTGATTCGTGGTGTAAAATAAAGGAATGCTCACTAAAGGAATTATCAAATGCACTTTATCATTGTGTTTCTGATTTAAAAGCTAAAGAAGTCAGCAAAAGTGTTCAGAAAAATATATCTGAATATGGATTTTAAAAATAAAAGTGATTGCTATAACCAATTAATCATATACAGGATTTTATAATATCCTGTAAAAAAACCGCACTAATTGAAACTTCTTCTAATTCAGTGCGGTTACAATTCAATATAACATAAAACTGGATTGTTATTTAAGATTTATTCAAAACAATCCAGTTTTATTTTTATGTTTTCTTTTATGCAATTGATTCAATTTTCGAATCATACGATCTCCACTAAAAGCATCCTCTGCTGTTGTAAAATTATATTGCGATGCTAAAATTTGCAAAGATTCTTTCTTCCCTTCTTGTGAATCCAACATGGAAAATAAATGTTCTCCAGCAATAAATCCACAAGAAATCATTTCTGTAACCATAGACATTTTTAATTGAAAGCTGTCCTTCCAATGACATTCTTTTTGTGGATTGAGAAAAAAAAGTGGACAGGAAAACTGCTGAATCCATTCTGGCGACTGGTAATTGTCAAATTGCACCACAATAATGCAATCAAGTTCATATTGCATTAACGGAAAAAGTGGCGTATTATCAATTATGGCACCATCATAATATGAAAAATAATTAATTATATATGGCGACATAACTGGAAACATTGTAATGCTGGCTTTCAAAAATTCTTTTCTTTTTTCATATTCTAATTGATTCAACAAAATATAATACGGCTGAAATGCATTCGGTGACGTGCAAACCGTATAGAGCGGAGTAGGGAAGAAATCTGTTTCTTCACAGATGATATCAATCCAATCATAAATACCTTTGTTTTTAATCAATGTTCGATAGGTTTTTCCTATCGTTTCATCACAAACATTCTGCCAAATTTGTTCCGCATCTGATATTTTACCGCATAGCCATGCATATGCATTCAGCGTTCCTATCGAAGCAGATGAAATCGCTGCAATATGCAACTTTGTCCGTTTTTGAAAGGCTTTCATTACACCAATTTCATAAGCTCCTTTTGCCATGCCACCAGAAAAAACAATACCCACTTGCAGTGATTGATCATTCTGCATCGCTTCCTATCTCCTTTACTGCCCATACCATTGCAACAATCCATCCAATAAAAGTCCATCCGAGAAAAAATTTAAACAAAAAATGGACCCTTTGTTTAACCTTCTTCGCATACATGCAATCACAGATGGAAGAAAATAAATTGCAATTCCAATTATTGAAAAATTGTCAATGTTATGATTTCCATTTTAATGCATTCATTCCTCTCCTGTATTCTTTCTGAAAAATTTCACACTTCTTCCTCTTCTTCTATTATAGGACAAATAGTCCTAATTTTCAATTCGCAAATTCCACAAACTTACCCTGCATAAAATAGGACTATCTGTCCATTATCACAATAGGACTATTTGTACTATTATATAATAAAAAAGGGTGATGCTATGCAATTGCGAATTCGTGACCTGCGGGAAGATCATGATTTGACGCAAAAACAAATCTCTGCTTATCTGATGTGCGATCAGTCTCTCTACTCCAAATATGAACGCATGGAACGAGAAATCCCTCTGCACCTTGCCATCAAATTAGCCCTTTTTTATCATGTCAGTCTGGATTATCTGGTTGGACTGACCAACGAAAAGCAGCCATATCCCGCAAAAAAATAACTGCTTTTCTAAAATAAAAAAGCCGTTCTGTGATGCAAACAGAGCGGCTTTTTTATTGCTTACATAACAGAAAGCATGTTGTCATACACGCACAGAAATCCATTTTTGTATTTTCTCCCATGGATACCAGTCTCATCTCCGCCAAGCTGAGCCAGCTTGACCGCAATCGCCGTTCGGCGGAGCAATCCACTCCATCATTTGAAAATGGATTTACATGTGTCGCATAACAACACCCTTGCAATTTTCCGATAAATATGCTATACTATATTCAATTTGAACGAAAGGAACAAGATCCCCATGAACAAAAAAATTGCAATCATCGGAGCAATGCCTTCCGAATTGGTAGATATCCGTGCGGCACTTCCCCACTCTAAGATTGTCAAAAAAGCTGGATTTGACTACTATGTCAACACACTCGAAAACGGTACGGAAGTCATTCATGTTTGCAGCGGCATTGCCAAAGTAAATGCTGCCGTCTGCACGCAGGCACTGATTGATACATTCCAGCCGGACGCTGTCATCAATGCCGGAATTGCCGGTGGAATGCATACAGATGTCAAGGTTTGCGACATTGTTATTTCCGATGCTGTACTGCCGCACGACCTCGACCTGCATTTCTTGCAGGACTATCCGCCGTACTGTGGCATTTATCCAGCAGACAAAAATCTGATGCAGATCGCAGCAGAAACCTGTGACAAGCTTGATATGACACATCACTTCGGACGGATTGTTTCCGGTGAAGCCTTTATTTCTGACAATGCAGTCAAGCAGTCCATTCAAGAACGCCTGCACCCTATGGCAGTGGACATGGAAAGTTCTGCTGTGGGACACTGTGCCTATCTGAATCAGGTGCCTTTTGTCAGCATTCGCTGTATTTCTGACAATGCAGATGATGAAGGTGCCATGTCCTTTGACCAGTTTGAAAAAATTGCTGCAAAACGAGTTGCCGATTTGGTTCTTGCCGTTGCAGCAATTCTATAAACAGAATGATCAAAAAACGAAATAGACAAACACTTTTCAAAGCGGCTTTGCATAAAATAACAACAATCACAGGATGAGAGGAGTTATTTCATGCAGCCGCTTTCTTTTTTCTTTGATGATACCATGCCGCTTCGCCTTTCAGAGACAGACGCTTCATTTTTCCTGCTGCACGGTGGCACAGCTGCCCTAAAAGAGCGGCTTCTGCAAGCGGTTGCAACTGCACAACCAGAAACCGAACAACAACAGTTCTACCACGCACAGTCGCTTTGTTGCCTGTACTTTCCCATCCAAAAACAAGTGTTTCTGGATGCCGATTTACTTACCCTGCTCCCTCGTCTGGGCTGTCCGGAGCTGGATGCCCGTCATATTTCCCTGCACCGCTGCTATGACCGTAATGTTCTGTGTACCCATGCAGAAGCCATTCGTTACAGTTTTGCAGAACTGCAAGAAAACACAGAACAGGCAATCCTACTGCAAACTGCCGCAGAACAGGCGTTCTCCCATTTCTGTATGCTCACAGAACCTGCGGTTCGTTCGGATGCCCTGCCGGTTCTCTCCCTGCCGGAACACACCCATGAAATCAGAACCCTGCAAGTCCGGCAGCTACAAGGCGGAACACCAGAAGGGATTCTTATGCAGCCGCTGCCTGCGGACTGGAATACAACTGTCCTGCTTGACCCTTGGTACACTGCTGGTGGCCGTCTTCTGGAACGCCTTTCATTGGAAGCCGTCCGAAAGGGATGGTTCAGCATTCTCTGTACTCATCCCCTACAGGCAGACACGTTGCCCGTTCAACTACTTTTACCAGAGCGAAAGCAAGCCTATATTGTACAGGGCAGTTTGTTTGGCGAACACTTTCCGGATTGCGATGCTATCTCCCTGCACAGCTGCTATCAGGAACACCTGCTGCAATCTGAAATGGTACAAATGCAGCTGACGGCTGCTCTGCTGCAAAACAACATGAAAGCCTATATCGGTATGTTGCGGGTTGCTCACGGTGTCTGTAACGTCATGCAGCAGTATTATCAGGCAGCAGAAAAACCAATTGCCATTCAAGAATTAACATCGCAGTTGATTTGTGCCTGTGGAATATAAATATCATTTAACTTAATGTAAATTCGATGAGAATGTATTCTACCGCTGCTAATCACAAACTTTGCCGGCAGAATCGCTTCGCTCTCTGCCTGTGTCCGCTGTCCGCCCTGTTTTTGTGTCCAAATTTGCAGCCAAATCACTCTAAATTTCTACATTCTATATCGTTTTGTTATTTTAGAGGGCGGACAGCGGTGGCTTATTTCTCAATCCGTTATCTGATCCAACTCGTTTCTTCTGCAAGGGGGACAGCTTATCCCCCTTGCATCCCCCTCCGCCAAGCTGAGCCAGCTTGACCGCAATTGCCATTCGGCAGATAAAACTCCCTCATCGAACTCACGTTAACTTACGTTTCATACTCCTACAATTGACACCGTATTTCTTTTCCTTATCCATGAAAATATTTATTAACAATCTCACCTTCATAGTAATATCTACAATATATCTCATGGATTGCAAGTACTGACGTCTTCTGGTCGGGCACAACAAGTTCAACAGTAAAATTTCCTTTATCATTAAATACCAGATGGGCAAGCAACTTGCTTTTACAATGCACTGACCATACAACATTGTGCATGGTCGGTACATAATCTGCTACAACAGACAGCCATTCGGAGAAACGCTGATCTGGTTTGTAATCCAGTTCTCTGGCATTTGGTGCATTGCAATCATCTCCCATACATACACTGTCTCTTGTTGCCTTTATCTTATGCCAAAATTGCATCATGGTTCCTCCCTGCTATGCCTTTTCTTATATTTGTCTAAAGCCGCGAGAAACAACTTATTCTTCTACACCTTTCCAACTAGCGGCATCAGCTTGATCATAGTCACCTGCGGCGGATAAAATTTGTTTTCAAATTATAATTTCTACGGCCTTCTAAGCAAAAATAAATATTTAATTCCCTACAATACCTCAGCTTCGATTCCATTTTCATTTAGCACCTTAGCCAAATCCTTGAACTTCGAGGACATTATTTTCATTTTCTTCAAATTCTTAAACTGGCTCAAGTCCTCTGATGTTATTTTCTTTATATCAAAATAATCATCTTCGCCATCCCAAAGCGGAATAATCTGATGATATACATCATCACCACCATCCATAATGATTTCTGTAATTTCACTGGCAAGCCTTGCCGGAATCGGAAGCCTTTTAAACCAGCTAACCACTTCTTTTATCGGCTCATATCCCTCATCATCAACATCAATTTCTCTCTTGTCGTATTCCTTAGCAAATTCATAAATGTCAAATTTCGGATGTAATAAATTTTTTTCATACATAAGCACCTGTATAACAGCCAGCTTAAAATTAAAATCTGACACCGCAAGTACCGGTTCAGACACCTTTGTCAATTTGTATTTTGTTGTTTTAACCCTAGGCTCAATATATGATATTTCAAAATATCTGGACATTTTAATCGCGGTATCTTTAAATTTGTCAGGGACTTTATCTATCTCATCAATCAAAAAAGTATCAAGCTCAAAATAGCCTTTTTTCAATACATGAGAAAAATACAAATCCTCCTTCCATTTGCAATCTGTATACAGTTTTCTTTCTATATATATTTTTCCGAGAAATGCACCATTAATCAAATTGTTAATTGTTTCATCTTTTGATGTCCGAATAGCAAATGTTGTGTATGTTTTCATATCGTCTGATAGATAACCTGCAATTCCATAGTTATCCCATATAGATATCTCTCTCCGATAATTTGTTTCTATATTCTCAAGATTGTGGACTCTATACTCGCCCAGCAAATTATCCACAACATTTCTCTCAAAAGGAGGATAGAGTTCGTTATCTCCAAAAACAATTCTATCCTTGTATATTACTATCTTTTCCATTGCCACCTCTTATTGTTAAAAAACTGTCAAAAAACACCAACATACGAGGGAAAGTCTAAAGGAAAGATCACCTGCTACAAATCCAATATTTTCAAAGGGTTGTAGGGAACTTTATAATAAAATATAACAGTTATTAAGCCCCTTCCAGTAGGTGAAATCTCCATTTATGTTGTATGAAAAGTCCTTACTTTTTCATTCCCACACAAACTGCCCGACTGCCGTTGGGTGTTTTCTCCACTCGAATTTGTGCATCAAACCGCTCTGCCAATGCCGGAACGTGGGAAATAATCCCTACCATACAATCCTGTCCAGAAAGCTGCTGCAACAAGCGAATCGCATTTTCCAGTGCTGTTTCATCCAGTGATCCAAACCCTTCATCAATAAACATTGCTTGAATCTGTACACAGCCACTCTGCTGCTGCACTGCTTCAGAAAGCCCCAATGCCAGCGACAGAGATGCCAAAAAAGTTTCTCCACCGGAAAGCGTTTTGACATCCCGTTCCGTTCCAGTATACTGATCCAGTACATCCAAATTCAAACCAGAAGAAAGATTCCGCCGCTCCTCCTCTTTTCGCCGAATCAGCTGATACCGTCCATTGGAAAGCTGATATAACTTTTGATTTGCATGTTCCAATATCCGTGTAAAGTAATAGGTCTGTACATACCGCTCAAACGAAATCCGTTCTCCGCCACGTTCCGTATTGGTACCACTTATCATACTATACAATTCTTTATATTTCTGACAAACCGCCTGTGTTTCCTCTAATGCCGTTACTTCCAGCCGCACGGAAACAAACACCGCCTGCATCTGCTGTAGATCTGCTTTTCTGGCAGCCGTTTGCTTCTGCTGCTGCAACAGCATCTGACGGCTCTTCTGCACAACCTGCTCTGCCTGTTTTACATCATACAATGGTTTCCCTGCAATCTCTGTTTTCAACCGTACGATATTCGTCTGACAAACAGCAATCTGCTTTTCCATCTCCTGTAGCTGTGCCTGTGCCTGTTTTTGCTGCTGCTGTGCATGTTCTATTTTCTGCTGCAAACACTGCAACTGTGCTTGTGCTTCTTTCAGCGTCGTGTATTGCAATGCACTGCGTGCACAGGTCAGCTCTGCCTGTTTGCCGCTGATTTGCTGTGTCAGTTCCTGTACAGCCAGTTCACCTGCTTCATAGGTACTTTGCAATGTCGGCAATGCCGCTTGCTTTCGGTTCCATTCTGCCTGTTTTTCTTCCAGCTCTCGCAGCTTGCCCTGCTGTTCCTCCTGCTGTTTGGTCAGAGCAGTCCATTCTGCCTGTGTTTTTTCTTCCAGTTTCTGCAGCACTTCTAGCGTCGTGGTTTCTTTCAGCTTATGCAGCTGCAATGCTGCCTGTTTCTGTGCTTGCAGCTGTGCACAAAGTGCCTGTTGTTTCTCTAACTGACTCTTCTTTGCTTGCATATCCTGTAAAGCCGCTTCTTGTTTTTTTCTCGCACGCTGAAACTGCTGCTCTGTTATGGTTTGTTCGGTCTGTGCGGCTGGATGCGGATGCTCTGCTGCTCCGCACACCGGACAAGGCTGACCCGGTTCTAACTTTGCTGCTAAATTTCCTGCCATGCTCTGAAAGAACTGCTGTTCCACTGCATCATACGCCGGCTTTTCCACCTCATAGTACTTCATATGGGCTGCCCGTGCAGTCAGAGCAACCTGCTGACAAAGCTGTTCAGCATTCTGCACATCCAAAAATTGCTTTTGCAGGGTCTGCAAGGTCTCAAGTACCTGCCGTTTTTGTACAATGGTATGTCGTGTGGTTTCATAGGCGGCTGCCAGTGTTGTATGTTCCTCTAACTCTTTTTGCAGGCAAGTGCACTGCTGTCTGGTCTGCTCCAGCGTTGCCTTACAACGCACCTGTTCCTGCTGCCGATGGTTGTACTTTTTTTTCAGCTCCGAAAGGACACCTTGTAAGTCTGCCATATGCTGATATTCTGGCAAACTGCTTTCCAGCAGTGTTTTTTCCTCTTGCCATACCGCTACCTGTGCCATTTGTTCTTCTGCACGCTGTACCAGCTCCCATGCCACTGCCCATTTCTGCCGCAATAGAATCAACTGCTTTTGCTGTTGCTCCAAATCACATAGGTTGGCATTATGCTGTTTGCCCTGTGCAATACGCTGTACAAGCTGATCCACCTTCTGCTGCAAATCTGCCTGCTCCTGTTCCAGCTTCGGCAGCTGTTCCATACTTTCTGTGTAGTCTTCTTCCAAAAGTACACAGAGTGCTTCTGCCACTGCTGCACCGTAAGTCTCTAACTGCGTTTGATAATTTTGCTTTCGCATTGTATCATATGGTGCAACCGATTTCAGCTTTGTTTGTATGGCAAGCTGCTGTGCAGCTATTTCTCGGCTCTTTTCATCGTAATATCGTTTTAATCCATCTCGAATAGATTGACAGTATTCTGTATGAAACAATTTGCTGAGAATCTCACTTTTCTCCACGGAATTGGAAAGCAGAAACCGCCGAAATTCCCCCTGTGCAATCATGACAATCTGCCGAAACTGCTTGCTGTCCATACCAATCAGGCGAACAATCTCGCCTGTCACAACAGTGACGCCACTGCAAATACAATTCCTGCTGTCCGGCAAGATCTCATACAAAACGGCATCCGCTTTTTGTTCTACTGTTCCAATGCCACGCTGCTTCTGTCGCTCATAAGACGGATTCCGCTCTACCAGATAGCATTTCCCATTGCAGATAAATTTCAGCCGTACTTTTGTTTCCGCCGTACTATCCGTCAGGTACTGACTGCGAAACTGTTTCGACTCTCGTTCTGACCCACTTGCTGTTCCATACAAGGCAAAACAAATGGCATCAAAAATCGTTGTCTTTCCGGCTCCCGTCTCTCCAGTAATCAAAAATACTTCGCCGTTCTGCCACGCTGTAAAAGAAATCTTACAAGTATCTGCAAATGCTCCAAATCCGTATAACTCCAGCTCCAATGGTTTCATGCCAGTTTCTCCTCTTCCAACAATTTCTCCAACAATGCAAGCTGTTCCGGCTTTTCCAGCAAATCATAGTGATAAACATTTTGATAGAACTCTATCAGCAATTCCATCATCGACTGTTCCGGAACCTGTGCCGCCTCCGTTGCAGCGGCTGGCTGGCGGTTTTTCTCCCGTTCCACATAGGCAAGTTCCAGAAGATTCGGATACACCGAACGCAATTTTTCGATTGCATTGGGAATCAGTTCTAAATCCGTCAATTCTGCACGGATAAAATCATCAGACGGTACTGCATTTTCTAACAACGCTTTACAAGGGCCATGAATCGTACGCATATCCTGTTTTGCAGTCAGCGGTACCGTCGTAATCGTACAATTTCCCTTTTCCCGCATATCCAGAATTGTCACAGACTTATGCTGCAAGCACTCCGAAAAAGAATATTTCATCAAAGAACCACTGTAGCGAATGCGATTCTTTTGCACCCACTGCGATTTGTGAATATGTCCCAATGCCACGTAGTCATAGGCATCAAAAATCGCATCGGATACCAACTGCATGCCACCGAGCTGCTGCTCTGAATCCGACGTTTCCGGCATGGTGCCATTGTGCAGTACAAAGCCGTGATATAGTAAAATACTGCGACAATTTGGGTCAGGCGGTGTCTGCTGTAAGACATACTGTATGCCTTCTGTCAGGGTAGAGAAAGATTGTTCTGGGTAACATGCTGCTAACTGTACCGGTTTCACATAGGGCAGCATGGCAATCTGCAAGTCCCCATATACATCAGAAAGTGTAATCGTACGCAATGTTCCTTGAAATGCACCGGCAATGTGAATGTTACTTTTTTGCAGCAGACCACTGCCAAATTGCAGCCGTTCCGGCGAATCATGATTGCCGCTGATCATACAAACTGTCAAATTCCGTTCTGCCAGCTGGGTTAAAAACCAGTCAAACAATGTCACCGCTTCTGCTGATGGAACTGGCTTATCATAAATATCACCGGACAGCAAAACCGTTGTAACGGCATGGGTATCAATGCACTGCAACACATCCTGCAACAAAATTTTCTGCTGGGGTAAAAAGGAAAGATTATAGAATCGTTTCCCCAGATGCAGGTCACTCATATGTAAAAGTTTCATATTGATAACTCCTCTTTTTTACGCAAAACCGCCATACGATTACGCATGGCGGCCATTTTCTGTTTGTTCTTGATTGTTCAATATATGCTCTTTCATTGCCTGAAAAGATTCTGCACTTAAAATATGCTCCATTCTGCAAGCGTCTTCCACCGCTTTTTTTGGATCTACACCCAGATAGATCAACCAATCGGAAAGCAGTGTATGCCGCTCATACATCGTTTCTGCAATTTTTTTGCCCTCCGGTGTTAAATGCAAATATCCTGCTTCATCCATGGTTACCAATCCGGCATTTCGCAGATTCTTCATTGCAATACTGACACTTGGTTTGGAATAGGAAAGTTCATTGACCACATCAATCGAACGCACCTCACCGATTCTCTGCTGTAAAATCAAAATGGTTTCCAGATAATTTTCAGCAGATTCCTGTATTTTCATAATGGTATGCCTCCTGTTTCTATTTGTCGGGAATCACGCATATCAATAAAATATGATAGAAAAACTTGTTCTCTATGAATGTAATTATACCACCGCTTTTCAAAAATTGCAACTGTTTTCACAAAGAATTCAGAAAAACCAACCAGTTCCCCCTACAAATTAGTTTTAATATACAAATAAAATATAAAAAACAGGATTGACAAATACCACTTGATTTGTTATACTGTTCTTTAAAAAACCAAACCATCCTATACCCCACCCAAAAGGAGGTTACTGATATGGACGACCCAGACAGTGATGCGAACCCTGCACCACTGCGAAAACGCCTGTTCTTCTTCCTGCGGCTACGCTGGTAGCAACGCAATCCGATCGCACACAAAGACAACCATTGATCAAAAAAGAAAGAACAGGAGTTACCATCCATATGATTGGACAAATTATTTTACAAATCGTTTTAATCGCAATGAATGCGATTTTTGCCTGTGCAGAAATCGCTGTCATCTCCAGCAATGAAACCCGTATTGCGAAAATGGCAGAACAGGGCAACAAAAAAGCCAAGCGACTACAAAAAATGCAAACCAGTCCGGCACAATTCCTTGCCACTATTCAGGTTGCCATTACATTATCCGGCTTTCTGGGCAGTGCTTTCGCAGCAGATCACTTCTCAGAAGCATTGGTCAGCCTGCTGCTTTCCTGGGGCGTGCCGATTCCAGCAGCAACTTTGCAGACGGTTTCTGTCATTCTCATTACTATTCTGCTCTCCTTCTTCACACTTGTTTTCGGCGAACTTGTTCCAAAGCGGATTGCCATGCGAAAAGCAGAATCCATTGCACTTGGCATTTCCAGCATGATTCACGTGATTTCAAAGCTATTTTCGCCGCTGGTTTGGCTGCTCACTGCCTCTACAAATGGTGTGCTGCGACTGCTGCACATTGACCCAAACGAAGAAGAGGAAGAGGTGAGCGAAGAGGATATTCGCATGATGGCAGATGCGGGAAGTGAAAAGGGCATCATTGCTGCGGAAGAAAATGAAATGATTCAAAATGTATTTGAATTTAACGACTGGACGGCAGAGGAAATTATGACACACCGGACAGAATTACAAATGCTCTGGGAACGGGATACGCTTGCAAGCTGGAAACAAACCATTCGGAATACACCCCACCGCTACTATCCGGTTTGTGGTGAAAGTCCGGATGACATCATTGGCATTCTGGACACCAGAAAATTGTTCGCCATAGACCAACAGACAAAAGAATGCCTGCTGCAAACTGCTGTTGTTCCCGCATTCTTTATTCCTTCCACTGCAAAAGCAAATGCTATTTTTCGCATGATGCGGGAAGCCGGACAGAGCTATGCCATTGTACTGGATGAATTCGGTGGAACAGACGGCGTATTGACCATGCTGGACTTGATGGAACGACTGGTCGGCTCTCTGGATAAAGCAGCAGATGCGACTGCACTACAGGAGGAAAATGGTGTTTACCGCATTGCTGGTACATGTGAACTGGAACGAATGGAAGAATCCTTACACATGCAGCTGCATGAAACAGATGCAACAACAGCCGGTGGCTGGATTGTGGAACAGCTCGGACACATTCCCGATGCT
The DNA here is from genome assembly GCA_958448395.1 of uncultured Oscillospiraceae bacterium. Classification (GTDB taxonomy): domain Bacteria; phylum Bacillota; class Clostridia; order Oscillospirales; family Ruminococcaceae; genus Ruminococcus_C. The sequence continues at coordinate 4,365 of CAUDDP010000029.1, read as the reverse complement.
GGAGAAACACTATTGGCAAACGGTTATCAATTTATTGTAGAAAAGGCAGATCCTCGAAAAGTTCTGCTGCTTTCTGCAACAATGCAGCCAGAAGCGACGACTGCATAAAATATTATAAAAACAAAATGGCGGAATGATTGCATCATGCAATTGTTCCGCCTTGTTGTATTCAACAATAAAGATTCTGTCACTATACCGCCATTTATCAGCTACAAAACAAAAAAAGCCCTTTTCCGGACTTTTTTTGTTTCCTATTAAAAATACTGGAGGCGCCACCCAGATTTGAACTGGGGATCATGGTGTTGCAGACCAATGCCTTACCACTTGGCTATAGCGCCAAAAAAATTGGAGCGGATTACGAGGCTCGAACTCGCTACCTCCACCTTGGCAAGGTGGCGCTCTACCAGATGAGCTAAATCCGCAATGGCGATCTGGATGGGATTCGAACCCACGACCTCTGCCGTGACAGGGCAGCGTTCTAACCAACTGAACTACCAGACCAATTGTGGTGGGAGCTACAGGGCTCGAACCTGTGACCCTCTGCTTGTAAGGCAGATGCTCTCCCAGCTGAGCTAAGCTCCCATCCATTTTTCTTGTCGTCTTTCCTCGAAAACCACTCTGTTCTTAAGTACCGCTTGTGTACCGCTCCGTGACGACATATATTATTATATACCATCTCTTTCGATTTGTCAACCCCTTTTTTCAATTTTTTCAAAAAAATTTTTTAAGCCGAAAAGCAGCGTAATTTCGGCACTTTTTCAATTTTCAAAGCCGTTTTTCAAAAAAATCAGAAAATTTTTTTGAAAAGGACATGCCATCTGCGACCCAAAATTTTGCAGAACAGGCAGCTACAGATGGCACTCGTCTTTTAATGTTTTCAAAAAATTAACAAATCATCCCCATCACTCCACGGCTTTCAAAGCAGATGCCATATCAATCCGATTAATCTTGGGATACAAGATACCATTTACCAACAGGGTAAATACGACTGTCAGCATTGCTGCCAGCACATAGGCATGAGCCGGTATCTCCCTCGAAAACATCACCACATTGACCTCTGCTACCGCAACAACAAACTTCGTGAGAAAAACACCGCTTATCAAGCCGATTACAATCCCAACCAACATGGAAAAAATATTTTCCCGATAGATATAAGCAGCACTCTCGTTGTCGTAGAACCCCAGCACTTTCACGGTTGCCAACTCCCGCATTCGTTCCGTAATGTTGATATTGGAAAGATTATATAATACAACAATGGCAAGTACACCTGCACATATAATCAATACCATCACAATCAGATTCATACTCTGTATCAAATCAGAAAAAACATTTCCACTGTTTTGCAAAGACTGTACCATCAGCATCCCGTCCTGCTGCATAAGAAATGTAGCATGTGCATCTGCAGTGTCCGACTGTTCCAGCTTTATGAGCATCGTATTGGGCATTCTTTCTGTTCCATATACAGATTGATACAAGCTGTTTGTCATATATACATAATGATAAGCATAGTTTTCTGCAACGCCAGTAATTGGAACAGATTGCGTTGCGTCCTTCAGCTGCAACGTGTCACCAACAGACAAATGCAGCAACTTTGCCAGCTTTTCTGTAATGATCACACCGTCATTCGTCAATGTGCAGGGCATATGGTCTGTTCGGTTCCGAAGCGTAATAAAATCTTGCAGTTGTTCCGGCTCTTCTGTTACCATCAATGTCACATCATAGTCTCCTGCCTGATCAGAATGCTGTAACAACATTGTATGCGGATTTTCCTCCAGTGCAGACAATGCTTCTGTACGGGTATTGTCTGCATTTTCATTGTACACTGCCATCAGATCATAGCACATAATCTCATCATACTGTAAATCTGCAATACTGGTAATATCATACCGCATTCCAAATCCGGCTACAATCAGGGCAGTACAGCCGCCAATACCAATGGCTGTCATCCAAAATCGGCTCTTATATCGAAAGACATTCCGTACAGTCAACTTTGCCATAAATCCAAGGCGATTCCAGACAAACGGAATGCGTTCCAGAAAAGTTCGTTTTCCGGACTTCGGTGATTTTGGTCGCATCAATTGTGCCGGTTGTTCCCGCAGTGCATTCCGGCAGGCAACTGCACTGGAAAGGCAGGTACAAAGCAAGCTTACGCCAATGCAGCACAATGCTGATTTCCAACGGAACGGACAGGGAATGTCCTGTAAGTAATACATGGTTGCATAAGCACTGCAAAGAATTCTTGGAAATATCTGAAATCCAATCATCAAACCCGTCAACCCACCGATGAGTGTAGCAGCAGCAGCATAGAGTAGAAATTTCGCCATAATTGGCAGTGCTCCATATCCCAGTGCTTTTTTCGTTCCGATCTCAACTCGCTGTTCCTTGACCATTCGTGTCATGGTTGTCAAACAAACCAGAGCTGCAATCAAAATAAAGAACACAGGAAAAACAGCAACAATTTTTTGAATTCGCTCTGTATTCTCCCAAAAGCCAGAATAGGCTACATTGTCTTCCCTTGTCTGCACATACCATTTTGCCTGTTCTGTAAAGTCATCCAAAGCCGTTTGCTGCTCTGTAATCTGTGCTTCCGCATCGTTGAGCTGCTGTTCTGCCTCTGCCATCTGTTGCCCAGCAACTTCTGTTCCGTATGTTTCTGCCAGCTGTGCAAAGTTCTTTGCATACTCTGCCTGCTGCGTCTTTAGATTTTCACGTGCTTCCTGTAACTGTGCCCTTGCATCTGTGGTTTCCCGTTCCACGCGTTCCTTTAGGATTACAGCAGACTCCCGTTCTAAAGCATCTGCGGCAGCATTCACGGTTTCCGTATAGGCATCATTTTGTGCTGCCAACTGTTCGGTACTGTTTAAAGTAAGATAGAGATTGGTATACTGCTCCATGCAAAATGCCGTATGATCTACCAAAATATAGCCATTCAATGAACCTGTCCCGATTTGTGCTGTACCACGCTCAAAACTGATGTACATACTCCAGTTCGTGAGACCGGAGACGGTAAAGGTATCCTGCTGCATCCAATCTGACAATTCTGTTCCCTCAGGAGCCTGTAAGGTAATCGTATCCCCCACATGATAACCATGCTTTTTGGCAAAATTCGCATCAAGTAGGCACGCATCCGTTTGTTTCGGATACGTCCCTTCTGTCAGAGTTGGCAAGTTCAAACCGATTCCCTGTTCTGCCTGCTGCATGGGCATGGAGTAAACTGCCATGGTATAGCTATGTGATGCCTGCGGTAAATAACATTCCAGATGATAACCGGCGTATGTTTCCTTGACATCCGGCAAGGCTGCCACTGCTTCTACCTCCTGTTCATCCAGTCCAATGGTAGAGAGGATTTGCAAGTCCATCAGGTTGGTATCCCGATAATGCTGGTTCGCCATTTCGTTCATATCCGGAGTGGTTGCCTGAATGCCAGCAAAAAAGCCACACCCCAATGCTACAATGGCGGCAATGGCCGCAAACTGTCCGAATGTATGCTGTACGGTTCGGCGAAGTTCTTTTCCCAGTAATGCTCCCATTGCCGTCACCACGCAATCTCAGAAACCGGAACGGGTTCTGCATTCTGCTGCATCGCAGCAATTTTTCCGCTCTTCATGGTAATCACTCGGTCTGCCATCGGCGTAATTGCCTGATTGTGTGTGATCAGCAGTACCGTCATGCCGGTATCCCGACAGGTATCCTGCAACAGCTTTAATACTGCCTTTCCGGTTTCATAGTCTAATGCACCGGTCGGTTCATCGCAAAGCAGAAGTTTCGGACGCTTTGCCAATGCACGGGCAATGGAAACTCGCTGCTGTTCGCCGCCGGAGAGCTGTGCCGGAAAATGTCGCAGACGATCGCCCAATCCTACGTATTGCAATGCTTCTGCCGCTGGTATCGCATCCCGGCTGATATGGGTTGCCAATTCCACATTTTCCACAGCCGTTAAGTTGGGAATCAAATTGTAAAACTGAAAAACAAAACCAATGTCATATCTTCGATAGGCTGCCAGCTTGCGTTTTCGCAGCTTCGTCACATCGTTTCCGTCAATTAGAATCGAACCACTGTCGCAGGTATCCATCCCACCCAGCAGATTCAGTACCGTTGTCTTTCCCGCACCGGATGCTCCGACAATCACAACAAATTCCCCCTTTTCCACAGAAAAGGAAACATGATCGACTGCTGTAATTTTTACTTCCCCCATTTGATAATGCTTACAGATTTCTTTCACTTGTACCAACGGTTCCATTTCTTCCGCTCCTTTCTTCTATAATGTGAGTTCGACGAGAATGCATTCTACCGCTGCCAATCACAAACTGTGCCGGCAGAATCGCTTCGCTCTCTGCCTGTGTCCGCTGTCCGCCCTGTTTCCGT
>CAUDDP010000028.1 GCA_958448395.1 uncultured Oscillospiraceae bacterium | reverse complement strand
CGGCACAGTTTGTGATTGGCAGCGGTAGAATGCATTCTCGTCGAACTTACATTAAGGAAGACGGAAAGAGGAAAGGAAAGTAAGATGCTAAAAATCGACCCAAATCACTTAGAAACCTATTTTGAAAAAGGGGAACTGATCCCGGCAATTGTCTATGAGTACAATACGAAAACGGTATTGATGTTGGCGTATATGAATCGGGAAAGTCTGAAAAAGACATTGGAAACGGGCTACACTTGGTTTTGGAGTCGTTCCCGTCAGGAACTTTGGAACAAGGGTGCCACTTCTGGACATTTGCAGAAGGTTATTAGTATATACAGCGATTGTGACAATGATACCTTGCTGGTCAATGTAGAACAAACCGGCGTGGCTTGTCATACTGGTTCGTACAGCTGTTTCTTCCGGGAGATGTACAACACGGAAACATAAAGATTTTGCTGTATCAGTCACAAAATAGGATCCCATTGAATAGACTGTAGAGAAGCAGAACCCACCTGCTTTGACTATGTTTTCATGGGAGGCGTTTCTATGAGCAAATTTCATCCGATGCCGGACACCTGTCCGGATGCTGTACCCATTAAAGTAGACCGTGTCTTTGACAGTTGCAGTGATCGGGATTGTCTGTCCAATGTGCAGGTTTTGTTGGACTGCGGAGAACTGTCGCCAAATGTAACGCTGGTGAAGAGTCGTTGTGTAAAAGTCTCGGATATCTGCATGAACATTGAGCCGGTTCCGTTTAATCGTGGTTTTTTCTCCGTTGATCTGACGTATACATTTCGAGTAGAGTTGATGGCATATGAACGAGCCTGTGGTAGTCCAACCTTGTTGACAGGAACGGCATATGCTGGAAAAAATGTGATCTTATATGGCGGCGAAAGCAGCAGTAAAACGTTTTTCAGCAATGGCAAGCCCTGCAAACAAGAAAGTGAATGTTGTGAGAGTATCAACTTACCGACTGCTGCGGTACAGGTTGTGGAACCAATTGCACTGGAAACCAGAGTGGGCATGGTTTGTCCAGCATCACCAGAAGGCAGCAGTGCAGTGCCAATCCGTACTGTTATCATGACACTGGGGTTGTTTTCTGTTGTGGAATTATTTCGTCCCGTTACCATTTTAGTGCCAACTTATGAGTATACCATTCCCACAAAGGAGTGTCGTGCCGATACGGAATCTCCTTGTGCAGTTTTTGATAAAATTCGTTTTCCAGCAGAAGAATTCTCACCCGGTTCTGTCAATGGGATAGGGGATGCTTTTTCTTCTGATTGCGGTTGTGGTACCCCTGATCGTACGGAAGAAGATGAAAAACCGCTGTAACGTAATACCTGTATGATTTGTTTTTCGTTGGGCGGCTCATGAGCCGCCCTTTTTTATATGAGGAGCAAGGCATTGAGAAGAAAAACCGCCCAAATGCAGAAAAGACAGATCCAATTTTTTTTATGGAGTATTTTAATTTTAACCGGTATGCTGTTTGGTTTGGTGCAGTTGGATCGCTGGATTCGTCCGGATGTGCTGGCGGTCTGTGCACAAGAGTGTCGTTCTGCTGCTTCTGTGCAGATTGGAGAAAGTGTACACACTGTGCTACAGGGAAACGGTGATACGTATTCTGATTTTGCAGTCCTACTCTATGATGAAAATGGCAATGTCACAGCAGTGGAGACGCTGACCGCACATATCAATCAGATACAGGCACAGTTATTGACACAGATTAACAAAGACTTGCAGACTGCCAGAGAAGAGACTTTTCCCGTTTCCCTCGGTACTGCAACCGGTGTTTGGCTGTTTGCTGGAAGAGGGCCGACCCTTCAAATGAAAATGCTGCCGGTTGGGGTAGCAGATGTCAAATTGGTTAGCCAACTGGAGTCTGCCGGTATCAATCAGACGTGTCACACCATTCGGGCAGATGTAACAGTAACATTACAGGCAGCGGCTCCTTTTTACCGTACCACTACGACAGCACAATTTTCCTATCTTTTGACAGAGACGATTCTGGTGGGAACGGTGCCAGACGCCTATGTAGTATTTGGTGAATAAATCCTGAAAAAATCATGAAAGCAGTGGTTCTTTGGAAAGAAATGTGGTATAATAGGGAACGGCAAGAACATACGTATGGAGGAATAAAAATATGGAACTTGCAGAAGCAAAAGAGCGGATTGCAATGCTTTCCAAAGAATTGGAAAACCATAATTACCGCTATTATGTTTTAAATGATCCGTCGGTTTCTGATTTTTCCTATGATGAAATGATGCAGGAGCTGCGGCAGCTGGAAACAGAATTCCCGTCTTTGCAGCTGCCCACTTCGCCAACACAGCGTGTTGGCGGTATGGCTGCGAGTACATTTGAAAAAGTACCGCATACCGTACAAATGATGAGTTTGCAGGATGTCTTTTCTTATGAGGAGGTTTCTGCTTTTGTCACACGCTGCAAAGAGCAATTTACTGTGCCGCAGTTTATTGTAGAACCTAAAATTGATGGGTTATCCGTTTCTTTGGAATACGTCAATGGTGTATTCACAAGAGGTTCTACACGAGGGGACGGTTTTGTGGGGGAAGATGTCACAGAAAACCTGAAAACCATTCGTTCCATTCCGTTGCAACTGGAAAACGCACCGCCGTTTCTGGAAGTACGGGGAGAAGTCTATATGCCAAGAGAACGGTTTCTTTCCCTGACAGCCGAACAGGAACTGAATGGTGAAACGCCCTTTAAGAATCCTCGCAATGCTGCTTCTGGTTCGTTGCGGCAGAAGGATGCTGCGATTACAGCAAAACGTGGTTTGGATATTTTAATTTTTAATGTGCAGCAGGTGGATGGTGTCACTCTGACCACACATCGGCAGTCTCTGGACTACTTGCAGCAGCTTGGCATGAAGGTGGTGCAGGCAACACAACCGTTAGAGACACTGCAGCAGGTGTTAGATGCCTTGCAGGTAGTTGGTACAGGACGGGAACAATTTTCTTATGACATTGATGGCGTTGTGGTAAAGGTCAATGACTTTGCACAGCGGGAGGAAATGGGGGCGACTGCAAAAGTACCAAAGTGGGCAGTGGCATATAAATTTCCACCAGAGGAAAAGGAAACGGAGCTGTTGGAAATCGTCAACAGTGTTGGCAGAACTGGTGTAATCACTCCTGTAGCAGTATTCCAACCCATTCGCCTTGCAGGAACGGATGTTTCCCGTGCCACACTGCACAATCAGGATTTCATCTCAGAGAAGGGTATTTGTTTGGGAGATACCATTGTGGTGCGAAAAGCTGGTGAAATTATTCCAGAAGTTGTACGTGCAGCTGCACATCAGCCAAATGCTGTTCCGTATCAAATGCCGGCAGTTTGTCCGGTTTGCGGTACAGAAGCGGTCAGGGATGCAGAAGAAAGTGCATTACGCTGTCCCAATCCGGATTGTCCGGCACAGCTACTCAAGAGAATGATTCATTTTGCTTCCAAAGATGCGATGAATATTGAGGGACTAGGGCCGCAGAATATCATTGCTTTGCAAAATGCAGGGTATCTGCATTCTGTTGCAGATTTATATATTTTAGAAAAAGAACAGTTGCTGCAATTGGATCGTTTTGCAGAAAAATCAGCCGAAAACTTACTACAAGCAATTGCAAATTCCAAACAGAATCCACTGCCTCGTCTGATTTTTGGGCTTGGGATTCGGAATATTGGCTTGCAAGCTGCAAAACTGTTATGTGAGGCGTTTCCATCTATGGATGCCATTGTGCAGGCAAGTGCAGAGCAGATTGCCGAAATTGAAGGATTCGGTATGGTGATGGCGGAAAGTGTGGTGGATGCATTCCAGGAACCGCATATGCAGCATTTAATTGCAGAGCTTCAGGAATATGGTGTCAATATGCAGTACGCTAGAACCGTACTGACAGATAAGCGATTTGAGAAGATGACATTTGTGCTGACTGGTACGCTACCGACTATGAAACGCTCAGAAGCCAAGGCGTTGATTGAGCGATTCGGCGGAAAGGTGAGCGGCAGTGTCTCTAAGAAAACTACCTATGTGGTTGCTGGAGAGGAAGCAGGCAGCAAGCTGCAAAAGGCAGAGGAACTTGGCATTCCAATTTGGACAGAGCAGGAGTTGCTTGCCCATACAAAATGAAAGGAAAGGTGTTTTATTTCATGAAAATTGATATTGCACACATTGCAAAGCTGTCCCGGCTGCATCTTGAGCCAGAGCAGATTACAAAGTTTGAAAAGGACATGGAGTCTATTGTGTCAATGGTAGATCATTTGCCAGATGTCAGTGATACGTTGACTGTAGATCCAAATAATGCCATGCAATTGCGAGAGGATGTGGCAAAAGAACATAAGTTTAAGCGAGAAGAGATGCTTGCCAATGCCCCAGAGGTGCAGGCAGGCTGTTTGGTCGTACCGAAAACTGTAGAATAAGAGGGAGGCAAAAGAAACATGGAGCTTTTTGAACAGACAGCCTCTGTACTGTCAGAGATGCTGCAAAAGAAAGAATGCAGTGCAGTGGAACTCTGTCAGTCTGTACAGGGACGTATTGCAGCAGTGGAGGAAAAGGTTGGAGCATATGTCACGCAGTGCGAAGATGCATTAAAACAGGCAGAAGTCGTTGACCAAGCAAGAGCAGCTGGAGAATCTCTGCATCCGTTGGCAGGGATTCCAATTGGCATTAAGGACAACATTTCCACTAAGGGATTGCGGACAACCTGTGCTTCTAAGATGCTGGAGCAGTATGTACCGCCGTTTGATGCTACGGTTATGCAGCCGATTCGAGATGCTAAGATGGTTATCACAGGGAAATTGAACATGGACGAATTTGCAATGGGTTCTTCCACAGAAACTTCTTACATTAAGAAGACACACAATCCGCACAATCTGGATTGTGTACCAGGTGGTTCTTCTGGTGGTTCTGCGGCAGCGGTTGCAGCAGGAGAAGCCATTGTCACATTGGGTTCTGATACTGGTGGTTCTATCCGGCAGCCGTCCTCTTTCTGCGGAACAGTCGGACTGAAGCCGACCTATGGCAGTGTTTCCCGTTATGGTCTGGTGGCATTTGCTTCTTCTTTGGATCAGATTGGACCAATCGGTAAATCTGTCAAGGATGTTGCCATGCTGTACAGTTTGATTTGTGGGCATGATAATATGGATGCCACGTCTGCTTATCGCACCTATCCGGACTTTGCAGCTGCTTTGCAAGGTAGCAGTGTTTCCGGTTTAAAAATCGGCTTGCCGAAGGAATATTTCGGAGCTGGCATAGATGATACAGTTAAGAAAGCGGTTATGAATGCTGTCCGTTTGCTGGAGGCAAATGGTGCAGTTGTCAAGGAAATTTCTTTGCCGAGTACAGAATATGCAGTCAATACCTACTATATTATTGCGTCTGCGGAAGCTTCTTCTAATCTGGCACGGTTTGATGGTGTTAAGTATGGCTATCGTGCAGCAAACTATGATGGCTTAACCGATATGTACGAGCGTACCAGAAGTGAGGGATTTGGCGATGAAGTCAAGCGACGGATTATGCTGGGCACATTTGTATTAAGTTCTGGTTTCTATGATGCATATTATAAGAAGGCAAAACTGGTACAGCGGCAGATTGCACAGGAATTTGCAGCCGCCTTCCAGCAGTGTGATGTGATTATTACTCCGACCTATCCAACACCAGCATTCCGGTTGGGAGAGCAGGTGGATGATCCGCTGAAAATGTACAGTGGTGATGTTTGCACTGTTCCAGTCAACATTGCAGGTTTGCCGGCAATCAGTGTTCCATGCGGAAAGACAGAAAGCGGTCTGCCGATTGGGATGCAGATGATTGGTGCAAAGTTTGCAGAGCAGACAATTCTGGGTGCGGCAGATGCTTACGAGCAGCTTTGCGGCGGTTTTTCTTGTATGCCGCAGACACTTTAAGAGAGCTTGGGAGGAGGAAAACACCATGCAGGAATATGAAATGGTTGTCGGACTGGAAGTCCATGCGGAATTAAATACCGCTTCTAAGATTTATTGTAACTGCCGGAATGCGTTTGGTCTGGAAGTCAATACACAGGTTTGTCCGGTTTGTATGGGTATGCCGGGTACCCTGCCAACCTTGAATGAAAAGGTTGTAGAATATGCCATTAAGATGGGACATGCCATGAATTGCACCATAAACAGCGTTTGTAAGCAGGATAGAAAAAATTATTTTTATCCGGATCTGCCGAAGGCATATCAGATTTCACAGGCAGAAGTACCGCTGTGTGAACATGGTTATCTGGATATTATGGTGGACGGAGAAGAAAAGCGGATTGGTGTAACCCGTATCCATATTGAAGAAGATGCCGGAAAGCTGCTGCATGACGCTTCTTTTTCTGGTTCCTTAGTTGACCTGAACCGCTGCGGCGTTCCGCTGATTGAAATTGTATCCGAACCAGATATTCGCAGCAGTGCAGAGGCAAAGGCATATCTGGAAACGATCAAATCTATTTTGCAATATCTGAACATTTCAGACTGTAAGATGCAGGAGGGTTCGATTCGCTGTGATGTCAATGTGTCTGTTCGGAAAAAAGGCAGCACGGAATTCGGTACTCGCTGCGAGATGAAGAACGTCAACAGCTTTAGTGCGGCTGTTCGTGGTATTGAATATGAAGCAAAGCGGCAAATCGAGGTGCTGGAAGCCGGCGGCACGATTGTACAGGAAACCCGCCGTTGGGATGATGCCAAGGGCATGAGTTATACCATGCGAAGCAAGGAAGATGCACAGGACTATCGGTATTTTCCAGAGCCGGACTTGCTGACAATTGTGGTACCAGAAGAGAAAATTGCAGCCCTGAAGGAATCCATTCCAGAATTGCCAAATGCAAAAATTCGCCGGTATGTCAAGGAATTTGGACTGTCACAGGTGGATGCAACCCTCATTGCAGAGGATCTGGAGCGTTCTGGTATGTTTGATGCCTGCAATGAAATTGGCACTTGCAAGCCGAAAAGCATCAGCAACTGGATTTTGTCTGATATTGCAAAGTTTACCAATGATACTGGTAAAAAGATTAGTGAAACACCATTGACACCGCAGCGTCTGACCGATTTGGTTGGACAAGTGGAAAAGGGGGTTATTTCCAACTCCGCTGCCAAAAAGGTTTTCCAGATTATACTGGAAACTGGAAAAGAACCGCTTGCTATCATCGAAGAAAAGGGAATGGCACAGAATTCGGATACCGATTTTCTGGAACAGTTGGCAAAGGATGTTTTGGCGAATAACGAGAAGTCTGTTACAGACTATAAGAACGGGAAAACCAATGCATTGGGTTATTTGGTTGGTCAGTGCATGAAGGCTTCCAAGGGCAAGGCAAATCCGGGCATTGTAAAGGAAATTGTAACTCGTATGTTGACGGAATAAACGAAAGATCAACAAAAAGCACCCACCTGCATATTTTGCAGATGGATGCTTTTCCTTGCATGGGATAGAAAGTCAGGAGAATTGCGGAAAGAAGTGCTTTACAAAGTCTGGAATCGGTGCAGTAAAGATGCGATGCTGTAAGTAGGAAAGGCAGGAATCTGATTTTGGTTCAAACTGCAATCGGTACGCACAGAGCAGCTGGTGGGTACAGTGCAGCTGTTGATTTCGCTGTCGATTTCCATACTTGTTATCACCTGCTAACGGTGCACCGATGTGTGCCATGTGGGCACGAATTTGGTGGGTTCGTCCGGTATGCAGTGTAATTTCTGCTAAACAGAGTGCATCATTTTGTTGCAACACACGATAAGACGTGCAGATTTCCCGATAGTTGGTTTTCGGATGGTCAGAAATCTTGACAGTATTGGTTTTTGTATCTTTCCAATGATAGGCATGCAATGTTGCTTTTGATTGGGATGGGATTGCAGTCAGAATACAAAGATAGGTTTTCTGGATGCGGTTTTCTCGAATCAGGCGATTGATTTCCCGTAGAGCAGCAGCATTTTTTGCAGCAATGACCAATCCCTCTGTGTTGCGATCCAGTCGATTGCAGATAGCAGGAGCAAAGCTCTGTTCCTGTTCGGGATGGTAATCACCTTTTTGCTGTAAGTAAGCATGGAGATGATTGACAAGACAATTGTCAGTGTGTTTTGCGTCACTGTGCACCAACATTCCAATGGGTTTATATAAAATCAATAGATTGTCATCCTCATAACAAACGGAAAGCTTGTCAGCATTGCCCTGTGCTGTTTTTTCAACAGCAGCTGGCGTTGTTTGCAGAAAGTCATCCGGCAGAAAGACGGTAATAACATCACCAGTTTGCAATTTTGTTTCCCCAGTACAGCGTTTTCGATTGACTTTGATTTGTTTTTTTCGGATAGCTTTATAGAGTAGATTATTTGGCAGAGAGGGTATCATTTTTTTCAGAAATCGGTCTACCCGCTGTTCACTGTCATTTTGTTGTATCAGAAATGTTTTCATAAGTTATTTTTATTTCGCAGAGATGCGAACTCCCTTCTGTAACTTCTATTTGAGTATACCATAAATTCTTGAAAAAGGAAAGGATATTTTTGTATTTTTTGAATGGAAGAGGTGAGAAAAGGTTTGGCAGAAAAGAAAGAAAAGCAAACGACAAAAACGGAAAATTTAAACAAGGGGCATCGCAGTCGAATGCGAAGCCGCTATTTAGCGTGTGGATTTTCCGGTTTTCAAGAGCATGAAATACTGGAAATGCTGTTGTTTTATGCATTGCCTCGTGTCAATACCAATCCGATTGCACATCATCTTTTGAAGACATTTCATTCGCTTTCTGGTGTCATGGATGCAGATATTACAGAACTGAAAAAGATTCCGGGGATTCAGGATCAGGCAGCAATCTTTTTGAAAATGATGCCAGATTTATTTCGCTGTTATCAGCTTAGCAAAGAAAAAGAAGAAGCAAACCGTGTCAAATTGGATGTTGAGCGAAAAGCTGTCATGACAGCACATTTACGAAATTTGTACACAGGGGTTGTCAAGGAACAAGTGGCACTGATTTTACTGGACAATAGTATGCAGGTGATTGAACAATGTTTCGTATCGGAGGGTTCTGCCAGTTTAGTATCTGTTAATATTCGGAATATTGTAGAAATTGCTCTGAAAAATAATGCAGTTTTTGTGATATTGGCACATAATCATCCGGCTGGTTCGGCTGTACCTTCTCGGGAAGACATGTATGTTACAAAACAGCTTTATAATGCCTTGCGGTACTTGGATATTACACTGGAAGACCACTATATTTTAGGGAAGGATATGGTTTTATCCATGCGAGAACACGGTTTTTGGGAAACGCTTCTGTAAGTTCATAATTTGACTGCATATTGCAAAATAGGACATACAGTTGTCCTATTTATTGTGGTATCATAAACAATAAGCGGCATTAGCTGCCATATCAATTACAAGCATTGTTTTGTTATTTTTTATAAGAACATGTATTGATATCCGTTAAAATGAATCAGGAGGTGTGCTGGAAATGGAACAGTTTGTATTACATGCACCGTATCAACCAACTGGAGACCAGCCAGAGGCCATTGCTGAACTGGTGAAGGGGATTCAGAACGGTGAGCATGAACAAACACTGCTAGGGGTAACCGGTTCCGGAAAGACCTTTACCATTGCCAATGTAATCGCACAGGTCAATAAACCGACATTGGTTTTGGCACACAATAAAATTCTGGCAGCCCAGCTTTGTTCGGAATTTAAAGAATTTTTTCCGGAAAATGCGGTAGAATACTTTGTCAGCTACTATGACTATTACCAGCCGGAGGCATATGTACCAAGTACAGACAGCTATATTGAAAAGGACTCCTCCATCAATGATGATATTGATAAGCTGCGGCATTCTGCTACCACTGCTTTGGCAGAACGGCGAGATGTCATCATTGTTGCCAGTGTATCCTGTATCTATTCTCTGGGCAGTCCGGAGGAATATCGTTCTATGGTTGTCTCTGTCCGAAAGGGGATGGAAAAGCCAAGAGAACAGCTGCTGAAAGAATTGGTTGCCATTCAATATGAGCGAAATGATATCCAATTTGTGCGAAATAAGTTTCGAGTACGGGGAGATGTGGTGGAGATTTTTCCGTCTGATTCCAATCATATTGCCATTCGAGTGGAATATTTTGGTGATGAAATTGATCGCATCTGTGAAATTGATACCGTCACAGGCAATGTGCTTTCGACTTTGCAGCATGCTGCGATATTTCCAGCATCGCATTATGTAGTCAGCGGCGAACGTGTTGAGAAAGCAGTTGCAGAAATTAAAGCAGAATTGCAGCAGCGAGTGGCATATTTTGAAGCCAATCACAAGCTGATTGAGGCACAGCGGATTGCACAGCGGACAAACTATGACATGGAAATGCTACAGGAAATTGGATTTTGCAGCGGGATTGAGAATTATTCCCGTATCCTTGCTGGCAGACCAGCTGGCAGCGTTCCCTATACGTTGCTGGATCATTTTCCAAAAGATTTTCTATTGGTGGTAGATGAAAGCCATGTCACATTACCGCAGGTACGTGCGATGTCCGCAGGCGACCATGCGAGAAAGGCAACGCTAGTGGACTATGGTTTCCGTTTGCCAAGTGCCTTTGACAACCGTCCTTTGAACTTTGATGAATTTTATGAACGTGTGCCACAGGCGATTTATGTCAGTGCGACACCGGGTGAATTTGAGAAACAGCATTCTGTTGCGATTGTGGAACAGGTGATTCGTCCTACTGGTTTGTTAGATCCATTGGTCAGTGTGCGTCCTGTTTCTGGACAGATGGAAGATTTATATTCAGAAATTCAAGAACGGGTAGAACGAAAAGAACGAGTGTTGATTACCACCTTGACCAAACGCATGGCAGAAGATCTGACTGCTTATCTGGAAAAGCTGTCAGTTCGGGTACAGTATCTGCATCATGATGTAGACACCGTAAAACGAATGGAAATCATTCGAGATTTGCGGCTGGGCGAGTTTGATGTGTTGGTAGGAATCAATCTATTGCGTGAAGGCTTGGATATTCCAGAGGTTTCTTTGGTTGCGATTCTGGACGCTGATAAAGAGGGTTTTCTGCGGAGTGAAACCTCTCTGATTCAGACGATTGGTCGTGCTGCCCGGAATGCAAATGGAGAAGTTATTCTCTATGCGGATGAAGTAACTGGTTCGATGGAGCGGGCAATGGTAGAAACAGAACGCCGCCGGAAGAAACAGATGGCATATAATGAAGCACATGGTATTGTACCGAAGACCATCACAAAAGCCGTGCGGGATGTCATAGAAATTGCAAGCAAAGAAGAAGTTGAGGAAAAAACATCTGTTCCGAAAATGAGTGAGAAGGAACGAAAAGCATTAATCGAAACGTTGACTGCACAGATGAAAGAAGCGGCAAAGCTGCTGGAGTTTGAACATGCTGCATACTTGAGAGATAAAATTCAGGAGCTGAAGGGAAAGAAAAAATGATAGATCGGATTAAAGTTCGTGGTGCAAGGGCGAACAACCTGAAAAATATTGATATCGATATTCCAAGAGATGCCTTGGTTGTCATGACAGGACTTTCTGGTTCTGGTAAGTCCTCTCTTGCTTTTGATACTATTTTTGCAGATGGACAGCGTCGGTATATGGAAAGCCTGTCCTCCTATGCACGGCAATTTTTGGGACAGATGGAGAAGCCAGATGTGGACAGCATTGAGGGATTATCACCTGCGATTTCGATTGATCAGAAGACAACCTCCAAAAATCCCCGTTCTACGGTGGGAACGGTTACAGAGATTTATGACTACCTGCGGTTGCTGTATGCCAGAATTGGGATTCCGCACTGTCCAGTTTGTGGGCGGGAAATTCGGCAGCAGAGCATTGATGAAATGGTAGATCGTGTGTTGTCACTGGAAGAAGGAACAAAAATCCAGTTATTAGCACCCATTGTGCGAGGGAAAAAAGGGCAGCATGTCAAAGAACTGGACAAAGCACGCCGTTCCGGTTATGTGCGTGTCAAAGTAGATGATATTCTATATGATTTGTCAGAAGCAATTACACTGGAAAAAAATAAAAAACATACGATTGAAATTGTAGTAGATCGTTTGGTAGTCAAAGAGGGGATTCGCTCTCGCTTGACAGATAGTTTAGAAACAGTTTTCTCCCTGACAGGCAGTATTGCAGCCGTGGAGATTATAGGAAAAGAAACATGGCTATTTTCTCAAAAATATGCTTGCCCGGAGCATAATATTTCTATTGAAGAACTGACACCACGAATGTTTTCTTTTAACAATCCCTATGGAGCGTGTGAAAACTGTACCGGATTGGGTGTGTTTCAAAAAATTGATCCTAACTTAATTGTGCCGAATCTGGATCTCAGTATTGCACAAGGTGCTATCAAAGCACCGGGTTGGAATAGCTTGGATGATACTTCTATTGCTATGATGTATTATCAGGCAATTTCTCAGAAATATCATGTACCACTGGATGTTCCGGTGAAGGATTTGCCAAAGGATGCCCTGCAACCATTTCTTTATGGAACGACAGAAGAGTTGTTTTTGCACAGAGTGCAGGAAAACGGCAGAATCAGTGGTTACCGTGCTCCATTTGAAGGTATCATTCCCAATCTGGAGCGTCGTGCAAAAGAAGGCTCAGAATGGGCAAAGGCTGAAATTTCTGCTTATATGTCCTCTGTGCCTTGTCCGGTTTGTCACGGAAAACGATTGAAGAAGGAAATTCTTGGTGTAACAGTTGGCGGATTAAATATTATGGAGCTGACGGATCTTTCTATTTCGGAGAGTTTGCAGTTTTTTGAAACCCTTCCGTTGACAGAACAAGAACAGCACATTGCGACACAAATTCTCAAAGAAATCAAAGAACGTCTAGGCTTTTTGAAAAATGTTGGACTGGAGTATTTGACTCTCTCTCGTACTGCCGGAACGCTCTCTGGTGGGGAAAGTCAGCGAATTCGTTTGGCAACGCAGATTGGCTCTTATTTGATGGGCGTATTATATATATTGGATGAGCCCAGTATTGGATTACACCAGAGGGACAATGATAAACTGATTGGGACATTAAAACAGTTGCGTGACCTTGGAAATACGTTGATTGTTGTAGAACATGATGATGATACCATTTTGGCGGCTGATTATGTAGTAGATATTGGACCAGAAGCCGGTATTCACGGCGGAGAAGTGGTATATTCCGGAGATGTTGCAGGACTGCTTGCCTGTGAAAAATCATTGACCGGACAGTATCTCAGCGGGAGAAAGCAAATTGCCCTTCCAGAACAGCGTCGAACAGGAAATGGGAATTTTCTCACTGTGCTGGGAGCAGCAGAACATAATTTAAAAAATATTACAGTTTCCATTCCATTGGGAACATTTACTTGTGTAACCGGTGTATCTGGTTCTGGTAAGTCTTCACTAGTGAACGAAATTATTTATAAACATTTGGCAGCAAAACTCAATCGTACCAAAGTGCGTGCCGGTGCATTTGATAAAATGGAGGGAATCGAACATTTGGACAAGGTCATCAATATTGATCAATCTCCAATTGGCAGAACGCCCCGTTCCAATCCGGCAACCTATACCGGTGTCTTTACCGATATACGGGAGTTATTTGCAAAGACAAATGATGCCAAAACCAGAGGTTATACTGCTGGACGTTTTTCATTTAATATTAAAGGTGGAAGATGTGAAGCCTGTCAAGGGGATGGCATCCTAAAAATCGAAATGCACTTCCTTCCAGATGTTTATGTACCATGTGAGGTCTGCAAGGGAAAGCGATATAATCGGGAAACACTGGAAGTTAAATATCGTGGGAAGTCCATTTATGATGTTTTAGAAATGACAGTCGATGAGGGCGTTGTGTTTTTTGAACAGCATCCTAAGATTTTTCGGAAACTGAAAATGTTGCAGGAAGTCGGGCTTGGTTATATTAAAATTGGGCAACCGGCAACCACTCTTTCGGGTGGTGAGGCACAGCGTGTCAAACTTTCCACAGAGCTGGCAAAGCGACCAACGGGCAGAACCATTTATATTTTAGACGAACCAACCACTGGGCTGCATACAGCAGATGTACACCGTTTGATTGCCGTCTTGCAACGGTTGACAGATGCTGGTAATACGGTGTTGGTCATTGAACATAATCTGAATGTAATTAAAGTAGCAGATTATTTGATTGACTTAGGGCCGGAAGGTGGAAACGCAGGTGGGACGTTGGTGGTCAGTGGTACACCTGAAGAAGTTGCAGCCTGTGATGTATCCTATACGGGAATGTATCTGAAACCATATTTGTCACAAAAATAAAATGGAGTATTGCACACTTTGAAAGAATAAAGCACCAAAGCGAATCAAAAAGAGATCGCTTTGGTGCTTTTTGTGGTATCATAAATTTCGAAAATTAAGTAATTGTAAATTACGCCTGAATATTCATTTGTTCTTATTTACTTTTCTGCTTCGCCTTCACAGCATCCACGATTCTTTGAAATTCCAGTGCTTTTTCCAGACTGCCTTCTATTTTGAGTTTTCCCGTTGTGTAGGCGAATACCGCATTCAAAGAGCCGTCTGTCAATTTCAAAAAGTTCTTTGCAGAAACAATAAATTTGCAGTCACGGTCATAGTACTCATATGGTTCTACATGTAGCTTGCCGTCTTTTAGTTCCACATAGAAGGCACCTTCGCCCTCTCCAACAATGTTGATTTGCACTGCCAGATGTCCCGGAATGTTGCTGGCATCCGATTGCAGAATGAGTTCCTTAGATCTGTTGAAAATTTCTTCATACGTCATAATGATACTCCCTTTTTCCAAAATTTTATGCACACCCTGCACAATGGCAGAAGCTGTACAATTTCTTTATATGCATGAATTTTAAAATACGGTATTATTTTCATAAATGGATTTTATCGGTTTTGGATACAAATTCCACTTAGAAAAGTACCCCTTGACTGGTCTGCTGTCGCTTAATTTTTTTGGATGTTGTCTTTTCAAATTCCGTTTCCCGTATCCGCAAACGGTGAATGGTCTTAGAAGAAGGAAGCGTTCGATTTGTTTCCAGAATTATCTTTTGCAAGCTTTTTCCGATTTCATCCGCTGTCATCTCTGCACAGAATTCTGCATTCGGGAAAACTTCAATTGTAATGACACCATTTTCTGTATAAACCAAACACTCTGCTATTAAATCTACCCCTGCAAATTTATTTTCCAGTTCTTCTGGCGATACATTTTCTCCGTTGCTCAAAATAATCAAATTCTTCTTTCTGCCCGTCAGAAAAACACGACGGTTTTCGTCCACATATCCTAAATCGCCTGTATGCAACCAACCGTCAGATGTGAGAGCCTCTGCTGTGGCAGCTTCATCGTGATAGTAGCCCATCATGACAGATGGACTTTTTACCAATAATTCTCCGTCTACTACCTTTGCTTCACAGCCATTGACAAGTGTTCCCACATCACTACTGCTTTCCCCATCTAATGTTGCAGTTGCAATTCTTGGGGAACATTCTGTCATACCATAGCCCTGTGCGATGGGAATTCCCAGTGATTGATATCCGGCAATGAGTTCTGGCGGCAGATATGCACCACCGCTGTAAATACCTTTGAGTCTTCCACCAAATACCGCTTTTGCAACCGTAGCCGGCGGTAATGATTTTGCATTTGCAGCTGATAAAATTTGTTTATAAATTGTATTAGCAATCATTGGAACCAACAAAATTAAGGTTGGCTGAAATCGTTTCAAATTCTGTGTGATTCGCATCATAGAATCGTTGATGCAGACGGTTGTACCATATCGTATGGAAAGTAAAATGTCACAGGTCAAACAGTAGACATGATGAATTGGCAGCACTGACAACAATACGTCTTCTGGGGTACTTTCCTTTTCCTGACACATTGTATTGTGAATCAAATTGCCATGAGAAAGCATGACTCCCTTGCTTTTTCCGGTTGTACCAGAAGTATAAACAATGGATGCCAGCTGTTCTGCTTTTACGGGTACCGTATCAGTGGGACTGTAATGGTGCAGAATAGAAGGCACACTTTCTTCCACATCTTTCGCTGTATGCAGTGATACAAAAGTCTGTACTTGCGGACAACTGCGGCGAATTTCCGGCAACATTGCTGCATAACGTGCATCATAAAAGAATACATGGATATTTGCTCTGCAAAGCAAATCACAAATATCTGCACAGGCAAGTTGTGCATCAATTGGTACAATTACATTTCCGTTAGAAACCGTTCCGAAATAGCTTACCAGATATGTATAGCTTGTTGCACCAATTGCAGCTGCATGTAATGGAATCCCCGGTTTCTGCTTTGTTTTTAGAAAAGCAGCTACTCGCAGACTATCTGTATAGAACTGTGCAAAAGAGGCTTCTGCAATCGTTCCGTTTTCTGCTTTTTCCTTTAGGAACACTTTATCTCCATAGTCAGCCGCAGCCTGCTTTACCAAGTCCTGTAATGTTTTTACTGTTTCTCGATTCATTTTGCTGTCTCCCTATTGTGTTATAGATTCCAGATACTGTACAGCATCTGCCACAGTATGCAACTCCAGCACTGCTGTATCTTCCACCTGTACCTGTAATTCTTCTTCCAGTTCTCCTAAAAGACTCATAAAATCAAAGGAATTGAAACCCAAGTCTTCAATAAAACGGGATTCCATTGTAATTTTTTCTGGTGCAACATCTACATAATTGCAAATATATGTTTTCAGCTTTTCAAACATCATTATTCTCTCCTTA
The DNA here is from genome assembly GCA_958448395.1 of uncultured Oscillospiraceae bacterium. Classification (GTDB taxonomy): domain Bacteria; phylum Bacillota; class Clostridia; order Oscillospirales; family Ruminococcaceae; genus Ruminococcus_C. Next base: position 7,478 of record CAUDDP010000028.1, on the reverse strand, counting down.
GATAGGTCATTTTTCTTCTGTTATATCATTTCCAGGATTTCACCGATGGTACGATCTTTCTTTTCAATGCCTCGGAACAACACACGGCAGAGATAATAATAGAGGTATTCCATTTCCGACTCTGTTACAACTTCCTTTTTGTATTCAAAATGAAAGTTTAATCCGTTGTCTTCTACACGATGCATAACGGTTAGATAAAGCGGCTGTGCAGCGACACCATTGGAATACCAAAAGCTTTTGTATGCAATGTTCGGCAATTCTGCATCCTTCTGTCGCAGTGTCAACGGCTGATAGGTCAAACTGATACTCTCGTAGCTCGCTCCTGGACGCATTTTCCACTGCTTGGAGCGAAGCATTGTCAGTGCAACGGGATCATAGTTGGCATGTCGGAAAATTCGATTTTGTTCGGTCTGTATCATCTTTATGCCGTCCAGGAATGTCATATCCGGTTCCATCACAGTACGGAGTGGGAAGAAGTGAATGCGAGTACCACCGGAGTGTTTCTCTAACAGAGTGCCACGTCTGGCGACATTTGTCTTTACGGATACATCTTTTTCATTATTATTGAATTTAGAGAGAACCGTTCGCAATCCCATGAGTAAGAGACTTGCCATTGGAACCTGATTGTTCAGACAGAACTGCATCAGTTGATCAGACGGGTCTGCTTCTAAGTGATAAACAGAAATAGCAGCATCCAAAGAGGAAGAGGTAATGACAGCACTTCGTAAATTCGGATTTCCTGTTTCCCGACGTTGTGTAAGCAATCTACCCATACCAGTGAAATCCGTATACATTGGTTCGCTCTTTGTAATTTCTTGTTTCCAAAATGCTTCGTCTTTTTTTCTTGCTGCGGAATCGTTCTCATAAAGCAAATCACGTTCTACAGCTTTCAGATAGGGCTGCATGGATTTTGGCATATCTGTACCATACCGTTTTGCACAATATAATTCCAGTATGTCTCGATGGAATCCTATGATGGAACTGGAATCCATTGTCATGTGGTCTACTTTGAGATAAATGCCATTGTAACCGTCTGGCAGCTTTACCATTACCACCTGATTCATAGGAGAATGGTAACGCTGAAAGGGAACAGCGGTCCATTTTCGCATTTCATCATGAGCATCAGCTTCTTTCCAGCGGGAAAAATCATAAAAGGGAATTTCTCGTTCTTCAAATGGTACAACATACTGATAAACAGTACCGTCTGTATCCTGTAAAAAACGAATCCGCATGGAATCCTGCCGTTCATAAGCCTGATAGATAACTTCCTTAAGCAGTGTAAAATCCAAATCCAGCTGCACATATAAACCCGTTCCTATATTTAGAACTTGATGTTTTGGGCAAAATCGGATCGTATAATTATGTAACCTCTGTGCGGCTGTCAGCGGGTGGCACTGCATAACAGTGCCATTGATAGTAAATTCCTTCATACCAGTTCTCCTTTTTTGTGATCAAAATACATATTGATGGATGAAATCTGTCACCGTTTTCTCATATAGTGGGACATTTTCGTAATAACTTGCTCCATGACCGGCGTGTTCTACCAATAGTAGTGCTTTTGATCCCGTACAAGCTTTGTAGTTTTCCTCACTCATTCTTGTCGGTACGAAATTATCTTCTTTTCCATGAATAAACAGCACAGGGCATTTTGCTGTTTTTACTGCGGTCAAGGTAGAACAATCCTGAAAACCATAGCCAGCTTTTTTCCGACATAGCATATTATTGATATGCATAACAGGGAATGCTGGCAGTTTGTAATCCCGCTTTAAAATATGAGCAAAAACATCATAGGGAGAGGTAAAGGCACAATCCGCAATGACTGCTTTTACTGTATCTGGAAATGTTGGAAGTCCCATTGCCATTAGCACAGTTGCCCCTCCCATGGAAACCCCATAAAGTACAATCTGTTTCTTTTGCTCAAACCGTTTGTTGATATAATTTATCCATGATAAACAGTCATAACGATCCAGCACGCCGAATCCGATATAGTTTCCCTCGCTGTTTCCATGTGCCCGGTGATCGACCAGAAGACAGTCATATCCCTGTTTCAGAAAAAAAGAGGCGATGGAAGCACAGTCGCTTAAACCACAGCTGGTATAACCGTGAAAACCGATTAACAGTTTATCAGATGGCGTGTCAGTTGTAAAATAATCGCCGTGCAATGTCAAACCATCTCTTGCGTGTATGGTCACATGTTCTCGATTTTGCTGCATCAACCATTCTTTATTTGTATGGATGATTTTTTTATATTCTTCCCATTTTTCCATATCTGCCATTTCGTTCAAATCTACACGCACGCCGTCCTGACGGGGAATTATTTTATGAAACAGTGTTGCCGCACTTATTGTGGCGGCTGTCGTACCTGCCAATATTATGCCGCCTGCTACAGCTGCGGTAAGAAGCAAAGTATGCATGCCATCATTCCTTTCTTTTGTTTGACCGACAGTCGAATGACTTTATGTTTATTTTATCACGTTTTCGACTGGTAGTCAAGTGGCTGTAGAAAATTTATTGCAAAAATTGAAAATTTGTGATATAATGAAAAAAACAGAGCAAAGGAAAGAGGCAGTTCTATGAAAAATGATAAGAAAGAGCAGATTTTTGATGCGATGGAGCATTTGCTCTTGACTGTACCAAACGGTGAAATTTCAGTGGATGCGATTGCAAGACAAGCAGGCATTGGAAAGGGAAGTATTTACTATTATTTTAAAAGCAAGGATGAAATTTTATCTGCGGTTATTGAAAGAAGCTATCGACGTGCGATACGGGAATATTTTAACAGTCTTTCTGTAAATAAAAATGCATCAGTAAATATAACAGCATTAGAGAAAATTAAATGCCTATTTCAGAATCTCATCAAGGAAGATTTTCAAAATAATGAGCAAAATTTGATTGTGGCATTACATTTGACCGATGATCTGACGCTGCATAAAAAAATGAAATATATTGCAGTGCAAGAAATTGCCCCTATTTTGACCGATTTGCTGAAGCAGGGCATTGCAGAAGGTTCTATTGAAACGGACACGCCAAAGGAAAGTGCGGAAATGATTGTCGCTGCACTGACATTTTTTTTGGATGATACTATTTTTCCAGAAGATCCTATCAATGTGAAAAACAAGCTGAAAATTTTCGCACGTGTGCTGGAGACTTGCTTGAAAACGGAAAATGGTAGCTTTGATTTTTTATATTCTCCAATTTCATAACGACTCGTCAATCGCTTCATGTTTATGGTTAAGATAGGCTTTGACCATGATCGGCTTTTTGAAATATTTTTGTTTTCTATATAATTGGATTTTTTCTATTTTTAGCAAAAAAGAACCCCATCAGGTCGTTCAGAGCCTGATGGGGTAATGTTTTATTTTGTATCCTAAAAAATCCCCAATTTTTTATTCTGGTGAAAAGCATTCCCATGCGGTGCCGGGGAGTTCAATGGATTTCAATGTTGTATCTGATTTTTTGAATGTTCTGGTTGTTTTATCAATGATAAAGCTCGTTTTCTGTAAGACAATGTCATCGTTAATTCCCCAGTCACCGCTGCTCCTGCGATAAATATTGTAAACGCTCATAATAATTTGCTCTTCTGTTTCTGTGTAGAACGAATTTAAATTACAATGAATGCCACTAAAAGAATAATACAGGGAAAGAAATTCCCAGAGAGACTGTTCATTCCATGCAAATTGTATTGCTTTTTCTGCCGCATCATAATAGTTCTTATTATAGATCAGCACATAATATGGCTTGTTGGTCACCTTTTCATTGCTGTAATAAGAACGATAAATCCAGAAATCTGCATTGGAAAAGATTTTTTCACAGCCATCAAAAGTATAGCTGTCATTCTCTGGAATAAAGAATTTTTCTGCAAATGCCTGTGCCTCTGCATCTGTCTCTGCAGAAGCAGAATACAGCAGACCGTCTTCTTTATCACGATACCAATATCTCACAGGTGTGTCTTGCAGATCGATGTCCTCTGGAAGTGGATAACGGTAGACGGTATCCTGCAATGTTCCTTTCTGCATCTTGTCATAAAGTGTCTTTACCTGCTCATCCGTCAGATTTAGAATCTCCTCTTCCGTCATACTAGACTTCTGTGGAAGTGGGATTGGTTCTTTTAGCAGTGCTGTTTTCATCATGCAAAGATCAATGATGTTGATGGTATCATCTTTGTTAAAGTCAGCAGCTTTCCATTTCGGCAGTGTGCCAGAGACGAGCAGATATTTCTGCAACGTTACAAGATCGGCAACTGTAAACAAACCATCTCCATTTGCATCCCCTAATGTAAAGTCACTTTCGATCGCTGCATCTGTGGCAAGTGGAATCGAAAGATAAGCCTGCCCATATAATGGCCATGTGAACTGATTCACCATAATATTGTAATCATCTGGCATAGAGACGATACCAATATAAGTATCCCATGGGTAGAGATTCAGATCCACATAATCAATATAATGTTGCGGATCGTCATTGGTATTCCAAGTTAGGATTGGCTGTAGGGCAACATCATTGGGACTGTTACATTGCAGAAATACGCCCAGTGTCACATCTAGCATATCTTCTCCAGTATAAAAGTCCACTGCTCTGACACAAGTGCAAAAATCTGTTATACCAGTAATATCCGTAATATCTGAAGTCGTGGATGCAACATCAAAGACTTTTGAAATTGAATCAATTGGCTCTGTTTCCCATTTTCGCCGTTGTGTCCAGTTCAACTTCAAATAGCCACGACTGCTCTTTGGTTTTAGTACTTGAACAAAGAAAGCAGTGCCACCGCCAGGGGGAATTGGTTCTGCATATTGTTTTAAAATATAATTTTCAGAAACAATATCGTATGTAAGAGACGGTTCTTCTGTATTCAGAAATACTTCGTATCCACTGTCTAAACAGCATTCCTTGCAGTAGACAATATAACCATTCTGGATGGAAATAGAACCATTTTCCTTTTCAAATGCAATGGCTTCCTGCATACTGTCTGGCGTAAAAGCGAAAATATCTGTTTCCGTTACCTGAAGTTTATCATCTACAGAAAATGTAAAGTGATAGCGTTCTTTTACATCGTCAGCCTTTCCGGATATGGCAGAAGTATCCTCTGTCCATGTAAAATCAAGGGTTCCTTCAGATTTTGCCTGAAATACTGTCACCGTATGATACCAGCCATCATCCAAATTCTCTAATTTGTAGGATTCTTCGGACAGGACTTCAAATTCAGCCGTGGAAGATTCTGACTGAAAGCCATTCACAATGCCTGCAAATTCATCAAAACGACCGCAGAAACAAATGTAATCATCCTGCATGTAAATGTTTCCATAGTTATTCAGAAAGTCTACGGTTTCCGAATAGGTGTCCGGAACAGCAAATGGAATGGTTGGAGGTGCTGTGGTTTCTGCAAAAGCAGAAAGTTGCATTGCCCCCATTAGCATAACAGAAGCGGTAAACATTGCAATTCCTTTTTTCATATGCATCTCTCCTTTTGATCAAAATAGGTTTCTATGATTCTTCATCACATAGATATGCGATGAGTTCTTCCATAGATAGTGTTATATTTTCGTACAGAACATTCCATAAGTGATCACTGTCCTTGTGATAGCGAGAATCATCTGCGTTGCCTGCATAGGTATAGGCACCTGCCGGGATATTGCCCATACCTTCTTTTAGAAAGTATAAACAGCTTTCCCCAATGACAGGAGAAGTAATTTGTAAGCCAGAATCGAAATAAGAGAGATATTGCATTTCCTCTGCTGTCATATTCAATTTAGATGTACACTCTGGATACAATGCCAAAAATTCTGTTAAAGGGATATAGCCGCCTAATTCGTAAACAGATATTTTATCTCCTGGATGCAAGGTACCTTTATAAACCGCAGTAACTTCCATATCCACCTGTGTCCAAAGTATGTTTTCTTCTCTGGTATAAGTTAGGGAAATGACAGTGCCGGATACAATAGAATCGGATAGATCCGCACAATTTTCCCATGAAAAGAAGGAAGTCGTAGAATCGTTTGGATGATAGTTTGGATGATAGTTTTGTAATGCGTCGTCGAATCCCAATTGCACAAGATCTAAATAGGTTAAAATAGCATCTGTTTTTTGGTATTGATATGCAGGCGTTACCCGATAATCTTTTCCCTCATTTTCTGGTTGGGGAGGGGGTGGTATGATAGTAGAAGAAACAGTCGGTTTTGTAGTCGTCTTTGCGGTTGTTTTTACAGTATTAGTACCGGTTGTGACAGCCACTGTTTGGGTTGCCGAAACCGTCTGCATTGTTGACGGCGGTTCGTTTGTGACAGTTGCTGAAACTGGCTGCTGGTTGGTTTGAGTTCCCTCTGTTGGATACACTTCTGTAGGATTGTGCGTTGCAGTTGTAACGGTCTGCGTACTGTTTGTAACATTTTTATTACCCGCAGATGTGCCTGATTCTCTCGATACAGAAGTGAAAAATGGAGAAGAAATCTTGGGGATTGTGCTGGAAACGGGCTGTGTTTCCTTCTCCATGGAGTGAGAAACATCTGGTTCTGTAGAGGCGTTGGATTCCTCTATGAAAATATCACTTCGATCATTTTTATAATTTTGATAAACACCATATCCACCTACCATTATGATAACAACCGTGCATACAACAGACATTTGAAAGGCCCCTTGTCGTATTTTCCAAGAATAGAAAAAAGGATGTTTTTTTTTCATTTCTTCTGTTGATTTTTGAAAGAATGCATTTTCATGGGTCGGATTTGGAAAATGATAGACCTGCTTCAGATTTTTTAGTGCTCGCCTGAATTTTCGACGCATTCCAACCCCTCCTCTTCAAATTCATTCTGCATTTTTGCAAGAATTTTTTTGATTTTGCGGTTCATTGCAAACCAAGACAAATTGTATATTTTGCTGAGATCTGAAACCGAAATCTCGTTTATGTACCGAAGCATAATGATTTCTCTTTCTTCTTCCGGCAGGGCATCTACAATGCTTCGAAGTGTAAGACTGTCAGTCAGTTCTGCCTCCAAATTTGTCCCATCTGAGAGTTCCTCTGGCAATTCTTCTGACGGCATTTTGCGGTATTCGTCAATACACAAATTCCGTGCAATGGTATATAAGTATTGCAATTCGTATCCTTTTTTGTGATATTCCGGATGTTCCAGGAATCGAAGGAAGGTCTCCTGGGTTAGATCCTCTGCCTTTTCACAGCTTGGAATACGAAAATAGCAGTACTGAAATATTTTTTTGTATTGTTTTTTTAAATCCATGGATTCCCCAGTTGCCCCCCCTTCATGATGTTAGACGAATGAGAAGGAAAAAATTGCGGCTTTTATTGTAAATTATTTGTTAACATTAGCGATCTGATTTTTCTTTATTTTAACGTGAGTTCGATGAGAGCGTTCTATCTGCCGAATGGCAACTGCGGTCAAGCTGGCTCAGCTTGGCGGAGGGGGATGCAAGGGCAATGTCATTAACTTAGTCACTTGCCAAACGAGCCAGAATGTGCTAAAATATAG
>CAUDDP010000027.1 GCA_958448395.1 uncultured Oscillospiraceae bacterium | reverse complement strand
GCGGTCAAGCTGGCTCAGGCGGCGAGTCGCCGCAGACAGTCCACCCACCGTTATGAAATGAAAAAGATGGGGCATTGGATGCCCTCAAGGGCGGGAGACGATTGCACGCCGCAGGCGACTGCGGTCAAGCTGGCTCAGCTTGGCAGGGGTGCAGGGGGCGGCAGCCACCGCACTGTTTTAACGACATGCTGTTGTTCTATTTAGAAAAATAACAGAATCACTGTCACCGCTGTCCGCCCTCTAAAATAACAAAACGATATAGAATGTAGAAATTTAGAGTGATTTGGCTGCAAATTTGGACACAGCAATAGGGCGGACAGCGGACACAGGCAGACAGCGTAGCGATTCTGCCGGCACAGTTTGTGATTGGCAGCGGTAGAATGCATTCTCGTCGAACTCACGTTAGATAGATGTATTTTTACAGGGAGAATGGGCAAACTATGTACATTCCAAAAGCGTATTGTTGGAAGGAAAATTAAAAACAAATAATAGATTGTACTATTATTTGTAAAAAATGAACATTTCTGGTTGAATTTTGGTCTAAAAGAAAAAATGTGTAAAAAAGCGATTTCCCCTGTTGACAAAATCAGAAAAGTGGTGTATACTCATATTAACCTACAAAACAGATAGGAATAAGGAAGAAGGAGCCTTTAAAATATGAAGCCATATCATTTTGAAACATTACAGGTACATGCAGGTCAGGAGCATCCAGACCCGACAACAGACGCAAGAGCAGTTCCAATTTATGCGACAACTTCTTATGTATTCAAGGATTCAGCACAGGCAGCTGGTCGATTTGGACTGACAGAGAGCGGTAACATTTATACTCGTCTGATGAATCCGACCAATTCCGTATTTGAAGAACGGATGGCACAGCTGGAGGGGGGAATTGGTGCATTGGCAACTGCCTCTGGTTCCGCTGCAATTACCTATGCAGTGCAGAATATCGCTGTTGCAGGCGATCATATTGTTTCTGCCAGCAACCTTTATGGTGGCACACACAATTTGTTTGCGAACACACTGCGGGAACAGGGCTTGCAAACTACATTTGTAACCTCTAAAGATCCAGCAGATTTTGAGGCTGCCATTCAGGAAAATACCAAGTTGATCTATGCAGAGACGCTCGGCAACCCAAATTCTGATATCATTGATTTGGAAGCCCTTTCAGAGGTTGCCCATCGGCATGGAATCCCGTTGATTGTAGACAGTACGTTTGCAACACCGTATTTATTGCGTCCCATTGAACATGGTGCAGATATTGTAGTACATTCAGCAACAAAGTTCATTGGTGGACATGGTACGGTGATGGGCGGTATCATTGTTGACAGCGGTCGATTTGACTGGACACAGAATGATAAATTCCCAGGTTTGAGCCAGCCGAATCCGTCTTATCACGGCGTTGTTTTCACAGAGGCTTGCGGAAAAGCTGCTTACATCATGAAAGCTCGTACTACGCTGATGCGAGATCAGGGAGCAACACTTTCTCCGTTTCATTCTTTCCTGCTGCTGCAAGGATTGGAGACCTTGTCTTTACGAGTAGAGCGGCATGTAGAAAATGCTTTGAAGGTTGTAGCATTTTTGAAGCAGCATCCACAGGTAGAGCAGGTTTACCATCCGTCTTTGGCGACCGGTAAGGAAAAAGAACTGTATGACCGGTATTTCCCGAACGGTGCGGGTTCTATTTTCACCTTTACCATTAAGGGCGATGCAGAAAAGGCAAAGAAGTTTACCGAAAGTCTGGAACTATTTTCTTTATTGGCGAATGTAGCAGATGTGAAGAGTCTTGTCATTCATCCGGCTTCCACGACCCATTCTCAGCTCTCTGAAGAGGAACTGTTGGAATGTGGGATTCATCCGAATACGATTCGGCTTTCCATTGGTACGGAACATATTGATGATATTTTGGCTGACTTGCAGCATGGTTTTGATGCGGTGCAGTAACGGCTAGTGACGAAATCTCAGAGCTTGTATATCTGCTTATGTACACAAGCCCGCAAGGAACAGAGATAAAGTATGCAATGCTGTTTTGGATTGTAAGATTTTAGATTAGAATAGATTGGGGAAAGGAAGATGGAAATGATTTATGCAGATCACGCTGCAACGACAAAAATGAGTGCAGCTGCAATGGCAGCTATGGTAAAGGGTTGGGAAGTTTACGGAAATCCATCCAGTCTGCACACCGTTGGACAGGAGGCTGCTGTGGTTTTACAGCAGGCGAGAGAGCAGATTGCTGCTTGTCTGGATGCTGATCCCAAGGAAATTTATTTTACTTCCGGCGGCAGTGAAGCGGATAATCAAGCATTGCGTTCGGCTGCGGCAATTGGAAAACGGCAGGGGAAAATGCATATTATTTCCACCGCCTTTGAGCATCATGCGATTTTACATTGTTTAGACGCCCTGAAAGCGGAGGGATTCTCTGTTACCCTCTTGGATGTTCACGAAGGAACTGTAACAGCAGAGCAGGTAGAGGCAGCGATTCGACCGGATACTTGCTTGGTTTCTGTTATGTATGCCAACAATGAAATCGGATCTGTGATGCCGATTGCAGAAATTGGTGCGGTTTGCAGAAAACATAATATTCTGTTTCATACGGATGCGGTACAGGCTGTGGGGCACATTCCAGTTTCCGTGAAGCAGGATAATATAGATATGCTTTCTCTTTCTGCACATAAGTTTCATGGTCCAAAGGGGATTGGTGTATTGTATGCTAAGAAGGGAATACGGCTGCATACACTGATTGCTGGTGGTGCACAGGAGCGTGGGAAGCGTGCTGGTACAGAAAATATACCAGCAATTCTCGGTATGGCTGCTGCTCTGCAAGAAGCTTGCGATCATATGGAAGAGAATATGCAGCACTGTAAGGCCATGCGAGATCGTCTGATTGCCGGTTTGTCTCAAATACCACATTCTATTTTGAATGGCGATTCCATTCATCGTTTGCCAAGCAATGTACATTTCTGCTTTGAGGGGATTGAAGGAGAGTCTTTATTGCTGTTACTAGATCAGAAGGGGATTTGTGCATCTTCTGGTTCTGCTTGTACATCTGGTTCTCTGGATCCTTCTCATGTATTGCTTGCAATTGGCAGACCGCACGAAATTGCACATGGTTCTTTGCGTCTGTCGTTGGGAGAAGAAAATACGATGGCAGAAGTCGCATACATGCTGGAGGCGATTCCTGAGGTTGTATCTTATTTGCGGAATATGTCTCCGGTTTGGCGTGACTTGACAGAAGGCAAAAAGTCATTCTTGCTATAAGGAAAGGAAGGTACAGGATATGGCTTTATATAGTGAAAAAGTAATGGATCATTTTCTGCATCCCCGCAATGTTGGCGTATTGGAACAGGCAGATGGGATTGGCGAAGTTGGCAATGCGAAGTGCGGAGACATTATGAAAATTTATCTGAAGATTGACAATGATATTATTTCTGATGTAAAGTTTGAAACATTTGGTTGTGGAAGTGCCATTGCTTCCAGTTCCATGGCAACAGAGATGATCAAGGGAAAACCAGTTTCTGAAGCATTGCAGTTGACAAATAAGGCAGTGGCAGAAGCTTTAGATGGACTGCCGGCACATAAACTGCATTGTTCTGTTTTGGCAGAAGAGGCAATTAAGTCTGCTTTAAAGGACTATTATGACAAGAATGGCATTGCATATGATGCCTCTCAGTTTCCCGATTGTGAAAATTGTGCACACTGTGCAGAATAAAATAGAAATCCAGCCCCTGTTGTTTTTAGTTTAACAGGGGTTGGATTTTTTCATTTGTCACATTATGTCAACTGATTTCACTAAAGTTTCACATAATATTCTTCCAAATTGCAGTATAAGCCTGCTATACTGATTTTGAAAAAAGGAAAAATAGGACTTGCAGAATCAGAAAGGCAGGCAGCTTATGAAACCAATGCAGACACCGGAAGAATTTATTTCACTGATTGAGAGAAATGGTCGTACCATTCTACAATCTACTGGTATGGTACAGGAAAAAGGATATGTGCAGCATGGCATAGTCAGTTGTTATCAGCATTCCGTCTTTGTCGCCTATATGAGTATCTGGTTGGCAAGGCGATTTGGCATTCGGGTGCACTTGCGTAGTTTGATTCGTGGTGCATTGCTGCATGATTATTTTCTCTATGACTGGCACATAAAAGATCCCTTTCGCAAGGCACATGGATTTTCTCATGCAGCGGTGGCATTGCAAAATGCAGAACGGGATTTTCAGTTGAATGCAGTGGAACGAGATATGATTGTGAAACATATGTTTCCATTGAATTTAACGCCGCCACGATATCGGGAGAGTGTATTAGTTTGTATCGCAGATAAAATTTGTGCAATTTATGAGACATTTTCCATTCCGATTCCAAAAACTGTCCTACAGATGGGACAAGTTTAAGAAAAATAAATAATTATAAAAGCCGACTTGCAACAATGTTTTTGTGTGACAAGTCGGCTTTTTCGTTTTTGGTATGAAAAGGGTGCTTATTTTTTTCTTTTGGATTTAGATTCCCAGTCAGAGTAGTTTAAGAGTTCCGGAATGGTAACAGTGGGAATGTTGGTTAATTTTTTGAGTTTGTTTCGGATTTTATCCGTAGATACCATATCTATAATAAAAATGCATTGGGTGTATGGGTATTTTTCTATGGAACGATTGTAAATCGTTTTACAATAGTTGCTTTCTTTTCGGTTTTCCACGATATAATCAATGGTAACCCCTGCTTGTATCAGCAAGGCAGAAAAAGTTTTTAGCAACATGGTTTCTCCATAAACGGCAATGTGTGTGATGTGTTTGGTTTGAAAGTAGGTGATAAAATTTTCCACCGTTTTCGGATGAAGCACCATTTTATGCAGTGTATTCACATAGAGTTGTAAACAGGTTTCATATGGTGTTGGCTTTTTTTCTTTTCCTGCCGTAGCAGGGGGAAGCGAGCTGGTTAGATCTGGTTTTGCAGTTGGATCAGTAGAACGTTGTTTCAGATATCGTTCATAGCGTGTGAGCAATTCTGTACATTCTTGTTTGTTGTTGGCAAATGCAATTTGTTTTCCCTTGTCCAGCCAGAGCAGCTTATTGCAGAGTCGCCGCATTTGCATAGTCGAATGACTGACAAACAGCGTAGTAGCACCATTCTGAATGATTTGCATCATTTTTTGTTCACTTTTCTTTCGGAAGCCGCCGTCTCCGACAGATAGTACTTCATCCAGAATTAAGATTTCAGGATTTACCATACATGCGATGGCGAATGCCAGACGAGAACGCATGCCACTGGAAAGCTGCTTGTATTTGTAGTACTGAAATGGCTCCAATTCTGCAAATTGAATGATTTCCCGGACACGTTCTGCAATGAATTCCTTGGTATAACCAAGCAGTGCACCACGCATATAGATATTTTCAATCAGGTTCAGATCGCCGTCAAAGCCGGTTCCCAATTCCAGCAGTGCAATGATGTTGCCATTTACTTGTAATGTACCTTGCTTTGGTGGAAGGATGCCAGCAATTGATTTTAACAGCGTGGATTTTCCTGCACCGTTTACACCGATGATGCCCATAAAATCTCCCTTTTCCAATGTGAAGGAGACATCTTCCACAGACCAGCGATTTTCCACACGTCGTTCTTTTTTTGCTTTTTGAATCACCCATTCTTTCAGACCAATATCCCGAAAGTCGCCCAGCAGGTAGCGAATATAAAGATGAGATGCTTCGATTATAGCCATATTCGTACCTCCTTATAGATAAAACACAAATTTTTCTTTGTTGTAATGGTAAACTAAAAAACCGATGATTAGCATACCTGCTGTATAGGCAAGCATAATCAGGTGATTCGTGAGGGATGGAATCTGGGCATCAATGATAATAGAACGGGAGTAGGCAATAAAATCATATACAGGATTGATGTGCAGCAATTTTTGTCCTTGTTCTGAAAGGGAAGTGTCATACCAGAATACGGCACAGCAAAAATACAGCAGTCGGCAGAAGATGGAGTAAAAGTACTGTACATCTTTGAAAAAGATATACAGGGATGCAAGGAGCAGACTCAGTCCAAAATTCATAAAAAACAGTAAAATGATTGGAAACGTAAGGAAGATTAGTTTCCATGTAAAGGAAACATTGTCAATCACCATGAAAGGAATCAATAAAATCAAGGTGATAAAAAAGTTGATAAGAGCGGACACGTTTTTTGAGAGTGGAAAGAGCCAGATCGGCAGTTTGATTTTTTGGATAATTGCTGCATTGCTTAAAAATGACTGCATACCAGACGTAGTTGCATTGCTGAAAAAGCTGTACGTAAGAATACCAATCAGCATATAGACTGTGTAGTGCGGTGTGGTTCTTCCGAAAAGATTCTTAAAGATCATCATCAGAATCAGAAATTCCGCCAGTGGATTGAGGATGCTCCATATGACACCCAGTGTTGTCTTTTTGTATTTCTGTCGGAAATCTCGTTTTACGAGTTCTCCGAATAGAAATTTGTATTTTTTCAGTGTCTTTATCATAATAAACTCCTTTTTACTAGGAAGATTGTTTTCGATTTGAAAATAAATGAATCGGCATTATGCCCGATCAATTTATAAAGAGGCAATTCTTATTTTATTATTTTATATGGAATAATACCGTCTTCCGTTGTAATTGCAGCGGAAGACGGTTTTTCTGTTTAATTTTCTTTTTGCATATGATAAACGGTTTTTGTTCCATTGGATAGAAATGTATCCATTTGTTTGATCTCCGCACTTGCAGTTTGGTAATCGGCATATTCTCCCAGTATAACAGGTTCTGTTTCTCCCGGAAGGATACCGATGACAGAATAGCTGTGTTCTGCTATCATTTTGACAGCTCGCACTGCAATGACATGATAGAGGGCATCTTCATTTTGTGTACAAATCCACATGGATAGACTCCTCTCTTATTATGCACCGAATTCAACCTGCACCGCTTCCAGTGCAGCAGCGATTACCTTATCCATGTCATAATACTTATACTGACCAAGCCGACCGCCGAAAATCACATTCGGGATGGTATCTGCCAGTTCTTTGTAGGATTGATACATGGCATTGTTTCGCTCATTGTTGACGGGATAATACGGCTCGTCTCCCTTCTTCCATTCAGAAGAATATTCTCTGGAGATGACCGTTTTTGGCTGCTTACCAAATTCAAAGTGCTTGTGTTCAATGATTCTGGTGTATGGAACTTCCCGTTCCGTGTAGTTGACAACGGCATTGCCTTGATAGTTGTCACAATCCAATACTTCTGTTTCAAAGCGAACACTACGATATTCCAGCACGCCAAGCTTGTAATCAAAGAAGGCATCAATTTGACCAGTGAAAACGGTTTTTTCTGCAATGTCTGGATTTTCCCGAATGAAATCAAAATAGTCTGTGCTGGTGAGAATATCAGCCCCTTGCAGCATTTTTTCTACAATCGGGGTGTAGCCGCCGATTGGAATGCCTTGATAGCGGTCATTGAAATAGTTGTTGTCATAGGTAAATCGCAGCGGCAGACGCTTGATGATAAAGGATGGCAGATCAGTGCAGTTTCTGCCCCATTGTTTTTCTGTATAACCCTTGATGAGCTTTTCATAAACGTCGGTACCAACCAGAGACAGTGCCTGCTCTTCCAGATTCTTGGGTTCTGTGATATGCAATGCTTCGATTTGCTGTGCAATGCGTTCCTTTGCCTCTTGTGGTGTACGAATGTTCCACATTTTGCTGAATGTGTTCATGTTGAATGGAAGGTTGTATAGCTCATCCTTGTAAACTGCAATCGGAGAATTGATATAGTTGTTGAATTCTGCAAATTGATTGATGTAGTCCCATACCTGTTTGTTAGAAGTATGGAAGATATGTGCACCATACTTGTGTACATGGATGTCCTCAATGGTTTCGCAGTAGATATTGCCGGCAATGTGATTTCTGCGTTCCAGAACCAGACAGGTCTTTCCACGCTGTATAGCTTCGTATGCAAATACTGCACCAAACAAACCAGCACCAACAATCAAATAATCGTATTTTTTCATAACGTCCTCCTGTTTTTCATGTGAATTTATCTATGGCAATCAATGGTTTTTACATGCGTATCAAAGCACACACTGTCACAAACACATTGTTTTGTCTTATCATATACCACAATATTGATACCACGGCGATTGACAGAACTGCCCTCACCGTCCACAACAATAGAGGCATAATTTCCTGCTTTTAATGGCTTGCTGACTACTTTGATGGAAACACCATCCTTTGTAGTTGCTTCTACCGCAACCCTTTTCTGATATTCAGAAACTTCTGCCAGTAACATTCCACTGTCAATGATTGCTGCATAACCATACCAATGTTTTTTGGTCAGGTTAATGGTTACACCAACTTTCTTCATTTCTGCGAACATTTCATCTGTGAAGTAAGCACCAGGTGTATCTTTTACCGAAATGGCAATGACATAATTCGGAAGATCCGCCTGTAATGCTTTCCAGTACGCAAAAAATTCTTGAATCATTGCCAGTTTAAAGTCTGCGTACTGAAGCAAATGTATTACTTTTCTTCTCAGATTCATATTTTGAATCTCAACATTTGTAATTTTTTTTGTAAGTGCATCTATTTGATTGGTAAGCAGGTCATAGGTAGAAATCGGTTTTTTCCTTGGGTCTTCCAGAGCTGTTTGCAGCCAATTTTTGCAGCGGTTTTTTTCTTTTTCCAGAATGCGATAGACAGCCTCATAGTCAATGGATTCTTTTAACAGATGGTCTTTCTTTTTCAGGTCTTGCAAATTATCAATTAGACGTTCTTTCAATCCCAACAGACCAAGAATAGATTCAAACCGGCTTTTACCCCGTTTTTCATTGACGATGGCTATAAAGTCTTTCTTCATTAAAATGGCAAAACAGATGCCATGGAATGAGTCCGCAACAAAGAAATCGGAATGAATGATATTGGAAAGTCGATCTTCAATTAAACCGCCGAACTGTACTGGCAAATCAAAATCATTTATGTCCTTTTGCTGATAGAGCATCTCTGTATAGATCATCGGATCCAATTTTTTCTTCTTGGCAATATAGCGAAGCATATCTGATTTTTCTTTTGTCGGATCCAGAATATATGCACCGACATAATTGCTTGCAATCGGTTGTTCGGATTGCTCTGCCAGTTCCCGATAATATGATGGCTCACAGAGAAAAACGGGATCCAATACCCACTGTGCAGTGACGCCAAATTCCTTGTCACAAATTTCCACACCGCTTTCTTCTCGAACAGAGAAGGCATCAAACCGCTGCATGAAATGTGACATTTCTGCACGTGTTTCTTCCGGACTCCAGATATGATCATGTCCAAAAGAAGCCGCATAGGCAATTTTCTTTTTGTTGTCCTGTACCCAGTCCAGCGTACACCATCTGCCGAAATTGTTGTACAAGCCATCATTGAACAGTTGGTCAGAGCCAACGACAAACATTTTACAGAGTTGGTTCAGTTCCTTCATTGCCTGTTTGTTCGGATAGATTTTTGCAGTATCGCACGCTGGGAAAGGAGACTGATAATATATTTTTGATAATGCTGGTCGGTGTGCACAGTTGTTCGGACGTTCGATCATCAAAACGGTATATCCCATATCACACAGTACTTTGTATAAAGCAAAGTAAGTCAAAGCCCCACCGAAGTTCCCGACTGTAGGGATACCGACCAATCCGATATCATGTTGGTTATTCATAGCCATTTTTACAGATTCCTCCATGGTTCTGGTTTTCATCAGATGAAAAAAGTAATCTCTTTGTGGATGTGGTGTTGTTTTCTCAGAAAAGCGGTTGGAAAGCGTTTTATAGTTAACAGGAATTTGCTTGCATGCTGCATAAGCCTGCATTTCCGTAAAGAAAGCCGATCCTTTTTGATTGTTGATGATTAATAGGGAAGTTCCCTTCCCATCTGCTTGGGTGCTGTCTATCTTTTGAATTCCCCAGAAATCGCCCATAGACAGATCTCCAACACGAGGAAAAGCAGAAAATTTACATGCATGGCAGCAAGGACGCAATCCGATATTTTTTTGAAAAATATTTTGGTAAGCATCATTTCCACGGTAGGTACCAAGATAAGGTTTGCGGTCATAAAAGAGGATGTCCAGATTGGTACTTGTCCAACCATGTTTCTTATCTCGGAATTGGATTCCCAAGATACGATTGTGCGGGAACTTTTCTTCCAAGTATCGATGCAGCAGTGATTGGGAAGGCACACCGTGACAAAGCAAGTCAATGGTATAGAGCTGATCACTGTATTTGCTGCCAGCAATTTGCTTCATGGCAGCCACTTGACAGGGACAGCCGGTAAAAAGAACCGGTCTGCCTTTTTTCAGATATGCCTTTGCCTCACGGTAAACCCACTCTGGATCACTCTGTACATATTTTGAACCACGCATCCGAGCGATACCCAGTTCAGTTTTGGCGATTTTGAGGGAAAGGTGCAGATTTTTGTCAAATGCAGCACCTATTACAACACCTCTTTTTTTGAAAATGGCACGAGCTGCCAACGTGAAAACACCGCCGGAAGAACTTCTCTTCCGAATTGCATCTTTTGCTCGAACCGCATAGCAAGGTGGATCGGTATCTTGATTGGGATTCTCCCAATGAAGCACGGGACAAATGTGTTCGCATTTTTTGCAGCCAATACAGAGTGCTGTTTGAATTACTGGATGCTGAAATCCTTCTGCGTCTGGTTCAAAGAAAATCGCATCTTTCGGACAGATATTGCTGCATCCGCCGCAGCCGGTACAGGTTGCTTTCGGCAGCTGTGGCGGAGAAATCAAATTGTTTTCTATCATTTTTTTGTCCCCGCTGTTATGGTTTCTGTTTCTTTCTGTGGCAATTCCAAGTACTTTTCCCAGAAAGAAAGCTGCATCAACTGTCTGCCGTTCTCAGCATAATCCTGTACAATGCTATCATAGCATTGGTGAATCTGTCGATATAGCGTTTTCAGCCGATGAAGACATTGTTTTGCCTCTGCTGGATTTCGTTCAGTGACAAATCCCTTGCGGCTGTTGTAGTCATAATTTAAAATGGTTTGTGTGCGGTAGACTGCACTTTGCTGTACCCCTTCTGTTGGCACAATGTTGAAAGCTCGTTTTACAGGAAGGCGAAGGCCATTCATTGTCAAGCGGTTCAGAATACGCTGGTGTAGTTTTGTTGCCGGTGGTGTTTTACAGGCAGCTTCAAAAATCGGATAGGAAAACGCAACATTTTCTGTCAAGTCTTCTGTATATTGTAGTTTGTATCCCTGCTCCATGATTTTTTTGTGCAATGCTTCGCCATCCTGTGCCATCAGCCAGTTGACACCACGCAAAAAGTCTTCCACGCCCTGCATCAGCAGGTTGGCATTTTTATATCGGTAGAGCCGCATTTCATTGAGTACATACTGTCGCAGTATATGACAGCATGTTTTTTTAGAAAAGCTCATATGATGCAATGTGTTGTCAATGAGTCGATTTCTCAATATATAATAATATAAAAAAGAAGAGTATTTGTTTTCAAATGGTTCATGCCAAACACAGATGCCATTCATCAATACGAGGTATTTCATGTTTCGCAAGCCATACTCTACATCGTCACCACGAATAAAAATCGGTATTGGCAAGTTTTGGTCTGTTACAATTTCCGCAGGAAATGCACAGTACCACCAAGCGTTATACTGTGTTTTCTCTTCTACTTCATTGTAGAGACAAGCATCCAGCATCCGCAAGTCTAATCCGTGTTTGAGAGAAATTAAATTTCCCCCGTTCCAGACCGCACCGGATTCTGTCTGTATGTATCGTGTGTCCTGTCGCAGCATTGCACCGCCGATAAAAATATCTGTATATTGTTCTTTTCGGCAGGCGAGGAAGGTGCAGGTGCGAAAAAGAGATTCTGGTTCCATTGTTACATCATCATCCATAATCAAAATATGTGTGATGTTTTTTTGTTTCCGGACATGGCTGATTTCCATCATTCCTCTGGTAAAACCGCCAGCACCGCCAACATTTTTATTGAGAAAAATGTGTACCTTATCTGTTTCCAGTGCAGGAATGTCGAGCGTATGAGCATTGTCGGAGATAAATACTTCCAGTTTATCATACAGAAAAGAATTTGGATTTTCTAAAAAACGTTCATTTAATAAATTTATATTTTTTTCAACAAATCGTTCTCTTCTGTAAGTGCAAATGTCGATGGCAATTTTGACGGGCTGCATCTGTTCTTCTGGTAAATCGGCAGAATAAAACCCACCATAGAAGACAGACTGTTCGGAAAGACCTGTAATTTGAAAACAGTACATGCCGTTGGTGGAGACACTTTCGAATGGAACGGTAAACGATGTGATGCAGCCATATTTTGCTTTGCAGATATGTTCACCGATATAGTCTGTCAGGATTTCGCTGCCGTGTTTTTCCTTTCGCATCAGCGTAATTCGTACCTGTCCTTCCATGCGGATGGTAAGCTGTATGGTTTTCACATTGGTGTATTTTACCCATTTTTCAATTGAAAAACCATTGAAATATGTGTCAAAAAGAAGACTGTCTTCTTTTTTGAGTGCAATACCATCATCGGAAGAGTGATAGGAAACATTCTCTCCTTTCCGAAAATACATGGTCTCTTCTGTACAGGTATCTGTAGAAGGAAAGAGAATATTTTGCAATATCATAGAAATCCTCCAATTATATATTTTCTCAAAATATATCAAAAATTCAAGAGTAAAAACATTTTCTGATGTCCACTATCATTATAACGAAAAAACAGAGTTCTGTCAATCCGGTTTTTCAATATTAGGGAAAAATCTATAGGCCAATTTGTGGATTTCATTTTAAAATAATTTTGGGAATCGAAAAAATATATATAAATATGTAATTTTTTTGTATTTTAGTTCCAGTGAAAGGTGAAAATATTTCTTTTAGAAAAAAGGGCTTGCTTTTTTTCAATTCCTATGCTATAATAATTTTGCTTACATTCTAAAATGCTTTTTTACACGTGTTTCTCTATCAATCGGGTGAGAAAGTGTTTTCGGTTGGTAACAATGGGAGGGAAGAAAACGGGATAAAAAGTAGAAAATAAGAGGATAGCAGGAATAAAATGATAAAATGGAATGGATATTTGTAAGTTTCTGCTAATTTAGATGTATATTCGGTATATTTGTAAAAACATTTTTACAAACAATTCGTAGCGTATAGGGGAGATGGATTGGTTTTAGAATATTTCCAAATGGATTCGCACCGAATGAAAAATAATTTAAAAGGTAATTTGTGTAAAAGAGAAAGCATGATAATAATTGCGGAGGGATTTTATGTTTAAAAATCGTAAGAAAACAAGGGAGACTACAGAAAGCAGTCCCGTACAGAAGTCTTCAGAGGTGGCGGAAACGCCAACGGCTTTGAAAACAGCGTATAATCTGGAAACAGAAAAAAAGGAACCGAAAAGAACGACTCCGATTGTTTCTATTTTGATTCCAATTTGTAATGTAGCAAAGTATCTTCCAAAATGTCTGGAGAGTGTAATTGCACAGACTATGAAGGAAATTGAGATTATCTGCATCAACGACGGAAGTACAGATAATTCTCTGGATATCATTCAGGAATATGCGGCAAAAGATTCTCGTATCCGTGTCATTGACAAGAAGAATTCCGGATACGGTGATTCGATGAACAGAGGTCTTGCTGTTGCAACGGGCGATTATATTGGTATTGTAGAAAGTGATGACTTCATTGTAAAAGATATGTTTGAATCATTGTATGATTTGAGCTTTGATGGAACCGTCGATGTCATTAAGGGTAACTTTTGGGACTATTATGAAGATGGGGAAACATTACCGACTGCAACACCGAATGGGGATAGAGCGAGTATTCCGGATTCAGAAGAACCGTTTACGCTGAAAGAAAACGGACAGTTTTCTTGGGGACACCCTTCTGTATGGAGTGCAATCTACAGAAGACAATTCCTTGTGGATCACGATATTCATTTTATTGCCGCAAAAGGCGGCGGTTGGGTGGATAACCCATTTTACTACGAAACGATTTGCTCTGCTGAAAGCATTATGTGGACAAGCAAACCGTTTTATTATTATAGAAAAACAAATCCAACTTCTTCTTCTAATTTGCAGAAGGATCCGTCTCTGCCATTTGTTCGGATGTTGGATAACTTTAATGTTGTGGAACAGCATAATATACAAGATGTCGAAACGTTAAAATGTACCTATGCAAGAGCGTTGATGTATTATACTGGTGCACTGGCTGACTTTGATTATGATGCCAATGCCAAAAAGATCAATGATTATGCTGCGGAACTAATGAAGCATTTTGATGTGGATATTTTTACAAGTCAATTTAATCTCGCTGACCAGCAGAAGTATTATTCAGCACTTTCTCCGCTGAAAAATATCCGATTGACTGGACCGAGAGTTTTGATTTACAATTGGGTACCATACGATAATCCGGGAAATGTTGGTGGTGGCGTAACGGTTTATTGCCGCAATCTGATTCGGCAGATGATTCGGGAGAATCCAGAAGTGACGATTTATATGCTGAGCAGCGGCTGGGCATATGATGCCACTTCTTTGGAAACCTATATTCGCAAAATCGGCAGTCAGGATGCCAATGTACATCAGTATGAGATTGTAAACTCTCCGATTCCGGCAGAGCAGTCCAATCTGTTTGTAAACCCGTCTGCTGCCATTGAAAATGCAGCCTTGAAGGAAACCTTCCGTACATTTATTGAACGTTATGGTCCATTCGATGCCATTCACTTCAATAATATTGAAGGCTTGTCCCTGAATGTGATGGAATTGAAACAGGATTATCCGGATACCAGATTTATTTTCTCTATTCATAATTATGTGCCGATGTGTGTACATGGTTTCTACTATATGCGGCATAAGCACTGCAACTGTACTCCAGACCATACCGGTGAGGATTGTATGCAGTGTACCAGAGTAAATATGCGGCGAAATATTGCCGATGCGACTTATGAGCGTGGATTATTTAATAACGATCCGAAAAAGTGTTATTCCAAGACCAAATGGATCAAGACTTTTGACATGGAACAGTTGGATGTGGAGACGGATGCAGAGCATATTCTGGATTTCAGTCAGGCTGCCATTCGGCAGATCAATCAGAATTGTGATGAAATTTTGGCTGTTTCCAAACGGGTATATGAAATTGCAGAGGACAACGGATTTGATGCCAGCAAAATGAAGGTATCCTACATCGGCACAAAGGTTGCTGCACATCAGCTGGGGCATTCTGCTTATCCAGTGGAAAATGGTTTAAAAATTGTCTTTCTTGGCAATGATATCAATTATGAAGAAAAGGGTTATCCATTCTTGATTGAGGCACTCTCCAAGCTGGAATTAAAGTATGCTGCTAAGATTGATTTGGTGTTTACTGTTCGACAGAAAGAACATGCAGATCTGTACACCATGTTGAACAAATTCCATTCTGTGAAGGTATATGTTGGGTACACACATAATGATCTGCCTCGTATTTTCAAGGGCTGCAATTTGAGCCTTGTACCAGTGCTTTGGGAAGACAATCTTCCGCAGATTGCCATTGAGTCGGTTGCATATGGTATACCGGTATTGGCAAGCTCTGCTGGCGGACCTTCTGAACTGACGGATAGTGCCTTGTTCCGTTTCCAGGCTGGTGATGAGGTAGATTTTCTATCAAAAATTCGGCATTTTGCAGATCATCCAGAGGATCTGGAGGAATATTGGAAGCATCATCATGGTTTGGTGACGATGGAACAGCACTGGGCAGAGATGCAGAAGGTTTACGGTCTGGATCAGAAGCAGGACAGCGTAGAAATTCCAATGGCAGATTTCCGCAATTTGCTCAAGGAAAATGATTTCTTGTTGACTTATATGCCGTCCAATGGCAATGGCAATCGTGTTTTGCAGCAGAAAATCATTCATGATTTGGAACAAAAATTGCAGTCTGTAAATGAACGGAATGAAGAACTGGAAACGGAGTTGAGTAACTTGAAAAAGATGAAAAAATACGCTGGTAAAGTCATCTTCAAGTCGGAATATGATCCGATTCAAGGAGATGCTGGTGCAACCCTCTTTACGCTGACATTGGGCGATTTCCCATACAGTGATGTTTATGCAGAAATTCGTTTTGTTCGCCTGAACAATCTGGGAGCAGCCGTTTCAGATACCTTGAAAATCGCTGCCACATGGCATAATGAAACTGGTGAATACAAGATGCACATTTATCAGGCAGAGTGGGCAAACAATACGTCGGGCATTGCAGATATGATTATGATTGATACAAAGGAAAATGTAATTGGATTCTTCGGGAAATATCCTGGGATTCACTGTGCTTATAGTTATGAAATTGAGTTTATGGATACACGTGCTGTCGGTGACACCGTGACATTTACAGCAGAAAATGAAGGCTTTTTATTTGAAAATCAGAGTTGCCCAAATGGTGCAGCAATTGTGGGACAGTTACAAAAGAACTAATGCAGAAGCAATAATATGCCGTAGTGGGAGAATCACTGCGAAATATTATAAATGAAAACAGAATTTATTTATAAATTCAAGTAATTACAAGGAGCTATGCTATGAAAAATCATTATGATATTGGAGTGGTCGGCTGTTGGTGGGGGGCAAATTATGGCTCCATCCTAAATGGTTATGCGGTGTACAATACACTGAAATCCTTGGGATTGTCTGTATTGATGATACACAAGCACAATGCTGTACCGAATGACTGGGAAATCTGCAATACCCATAATGAGAAGTTTATTCAGAATTTCTATCCTGCTGAAGATGTGAGTCCGATTATTCCATTTTCTCGTTTGCATGAGCTGAATGATGTCTGTGATATGTTTCTGACTGGTTCTGATCAGATTTGGAACTATGGCATCAATAGAATCTTTGATTTTGCCTTTATGCTGAATTTTGTAGAGGATGACAAGAAAAAATTGAGTTTTGGTACTTCTTTTGGTCATGCGAAAGATGCAACACCGCCAGACAAATTACCCATGACAAAGGCATTGATGCAACGCTATACAGCTGTTTCCGTTCGGGAGCAGAGCGGTGCGGATATTTGCAGGGATGTCTATGGTGTGAAAGCACAGGTAGTGGTAGAACCGGTTTTCTGTATGACAAAAGAACAATATTTAGAGATTGCAGCAAAGTCAAAGTTAGAAGTGGAAGAACCTTATATCTTGACTTATATTCTTGATCCAACACCAGAGAAAAGAAAAGCCATTCAATATTATAGCGAGATTTCTGGTATGAAGGCATTGAATGTATTGGACGGAGATCCTCGGGTATATGAGAGAAATAAGGCAGCTTTGGACTTGCCGAATACAATGGGAAAAATTGGAACAGAAGATTTTATGAAATTGTATGCCAATGCTTCTCTTGTTATGACAGATTCTTTTCATGGTACTGCATTTTCCATTATCTTTAATAAGCCGTTTCTTTCCATTACCAATTTCAAGCGGGGTTCTGTTCGTTTTGGAGAACTGCTGGGTAAGTTTGGTTTGCAGGATCGTTTAGTACCAGATCCAGAAAAAATTCCGCGGGATAAACGGTATTTTGAGCAGATTGATTTTACGCAGGCCAATGAAATCATGCAGCGTGAACGGGAGAGTTCGATTGCATGGCTTCAGAATGTGATAGAAACGCCAATGGAAAAGTTGCCATCCGTTGTGATTCATAAGGCATATGGAAAAGCAATCACGGAAAACCTGCCGGTACAGGATTGTATGGGATGCGGTGCCTGTGTTAGCGTTTGCCCAAAACATGCCTTGCAGTTAAAACCGGATAAGTTGGGTTATTATCGCTCCACATTGGACATGGAGACTTGTATCAATTGCGGAAAATGCCTGAAGGTGTGTCCTTCCTATCATCTTCCGTCCAAGAACCATACTGCCACACCGAAATGTTATGCATTCATTGCAGCGGATCAGAAACTTCTGGAGAGAAGCTCCAGTGGCGGTGTCTTTTCTCTGCTCGCTAAGAAAGCACTGGAAAGGAACGGTGCAGTTGGCGGTGCTGCATGGAAGGATGATTTTACAGTTGAACACATTTTAATTGATCAGGAATCCCAATTACCGAAATTGCGAAAATCAAAATACCTGCAAAGTTATTTGGGTAATATAGACGCTCAAGTGAAGGCACGGTTAGAGCAAGGACAGTTTGTATTATTTTCCGGTTGCCCATGTCAGATTGCTGGATTGCAGTCTTATTTGGGAAAGGAATACGATAATTTAATTACAATTGATTTGCTTTGTGGGAATTCACCATCTGCTTCATTTTTCCAGAAGTATATACATGATACATTTGGTAATGATGTTAAAAAATATGAATTCCGCAGTAAATTTTACAATTGGAATTCAAATTGTATTGAAGTTCAATTAAAATGTGGCGAGAGTATTGTATGCCGTGGGTCAAAGGAAGATGCTTATCAAAGCGTTTATCACAATCATACGATGTGTGCGCCACATTGTGAAAATTGTAAATATCAGCAGCTTCCTCGATTTGGTGATCTTACCATTGGCGATTTCTGGGGCATAGAAAAGAAAATGCCACAATTGAATTACAGGAACGGTGTTTCTCTTGTACTCTGTAACAGTGCAAAAGGACAAGCATTTTTCGATGCCATTCAGGAACAGGATATTTTCTTTAAAAAAGAAGTGCCATTGGCATGGATGGGGGAAAATGGCTATGCATTGAAAGGAAAGCATAACCATGCCTCTGTGTATCGGGATGCCTTTTATCATCATATTCAGACGCAGCCATTTTCAAAGGCAGTCAAACTGGCGTTTGACAGTATTTACAGCAATGACGAGACGGAACGGACTGCTCTTCCGAGAACCGTAAATCCGTTGCAGTTTGACGCAAGGCAGTTTGCATTTCATTTTAATTCGGATATTTGGGAACAGCATGTCATTCATGGAAAATTGGTGCTGATTCCAAACCCACCCAAGTCAGGAATCGGTCATTATGCCTCCATTTCTCTCTGTGATAAATTAAAAGAAGGCGAGAAATATCAATTACAGATTCGTTTTAAACTGAAGACGGATGCAAGTTTGTTCAATTTACACATAAAAGAATCAGGTTCTAAGAAGATACAGGTAATTTACCATCATAGACCACAGCCAAGGGATGCAAAAGAATGGGTTACCCTTTCGGTTCCATTTATTCCAAATAGTAACATCTATTCGGAATTTATGGTTGGTGCTTCGCAAATAGCAGGAGAAAATCGCTTTTTGGCAATTGATTATATTTATATTGAAAGGCAATAAAATAAAGAGTATACTTTATTTTCAGCGTGTTTTGTGAATTATGACAAAACACGCTGCTTTTTTATTTGTTATCAAGTTAAAAAAAAGAGCAAAACAAGACGAAACTCGCTTTGCTCTGATATAAAAATTGAGGGATAAATAAAAAAATATTAAATGTTTTGTTATAGAAAAGATGGAAGATTCTATAACAAAGGGATCAAGAGGATGATTTCTGCTGTTATTTAAAACATAACAACATCATCAATAAAAAAATTAGGACTTGCGAAACTTCTTCAGTGCCTCTGGCTCCTTCGGTTGGTGACAGTTACCTGCGGAAACAGCACCTGCTGCCTTTACAGCTGCCAATTTACTGATGGAAGCCAATTTCGTCAATAAGGACTTCTGCACTTTCTTCATTTGAAGTATTCTCCTTCCTAATTTTTTCTATTACAATTAACATTGAGATGGAAAACAATGTTAATGTAATCAGGATTGCGGCTTGCATTTTTCCAAAATAATATAAAATGCAAGAAGTGACAACCAGGAAAAACAAAAGGATAAGCGAAGCTTTGTGATTCCGCTTCTTTTGTGATTCGGTCAAAGGCTTGTTCACATTTTCAATTGGTGCATCCTTCCAGATAACTAGTATTGGGATAGATAGCAACAATATTTGGACTAGAAAAATATATGCATTACTGATGTACATGATTTTTCCCATTCCTATTGTGAACAGTGTCACAGCAGAAAAGGTGAGATTACATTTCAGATACGTATCCGCATGATACCCGCCGGTCAACTGTCGCATGAGAACAAATATGCCATAATACAGTAAAGATAACCAGACAGCCTGCAACAACATACCAATCAAAAGCGTGATGAAAAAACTAAGTATATTGGAGATTAAGATTTCAAAACCATATTGATAAATCTCCGCATCTTCTTCTGCAATGATATGATTCTGTTTCAGGAGTTGCATCATACGTTTTCCTAGGAATGTGATGATTTTTATCACCCCTTTTCTGTTATTTATCATACCACAACCGGCGTAAAAAGTTAACAGGGAATCCCCCAACCGCAATTTTTTGCCCCCAACCGCATGGTTTCAGATTTTTTGCAACAAAATGTCCACAAAAAACATATTGTTTTTCTCGTACAGCTCCATCATACCATCATATTTCTTGACGATTCCTCGTACAGAACGCAATCCCCAGCCATGTTCCTCTGGATTGGATTTTTGGGTAACCAGCATCTGATTTTTTTCAATACAGACTCTGTAACCTGATTTCGGATGACGATTCGGTAATAACCATTTATTTCGGAAATCGTAGTAATAATCTGCGGATTCTTATGATTTTTCTGACTTGCCTCAATGGCGTTGTCTAGTAAGTTAGAAAGCAGGACACTCATGTCAAATGCCAGCGATTCCGGAATCAGTGCCGTCATTCGCAGGGAAACCTCAATGCCATAGGTAAGTGCTTCCGATGCTTTTCCGTTCATAACAACATCAATCACAGAGCTGGAGGTTTGTACAACAGAAGGCAAGAGATTGATTTTTCTTTTCTTCCATTTTTCTGTATAAGCCAATGCTTCTTTATAATTGGCAGATGCAATCAAATCCTGTACACATTGAATGCTGTTTCGGAAGTCATGCCGTAGAATGGAGATTTCCTGATACTTTTGTTCCAACTGCTGTAGTTGGAGTTTCAACTGTTCTTTTTCCAGCTTGTCCTGACTGGTAATATGAATTTTTTGTATAAAGGAAAGTACAATTACATCCAGTGAGGAAAGCAGGAGAGCAACAACAACATAAGCAAGGTCACGAATAGCGGGAAAATCCATAATAAGTAATATAAAAAAGCTGATTAACAATGTAATACCTAGTACACAAATAATTAAAATCCACTCATTTTTATGAAAATTATATTTTCCTTTTTTCTTTATATACAGCAAAATCTGTGTGACAAGAAAATAGAGCAGCTTGGTCAATATCAGACAAAAAATCCGTTCTGTGTTGTGGGCAGCGGTAAATTCTAGTATGGACAGTTCAGAGATTTTAGAGAGCAGCGTGAGAACTGGCAGGTTTACCAGATAATTCAATAAATATATCAAAATAGAAACAAATATTTTTTCAAAAATTGATCCATTTAAAAAAATAATAGAAAAGGTAAATAAAATTAGTAGAAACGAGGACGCTAGAAATATTTCATTTGAAAATGGAAATGAAAATGTACCGACACAATCCGCAATCGTCATGAAAGAAAATAAAAGCAGTGCTTTCAGAAACCAGTGTTGTCTGGAACGGAACGGAAACCAGAGAATGAGCACTCTGGACATGAGAAGACATTCTGCCACATTTGCAAGCACTTCAAATACTGTAAAAATCATAAGCTACCACCTTTGCTAAGGAACCGCTGAAAAATTTTTTTGACTTCACTTGCCCGATCCCGGCTTAACGGCAGTTCTTTTTTGTTTGCTAGAATGACTTTTTGACTTTTAATCTGGTAGATATGCAGATAGTTCACCAGATAACTGCGGTGAATCCGAATAAAACCATTGTCCGCTAATTCTTTTTCCAGTCGTTCCATTGTATAAGTGCGAGGGGATAACATAACAGATGTATCCGCATCCTCTTCTAGGAAAAAGATATCATGTCGAATGGAGCAGAAACAAATAATATGAGATAGATTCACTGAGGTTTGTGTCTGATCTTGTAATGTCAGTTGGATTTGGCATCTTTGGTTTGTCATCATTTTACATAGAGACGAGACAGCTTCTTTGGCATCTGGCAGGAGATTTGCCTTCCGAATAAAACGATATGGTGCATAGCGAATGGATTCAAATACAAAATTATCATGGGCGGATACAAAAATGAGTACGATATCTTCATTTTGCTCCCGTACTTTTGAGGCAATTTGAATGCCGGAAATACGGGGCATATCAATATCCAGAAACAACACATCATACTTTTTCTGTACACTATTTTCCAGAAACATTTTTGGATCTGTAAAGGCTGTGATAGTAAATATCGCCTTATTTTCTTGAAAAAGCTTTTTCAGTTCCTTTTGAAAATGAGAGAGAAAAGATGCCTCATCATCTAAGATCGCAACTTGAATCATAGTCTTCCCTCCTTCTTGTTTAGTATAGCACAAATCTACATAAAAAGCAAGCAGATGATGGTATACTTTTATGCACTATTTGGAATAGGGCAGAAAGAAAAGCGACAGCATATAGGAATTGCCATCGCTTTTTCATGAGAGAAGGGTTTTGTTTTGTCAGATTCGTTGAGCCAGTCGTTCCGAGTAAGCGGAACGAAATGCACCAAATTGATCTTTGTCGAGTGCGTCTCTTATTTTTTTCAGCAGAGTATTATAGAAGTAAAGATTATGTGTTACTGCCAGCCGTCCGGCAAGCTGTTCTTTTGCCTTGAATAAGTGACGAATATAAGCTCTGGAGAAGTTTTGACAGACCGGACAGTCGCATTTCGGGTCAAGAGGCTGTGAGTCGGTTTCATAGCAGGCATTTGTGATGTGCAGAATGCCATCCCAAGTAAAGACTGTGCCATGTCTGGCATTTCGGCTTGGCATAACACAGTCAAACATATCAATGCCTCTTGCAACCCCTTCAATGATATTAGAAGGCGTTCCAACTCCCATCAGATACCGTGGCTTGTCCTTTGGCATAAATGGCTCTACTTCTTCAATGATGTGGTACATGACGTCTGTTGGTTCACCGACTGCCAAACCACCGATGGCATAGCCGTCTAATCCCATAGCTGCAATTTCTTTCATATGAGCTGTACGCAAACCGTCAAATGTTCCGCCTTGGTTAATACCGAATAGCATTTGATGTGGGTTGATGGTAGCAGGGTCGGCGTTCAGTTGTGCCATTTTTATCTGACAGCGATGCAGCCAGCGAGTTGTGCGGGCACAGGAGGCTTTCACATAGTCAAATGGAGAGGGGTTTTCTATGCACTCATCAAATGCCATTGCAATGGTAGAAGCGAGATTGGATTGAATTTGCATACTTTCTTCTGGCCCCATAAAAATACGTTTGCCGTCAATATGTGATTGGAAGTAAACGCCTTCTTCTTTGATTCGCCGTAGTTTTGCAAGGGAGAATACCTGAAAGCCGCCGCTGTCCGTCAGAATGGGTTTGTTCCAGTGCATGAAAGCGTGGAGACCGCCCATTTTCCGGATGATCGTATCACCGGGACGAAGGTGAAGATGATAGGTGTTGCAGAGTTCAATCTGACATTTTAGTCCTGCCAGATCCACAGAGGAAATGCCGCCTTTGATGGCAGCGGCAGTTCCTACATTCATAAAAAACGGCGTTTGAATGGTACCGTGTACCGTTTCCAGCACGCCTCTTCTGGCAGTGCCTTCTGTTTTCAAGCATGTGTACATAGTAACTCCTTATCTTTATAGATTTTCAATAGAGAATGGCAATGTCTGCTGCGTTGCGGGGAGAGGTAAATTGCGACTTGCATAGAATGTTTGCTTTAATGTTACGATATCTTTGATAATATGATCCAGTGAATGCATAATCTGTTCCATTTGCAGGGCTTCCTGTGCATCAATTTTACCATCCTGCATAATTGTCACAAGCTGCTGAGAGATACTGTGCATTGTCTGTGATGAGCCCAAAAATCGCAGTACCAGTCGATCCATGTTCTCAGTAGTGAAAGCCTCTGTTGTGGTTTTTTTGAGTAGATTGTCAATAGAAACGTCAAACAGTTCGCTGATGGCGATTAGTTTTTCAATTTCCGGAAAGGAAATTCCGGATTCCCATTTAGAAACAGATTGTCGGCTGACATTTAGTTTGTCAGCAAGTTCTTCTTGAGAAAGTCCGGCTTGATTTCGAAGCAGACGCAATTTGTCCGAAAAAATCATTTTCGTATGACCTCCTGATGGATCATCAAAATTTTACGTTTGTAGAAAAGGATACAATTATTTTTATTATAGCATATAGTAGTATTGATGTCAAATTTTTTGCAGCAATTTTAAAAAAGCAGCTTCAGTACAAATGAGATTAACATAAGTTTGATGAAAAAGTTTTATCTGCCGAATGGCAGCTGCGGGCAAGCTGGCTCAGGCGGCGAGTCGCCGCAGACAGCCCACCCACCGTTATGAAATG
>CAUDDP010000026.1 GCA_958448395.1 uncultured Oscillospiraceae bacterium | reverse complement strand
TTTTCATCACCATTTTTTATTATAACATACTTTTTGCTTTTTTACAACTGTAATAATAGGTTGCCGCTGTTCGCCTCCTAAAAAGCAAAACAATATGGAATACAAAAAATTAGGGGAGCAAGGGTATAAGTTTGTACAACGGCGGACAGCGGACACAGGCAGACAGCGAAGCGATTCTGCCGGCGGAGGTGAGACCAGTATTCGTGAGAGAAAATACAAAAATGGATTTCCGTGGTTTAGAAATAGAAAAACCGGTATAGACTATGTCCCATACCGGTTTTTGTTTTGCAATGAAATAAGAAAGCTTTATTCAGCGTCTTCTTCCTCTTCTGCCTCGTCATCGCTGTCTTCCAGCAGAGCCCGCATGGAAATGCTGATCCGCTTATTGTCAATATCAATGTCAATAATCTTTACCTTGACAACATCGCCGATGGAGACAATATCCTTTACGTTTTCTACCCGCTTGTCAGCCAGCTGAGAAATGTGAATCAGACCGTCTACGCCGTCAATGATCTGTGCAAATGCACCAAACGGTGTGATGGATACGATAGTTGCATCAATGACATCACCAATCTGGTAATTTGCCTTGAATTTTTCCCATGGATTGTCCTCTGTTTTCTTGTAACCCAGAGAAATCCGGTTGCTGTCCTGATCCAGTTCCTTAATGTAAACTTCGATCAAATCTCCAACCTTTACCACTTCACTCGGATGCTTAATCCGCTTCCAGGACAGTTCTGAAATGTGAACCATACCGTCAATGCCACCCAAATCTACAAATGCACCGTAGCTGGTCAGAGACTTGACTTCACCCTTGTAGGTTGCACCCACTTCTGCTGTTTCCCAGAACTTTGCCTTAGCAGCTTCTTTTTCAGCCTTCTGTACGGCACGGATAGAACCAACGGCTCTTCTTCTGTGCTCGTTGACTTCCAGAATCAAGAAGTGAACCTTGGTCTTTACCAGGCTGTCCAGTTCAGCACCTCTCGGCAGACCACTTTGGGAAGCCGGAATGAAGACCCGTACGCCAGCGTAAGCAACGATAATGCCGCCTTTGACAACGCTCTGAACGGTACCTTCCAGAACGGTGTTCTCTTCCTTGGCCTGTACGATTTCTTCAAAGCCCTTCTGCTCGTCTACTTTCTTCTTGGAGAGGGTAGCAGTGCCATCCTGATCATTTGTCTGAATGACAATCAAATCCAGTTCGTCACCAACATTAACCACATCAGCTGGCTTCAGGCTCGGATCATCTGTCAGTTCTGCAAGCGGCACATAGCCCGTGTACTTCGTACCGGTGTCCACAATTGCTTCGGTGTTGTTCACAGCTGCCACAGTGCCCTTGACTTTTTCCCCTTTATGTATTTTTTTGAAGGACTGATCCAGTGCCTCCGCAAAATTGATGTCCTCTTCATCGTGCTGTTCCATAATTTCGCTCATTGTCGATTCTACCTCCTTAATGATGTGTGCCGGTGTGGACGCGCCGGCGGTAATGCCGATTTTTTTCGCATTACATAGGTTTAAAGTGTAAAGCTCGTCCGCCGTTTCAATATGATAAGACCTGCAATTCCGTTTGCAGACATCGAACAGCTTGACAGTATTAGAACTGTGCTTGCCGCCCACTACAATCATGAAATCGGAATCACGGGATAATTTATCCGCATCTGACTGCCGCACTTGCGTTGCATGGCAGATAGTATCATACACCATAATGTTCGGGTCGTCGCTGGGAAGCAACGCCATACACCTTTCCCATACTAATATATTATACGTTGTTTGGGCAACAATTGCAAGCTTTTTTTTTAAAATTTTATAATTTGTTTTAAAAAAATGGGCGAGGGCTGCCGAATCTGCGAAAACGGTGCAGTTTTCTCTGCAATGTCCGACAATCGCTTGTACTTCGGGATGGTTTTTATCTCCTGCAATTAAGATATAATCGCCTTGGCTTGTATGTTTCTCTACAATTTTATGGATTTTTGATACAAATGGACAGGTGGCATTGATACAAGGATTCCCAGCAGCGGTGATGGCATTCTCCACCTGTTTGCTGACACCATGGGAGCGGATGACAATGCATTCTCCTGGGTGCAGTTCTGCAACATCATCAATAATGCGAGCCCCTTTATGGCAGAGATCATCCACAACTGTCTGATTATGAATAATCGGCCCCAGCGTGGCAACATGGGCATAGTGTTCCAGTGCTTCATAGGTCATCCGCACTGCACGGTCAACGCCGAAGCAGAAGCCGGCAGACTTTGCAATGGTAATTTGTTTCATTTTGTTTGCTCCTTTGCCACTTCATTGGATACCGCTGACTGTGGCTTTTGCTGGTGATGTATCGTTTCCAGCCGTTCTGTACGGTGTCGGTCAGCATTAGATTGTGTTTTTGGCTTATCGTGAACAATCGGAAAAGGTGGATTTTCTTCCACCAGTGTCCGAATTGCCTGCATGATGTCCAGTTTCATCTGCCGCATTTCTCTTGGTGTAGAGTCTGGTGTCAGACTATAGTCAGATGCATACATGGGTTTTCCCAGTCGCACACAGATTTTGCTGCGGAAGTGCAGGTTGTTGGAATTGAAAATCAACCCTACTGGAATGACTGGCTTGCCGCTTTTGGCAGCCAGCACACAGACACCACTTTTGCCATTGCCGACCTTACCATCCGTATGACGAGTGCCTTCAGGAAAAATTGTCAGGTGGCGGTTGTTGTTCAGGCGGGTAACGGCTTCTTCCAGCATATCGTAAGACGGATCGGCTTTCCAGGTTGCCGGAAATGCCCCCATAAACCAGATGAAACGGGCAAACAGTTTGTTTTTGAACAGTTCTTCTTTTGCAATGTAGTTAAATGGGTGTGGTGCTCCCATTGCCACCAGAACTGGGTCAAGGAAACTGCGGTGATTGGAGGCAAAAATAGCAGATTCCGTTTTCGGCGGTGCATTTTCTCTGCCTTCAAATTGGATATCATAGTAAAAAAAGAATACAAACCGTACAAGATAGTAAGCAACACGGTAAAAGAATGCGACAATATGGTCGTACAAAATGGATTCCTCCTTATTCTAAATCCAGACGTTCTTCCATCAGTTCCATCAAAGCATCGCAGACTTCATGAAAGCCCATATTTGTGGTATCCACCAATACGGCATCTTCCGCCTGCCGCAGTGGTGCAATTTCCCGATGGGTGTCTTTATAATCCCGTTCTTTGATGTCATTCAAAATTTGTTCGTAAGTAGGGGCATCTGACTTTTCCTGCAATTCCAGATAGCGGCGGCTGGCACGTTCTTCTGGGGAAGCCGTTAGAAAAATTTTCAAGTCGGCGTCTGGCAATACGACAGTACCAATATCTCTGCCATCCATAATGACATGGTGCTCCTTGGCAATCTTTTGCTGTAAATCAAAGAGAAATTCCCGTACTTCTGGAATGGCAGAGACTTTGGAGGCAAGCATAGAAATTTCCGGAGAACGGATGTCATCCGTAACATCTTCACCGCCCAGCAGAATGCACTGTGTTCCGCCGATGAACTTAATTTTCAGGTCAATTTTCGGCAGCTGCCGAATGATATCCTGTTTGTTGTACAAATGGTGCTCCTGTGTATACAGTGCGATTGCACGGTATAGGGCACCCGTATCCACATAAATAAAGCCCAGCTTAGCGGCAAGTTCTCTTGCAATACTACTTTTACCGGCACCGGCGGGGCCGTCAATGGCGACGTTAATGGTTTTCATAGCTAACTCCTTTTTTCTCCTTTGCTTGCAGCAGTTCTGCCGCAGAAATGATAAAGTATAATATTTTTTATTCGGCATGATATGCCGAAGATGGAACGGAACAGGTTTCTGTTGCCTGTATGGCATCTGCCACGCAGGAAGCGGTGGAAAAAGCGATCTGCAAATTGAAGCCGCCGGTGTAGGCATCTACATCCAGCAGTTCACCGGCAAAATATAAACCGCTGCACAATTTGGAAGCCATTGTTTTTGCCTGTACCTCTTTTACAGAAACACCGCCTCTGGTAATAATGGCTTCTTTCAGAGAACGTCTGGCTGTCACATGGAGTGGAAATGCCTGCAAGCCTTTTACCAGTGTGAACCGTTGTTCTCTCGTCAAAGTATTTGCCTTTGTTTCCGGCGGAATGTTGACTACCTCTAAAAAAACAGGCACCAGTTTCAGCGGCAGCAGACCACGAAAAATTGTTCCCATTGCTTGATTGGGATGGGCAGAACAGTCTCGTTGGAGGCGTCTGTCCAGTTGTTCCGGGGTCAAGCCCGGTTTCAGGTTCAGTACCAGTCGGCAGCTGCCGTCTTTTGGAATGGCATCTGGCAGCAGGGAACTGGCGGTTAACACCAGTGGACCCGATACGCCAAAATGGGTGAACAGCATTTCCCCCAGTGCTTCATACAGACACTTTTTTCCGTTGTATAGGCGGAGGGATACATTGCGGAGTAAAAGCCCCGTCAGTTCTGCACACCATTTTTCCTGTATTTCCAGCGGCACGAGAGCCGGTTCTGGCGGGATAATGGTGTGACCTGCTTGCTTTGCCAGTGCGTAGCCGTCACCGGTAGAACCGGTTGCCGGATAGGAGGCACCGCCGGTTGCCAGCAGAACCTGTTTGGCAGTATATTGTTTTCCGGATGCAGTTTGTACTCCATTGCAGCGATTGTTTGTGAGCAGCAGCTTCGTGACAGTTTCCCGATAAACTGGAACATTTGCCTTTCGCAGGGCACGCTGCAAAGCTGCAACGATATCCTCTGCCTTGTCGCTGACAGGAAAGACCCGATTGCCCCGTTCGATTTTCAGCGGGACACCGAGCAGTTCAAAAAATTGCATGACGTCTTGTGGCATACAGCGTGCAAAGGCACTGTACAGAAATTTTGGGTTTCGAGGGACATTTGCCAGCAGCGTATCTAGGTTGCAGGCATTGGTCAGATTGCAGCGACCCTTTCCGGTAATGCGGAGTTTTCGTCCAATTTGTCCGTTTTTTTCTAAGATGATACAGCGTTTTCCGGCAGATGCCAGCAGCAGGGCAGCAACGGTACCAGCGGCACCGCCGCCAATAATGAGTAAGTCGGTTTCCATTTTGTTTCATCCTTTTTTTCGGTTTTGCAGACGATCTCGTATTTTCTGCCGTCGTTTTTCGGTTGCAGCTACATCTACTTCGTAGCCGTTTTCTGTCCATTGCAGTACATCGCCATCTCTTGCATGTTCCGGCAGTTGTTCTGCTGGTATCGTCTGCATTCCATTGTCGGTTTCCAGTATGGCAATGCCATCGTCGATTCGATCAATGATGATCATGGTATATCCTCCTAATTAAACGACCATTTCAGCTCACCGTTTTCCACCTTGCAGATCACCGTACCGTCCATATCTGTCCGATAGATTTTGTCACAGTAAGTCTGAAAACGATGCAGTGCTTCTTCATGCGGATGCCCATAGGAGTTATCTGCACCGCAGGAAATGACCGCATAAGTTGGTTTGATTTGTTCCAGCAGGGCTTCACTGGAGGAGGTTCGGCTGCCATGATGGCCTGCTTTGAAAACATCAGCATGGAGATTACGCAGTGCACCGCTCTCCAGCCAATCTGCCTCCTCTTCCTTTTCTGCATCTCCGGTAAATAGGAATGTCTTTCCGCCACAGTCCAAATAAGCAGCAATCGAATAATCGTTCAGGGAAGAGTAGCTGTTTTCTGCCGGTGGTGGAATCAACTGCAATGTGGTATGTTCCCCCAACGTCAGTGTTTCCTGCTCTGAGAGAAATGTCGGGGTAATATGGTTGTTGTCAATGCCATCTAAGAATGCCTCATATGTACGGGTTGTCGGCACATCGGCATCCGGAACATCTGGCAGAATCACAGCGGAAACTGTGAGGTCGGACGTGGTTGCTGCGGTATCCAGGACATCAATCAGACCACCAATGTGGTCGGAATGCGGATGAGAGGCAATGATATAATCAATCGTCGTGACACCATATTGTTTGAGATCGTCCAGCACCACGCTGCCTTGATCTCGTTCGCCGCCATCAATCAAAACGGTTTTCCCTTCGGCTTGAATCAAGATGCTGTCACCTTGTTCCACATCCAGAAAGGAAATGGTTGCACTGGCGTTGGCATTGATTTCATTGCATCCAAAGACCTTTGTACCGCCTGCACAGGCGATGACCAATAGGGCAATCAGACCAATTATTTTTTCCGGCTGCCGGCGTGTTTTTTGCGTGTTTGATTTTGTGGCAGTTTTTGTGCGTTTGTTGTTGTTTTTTTCTGCCATTTTGAAATCCCTCCGTTTCGTTTTGCCGTTGCGGTATGGTTTTGTGGCTGTTTATGATTTGCAGAACCTGCCGGGATCAGGCAGTGGGTACCGTTTCCAACTAAATCCATTCTGCCTGCCTGCCGCAGTGCGGACAGGACAAGCGGTCGATTTTGCGGTAGGTAGTATTGCAGCAATGCACGCTGCAATGCCTTTTCCTGTTCTGTTTTCGGAACAAAAACCGGTTCCATGGTATAAGGGTCCAGTTCGGTATAATACATACAAGTGGAAATCGTACCCGGTGTGGGATAGAAATCCTGCACCTGTTCTGGATGAATGTGATTTTCTTTTAGATAAACAGCAAGGGCAATGGCGTCCTGCAAGGTACTGCCTGGATGAGAAGACATCAGATAGGGAACGAGGTACTGCTCTTTTCCGATGCTCTTGGTAATTTCATAGAACCGTTTTTGGAATTTCTGATAGGTTTCAATATGCGGTTTTCCCATTTTGTCCAGTACATGATTGCTGCAATGTTCTGGGGCAACCTTTAGCTGACCGCTTGTGTGTTCCCGTACCAGTTCCCGAAAGAACGTATCATCAGGGTCAGCTAGCAGGTAGTCAAAGCGAATTCCTGAGCGGATAAAGACTTTCTTTACCTTCGGCAGTGCCCGCAGCTTGCGGAGAATCTGTAGATATTCCGAGTGATCGGCATGAATGGCAGGGCAAACCTGTGGGGCAAGGCACTTTTTCCCTTTGCAAAGTCCCTGTGTCAACTGTTTTTTGCAGGATGGAGCACGGAAGTTGGCAGTCGGACCGCCGACATCATGAATGTAACCCTTAAAATTGGGCATTTCCGTAATTTTCTTTGCCTCTTCTAAAATAGATGCTTCACTGCGGCAGGTGACACGTCGTCCTTGATGCAGGGCAATGGAGCAGAAGTTACAATAGCCGAAACAGCCACGGTTGTGGGCAATGGAAAATTGGACTTCTGCAATCCCCGGCACACCGCCCTGAGCCTCATACATTGGATGGGGTTTTCGTTGATAGGGCAGCCGATAAACAGCATCCAATTCCTCCTGTGTTAGAGAATATGCCGGCGGATTCTGTACTAGCATCTGCTTGCCATGTCGTTGGATGACGGTTTTGCCATAGATTTCGTCTTGTTGGTCATATTGCTGTCGAGTTGCCTTGGCGTATGCCTTTTTATCACTGGCAACTTGTGCATAATCCGGACACTGTACGGCCCCCCATGGTGTGTTGACCGGGTCAGTGAGATAACAGGTTCCTCGAATGTCAGTGATAGTGGAAATTGGTTCGCCCTGTGCCAGACGGGCAGCCAGTTCTGTAATTTGGTGTTCTCCCATGCCGTACATCAGCAGATCTGCTCCGCTTTCCACCAGAATAGAAGGCTTCACCGTATTTGCCCAGTAGTCGTAGTGAGCAAAGCGTCTGAGGGAAGCCTCCAGACCGCCGATGGCAATGACGGCATCTGGATAGGCACGTCGGATACACTGACAGTAGGTGATGACCGCACGATCCGGTCGTAGACCAGCTTTTCCACCGGGGGAATACATGTCCTTGCTGCGTTTCCGCTTGGCAGCGGTATAGTGTGCGACCATGGAGTCAATATTGCCGCCTGTGACAAGAAAGGCAAGCCGTGGCTTGCCGAAACGGGTCACATCCTTGTCGCTGTGCCAATCTGGTTGTGGCAGCATGGCAACACTGTAACCCTGAGAAACGAGCAGACGGGAGATAATCGCTGCTCCAAAGCTTGGGTGATCCACGTAGGCATCGCCTATGAGGTAGACAAAATCTGGCTGGGAGACACCGGTCTCCAGCAGTTCTTTTTTTGTAACTGGTAAAAAGTCCAGTGTCATATGAGGATTCCTCCCATCTGAAAAACGATATTTTTTGCCGTATCATTTACGGCAGGTTTCGCATTTTCCGTTCTTCCCATTGCTGCTTTGACATCAGTACTTTTCTCGGCTTTGCACCATTATAGGGACCGATGACGCCCATCTTTTCCAGTTCGTCCATAATGCGGGCAGCACGGGCATAGCCGAGGTTCAGATACCGTTGCAGCGAGGAAGTGGATGCTTGTCCGGCTTCTACTACAACAGCGATGGCCTCTTCCAGCATAGGATCTTTGTTGCTGAGCTCTGTATTGCTGCGTTCTCCCTTTATGACTGGAATATTTTGCTCAATGCCCTCTAATACCTGTGAGTCATAATCAGTCTGTGCCTGTTGTTTGATAACAGCAACTGTTTTTTCAATTTCCTCTGTGGAAACAAAACATCCCTGTACCCGAATTGGCTTTGGCATACCATTTGGCAAATAGAGCATATCGCCGTGCCCGAGAAGTTTTTCCGCACCGCTGGTATCCAGAATGGTACGGGAGTCCACCTGCGACATGACAGAAAGTGCAATCCGGCTTGGAATGTTGGCTTTAATCAGACCAGTGATAATATCCGTTGTTGGTCGCTGTGTTGCAATAATCAAATGCATACCAGCGGCTCTTGCCTTTTGTGCCAGACGGCAGATGGCATCTTCTACTTCTTTGGAGGCAGTCATCATCAAATCTGCCAACTCATCAATGGCAATGACAATCTGCGGCATGGGTGCAGCCTCCTTTTGCTGCTGTACCTTGCGGTTATAGTCTCCCAAATCACGGACGCCATTGTCTGCAAAGGTCTGATAGCGGCGTTCCATTTCCTGTACTGCCCAGTTCAGTGCACCGGCTGCCTTTTTCGGGTCAGTGACCACTGGAATCAGCAGATGTGGAATGTTTTCATAAACTCGAAATTCTACAATTTTCGGGTCAATTAAAATCAGCCGCACTTCATCCGGTGTTGCATGAAACAGAATGCTCATAATGATGGAATTGGTGCAGACGGACTTACCGGAGCCGGTTGCACCAGCAATGATTACATGCGGCATTTTTGCAATATCGCCAATGATGGCTTCTCCTGCAATGTTTCTGCCGACCGCAAATGCCAAGCGGCTCTGCGTACTTTGAAAGGCAGGGGATTCCAAAATGTCTCGCAGCATGACTACATCTTTTGTCATATTCGGCACTTCAATGCCGATCGCAGATTTTCCCGGAATGGGAGCCTCAATGCGGACACTTTGTGCTGCCAGACTGAGTGCAATGTCATCCGCTAAACCTGTAATTTTGGAAACCTTTACACCGGCATGGGGCTGTACTTCATATCGAGTGACAGTTGGCCCACGTTGTGGTTCTTTGATATCCACACCAACATGAAAATCGCTGAGTGTTTTCTGTAATTTTTCTTTATTGAGATTTAATTCTTTCTGGATTTCTCGGCTGTTAGAGGAATTATGTCCTTTTTTCAGCAAGGAAAGTTCCGGTAGATGATAAGTAGGGGCGGCATTCTGTTCCTGTGGCGATACCGGACTGACATCGTCCATCTGTTCTGCACCAGCTGGGAACGGCTGTGGTTCTATGGTTGGTGGCACTTCCATATCAGAAACAGGATCATCCGCAGGAAATGCGATTTCCTCTGCGACAGGAACATCCATGTTGAATGATTCCATTAACGGTTCTGTATTTTCTTCTGGTGTTGCTGTAATTTCTGCCGGAATAGGTGGAATCTGTTGTGTGTTTTCTATTTCGGAAGAAGAAATCTCTTCTTCCTCTTTTGCTTTTTTTCGGAATTTGGAGAAAAGACCATTCTTTTTTTCATCTTCCTCCAAATCGGGTATCTCCTCTTCCGAAGGCATATCATCTTTTGATGGGAACAGGAGATTCCGGCAGCTTGCACCCAGTCTATAAAACCATGTACCGAGGTCGTGCATATCCCATCCCATCAGCCACATAATGACCAGGAACAGGAGAATCAGAATGCAAATTTTATCGCCCGGATTGCCGAGTAAAGCGGAAAATGGATAGGCGACCACAATACTGATCGCCCCACCATGAAAGAGTGGATTTTCTTTGCCGGATGCATAGAAAAACTGAGCGGCTTCAATGATGTTTTTTGTTCGCAGTTCTCCGCCAAACCAGATTTGTATCGTGCCGCTGATGAGGGTAGCAATGCCAATCCCATAGAGAAAATATTTGCTGATGGACTGCGGACGGTGTTCCTTTGGCTTTTTTCCAGTAATGGCATTCTCCATAAACC
Organism: uncultured Oscillospiraceae bacterium; assembly: GCA_958448395.1. Lineage (GTDB taxonomy): Bacteria > Bacillota > Clostridia > Oscillospirales > Ruminococcaceae > Ruminococcus_C. The sequence continues at coordinate 14,606 of CAUDDP010000026.1, read as the reverse complement.
GGCTGGCAAGGAAAAATACCACTGGCAGTGTCAGCACAGATACGCCGAATAATCCTAACAACAGATTATGCATTCGCCGCCAGCCGGAAGAGCCGGGAATAAGAATGACCAGCAGGGATAGGACGGCAAAAACCATCAGTAAAACAGATTTGAATTTGAGGTCAGCCTTCTGTTTTTCATCCAGTTCTTTTTTCAGTTCTTTGCTGACGGCGTTTTTGATGTCAGCCGCATTCAGCTTTTGCGTATCCTGATTGTCACTGCTCTTTTTTGGCGGCGTGCTTTTCTTTTTTTTTGCCACAGCAACCTTCCTTTCCTGTTGCAGATTTATGGTGCAGACGCATCCGGATAACGGATTGGTGCCGCTTCAATCAGCTGATACAGACAGGAGATCGCATCATGCAAACTGCCAAGTTGGTCAATTAGCCCTTCCGAAACCGCTTCTTCTCCGGTGAGAATGGAGCCGACATCGGTTGCAAGTGCGTCTGTACAGTGCATCAGGGAAAGCAGCCGTTCGGATTGGATGTGACTGCACCGTGTAATGAATTCTGTAATACGATTTTGAATCTGATTAAAATAAGCAAATGTCTGCGGTACGCCAACAACCAAACCATTTGTACGGACAGGGTGAATGGTCATGGTTGCAGAGGGAACGATAAAGGAACGTTTCGCACTGACTGCCAGCGGAACACCAATGGAGTGACCGCCTCCCAGAACCAGAGAAACGGTAGGGGTTTCCATACCAGCAATCATTTCTGCAATCGCAAGACCGGCTTCGACATCGCCGCCGACTGTATTGAGCAGAATGATCAGTCCTTCAATACTGCGATCCTGTTCAATTGCAATCAAAGCAGGAATGATGTGTTCATACTTGGTTGTTTTATTTTCGGATGGCAAAATATAATGTCCCTCTATCTGTCCGATAATAGTCAAGCAGTGAATCAAATGCTTGGCATTCTGTGGTCGGATGCTGCCGGTTTCCGCAATCAAATCCGCTTCCTGTAGCTGCTGTTCGGTTTCCGTTTCAGGAGCTGGTGCTGCTGTATGCTTTGCAGGTGCGGATGGATCTGTAAATTCTGACATAAAATATAACCGCCTTTCCGGAATGTTCTTTTTGCAAGATAGGATAACCGGAAAGCGTTTGAAATATGCAGTATACCATTTTATTATTTAGATAGCGATACCGCTATCATTATAGCATTTTGGGAAAAGAATGTCAACCCACAGAAATGGGGTTTTTCGTTGCTTCTTCCTCATACAGCGGAGACGATATTATTCGGTTATTTTACATTTTTTAATATGGTTCTTGTAATGACAGTTGGCGTAGGCGAAACTACTGGAATGGATGTTTTTCTGAAGAAACACGGCAGACTCCTATATTACTTATATTAAAGAGAAAAGTTTTTAGTTGTAGAAAAATGCTTTAAGATTCAAATAATTTTTATTTTATTTTAAAATAGCACTTTACAAAAAACGGACTGGTATGGTATAATAAAAAATACAGGAAATCAAAGGAGACATTGCATTGGAAGGAATATTTCTGCTCAAGGGAATGGGTTTACGGAAACAACATTGGTTTCTGTGGAATGGACGGAAGAAGATATGGCTGTCCTGACGTTTGCCGGTGAAACTGTATCGTTAGATTTAACAGAAGGAGCGTGAACGGACATGTTAGAAAACAAAACAGAAATCAATCTGCAAGCGGCAATGGCATTGCAAAAGGCACTTATGAAACGTACAAATTGGCTGCGGTACTTGTTGGCAGCAGTTTTTTTGCTGAATGCTGGAATACAGATTTTCTGGACATTTTTTCATACGTTGTCGTTGGAAAATGTACGGGAAAATGGCTTTGCAATTTTGGTTCTCTTGGTTTTGGCAGTTCTGATGTTTCTGATGCCGCATATTTTAAAGTGGCGTATGAAGAAGCGACTGGGACAGCAGCTGGCGATGCAGCCTGCACCGCTTGTGAATCACTACTTTTTTCAGCCAGATGGTATGCTGGTGAAAGATGATGGTGTGGAAAATGGACGAGAGTTGTTGTTGCCATATGAAAAAATCACACGATTTCTACAGGATGAAACCTATTATTTTTTATATATAAAATCCATGAATAGAGCTTATATTTTAAAACAGGATGCCTTTATTCCAAGTGATAACGTGCAGGTAATGGCGTGTTTACAGGAAAAGCTGGCACATTGTAAGGGCATTCGCTGAATGAGATAACAAGGAGAAAATGAAGTTATGATGGAACAGATTCGGAATTTTTGTATTATTGCACATATTGACCATGGAAAGTCCACATTGGCTGACCGGATTTTGGAGCAGACCTTTACGGTGGCAAAGCGGGACATGGAAGAACAGATTCTGGACAATATGGACATTGAACGGGAGCGTGGCATTACGATTAAGGCACGTGCGGTTCGTCTGAATTACAAGGCAAAGGACGGAAAAACTTATGTGTTCAATCTGATTGATACGCCGGGTCACGTAGACTTTAATTATGAAGTTTCTCGTAGTCTGGCAGCCTGTGAAGGTGCGATTCTGGTGGTCGATGCCTCACAGGGCATTGAAGCCCAGACACTGGCAAATACCTATCTTGCGATTGAGCACGATTTAGAGGTTGTGCCAGTTGTGAATAAGATTGACCTGCCGGCAGCGGATCCGGAACGGGTTTGTCAGGAGATTGAAAGTGTCATCGGGATTCCGGCAATGGATGCACCGAGAATCTCAGCAAAAGAGGGGTTGAATATCGGCGAAGTGATGGAACGGATTGTCACAGACATGCCTGCCCCGAAGGGGGATCCGGAAGCACCGCTGAAGGCGTTGATTTTTGACAGCTATTATGATGCCTATAAAGGCGTTGTGATTTATATCCGTGTCAAAGAGGGAACGGTAAAAGTCGGCGATACCATTCGGCTGATGGCAACCGGTGCGGAGTTTACGGTTGTAGAAGCCGGTTATATGGATACCAAAAGTTTGGTCAATGTCGGACAGCTTTCCGCTGGTGAAGTTGGTTACCTGTCTGCTTCCATTAAGAGTATTGGAGATACACAGGTCGGAGATACGGTTACATTGGCAGAAAATCCGTGTGACGAACCACTGCCGGGTTATCGGAAGGTGAATCCGATGGTGTTCTCTGGTATCTATCCGGCAGATGGTGCAAAGTATGGCGATTTGCGGGAGGCACTGGAGAAATTGCAATTAAATGATGCTTCTCTGTCGTTTGAACCGGAAACCTCCATTGCATTGGGGTTCGGTTTCCGCTGCGGATTTTTAGGTTTGCTGCATATGGAAATCATTCAGGAACGATTGGAACGGGAATATAATCTGGATTTGATTACCACCGCTCCGTCTGTTATTTATCGAGTTACCATGACAAACGGTGACGTGGAAATGATTGATAACCCGACCAATTATCCGGATCCTGCTCTGATTCAGCTGGCAGAGGAACCGATGGTCAAGGCAGAAATTCTGACACCGCCGGATTTTGTTGGCAATGTCATGGAGCTTTGTCAGAATCGAAGAGGTGTTTTTCTGGATATGCAGTATCTGGATGACACCAGAGTTTCTTTGAAGTACAATCTGCCGCTGAATGAGATTGTCTACGATTTCTTTGATGTACTGAAGTCCAGAACTAGAGGCTATGCGTCATTTGACTATGAAGTGACAGGATATGCCGCTTCTCAATTGGTGAAGTTGGACATTCTGCTGAACGGGGATGTGATAGATGCGTTGTCCTTTATTATTCATAAGGATAAGGCGTATGAACGGGCAAGAAAAATTGTCGAAAAACTGAAGGAGAACATCCCTCGGCAGTTGTTTGAAGTGCCGGTACAGGCAGCCATTGGCGGAAAAATTATTGCAAGAGAAACCATTAAGGCAATGCGGAAGGATGTATTGGCGAAGTGTTACGGCGGTGATATTACAAGAAAGAAGAAGCTGTTGGAGAAGCAGAAGGAAGGCAAGAAGCGAATGCGGCAGTTAGGTACGGTAGAAGTGCCACAGGAAGCTTTTATGAGCGTTTTAAAATTGGACGAAGAATAAAAATTGCGATGAAATAAAAATTATAGATTGCATTTTTAAATATTGATGCAAATGATTTAGAAAGGAAACAATCTTATGTCAGAAAAACAATCCATTTATGCTTGTCCGCACTGTGGCAAGAAAACTTTTAACCCTGTAACAAAAGCACTGGCAGGCAATATGAATACCAAGGGTCGTGTGTGTCAGGCTTGTGGCAGACGTGCTGTCAACGGCAAGGCTTCTGCAATTGTTCGCACTGTTTTGATGATCATTGCAGTTATCATTGTATTTGTAACATATTTTATTGAAAGTAGTAATACGAAGGCGTATCTTATTATGGCTGGCACCATTGTCATTGCATGGTTGTTGTCCATGTTGTTTGATGCTTTCTTCTGTCCATTGGTCAAAGTGGTGCGGAACGATGCCGCCTGAACAGACACTCGGCTTATACATTCATGTGCCGTTTTGTGTGAGAAAATGTCCCTATTGTGATTTTTATTCTGTTCCGCAGGCCGAAGAACGTATGCAGCAATATACTTTTGCCCTTTGTCGTTTTTTGCGGCAGACAAAAACAGGATTGCCAGTAGATAGCATTTATTTTGGCGGTGGTACACCTTCTTTATTATCACCAGATCTACTGGAACAAATTTTGCAGACGATTGCAGCACAGTTTTCTCTGTATGAACCAGAAGTAACACTGGAATGCAATCCGGCAACCGTCACAAAGGAAACCCTTTCCGCTTATCGACAGATGGGTGTGAACCGGCTTTCGATTGGGGTGCAATCTTTGTCTGATGTGCAACTCAAACGGTTGGGGCGGCTGCATAATGCTGCAGAAGCGATCAAAACAGTGGAACAGGCAGCAGCAGTTGGGTTTCAAAACCTTTCTTGTGATGTCATGCTGGCACTGCCGAAACAAACAGAGGCAGAACTGCAAAATACACTACAGCAATTGACTGCACTGCCGATTCAACACATTTCTGCCTACTTGTTAAAAGTAGAGGAGGGGACACCATACGTTAAAAGCAAGTGGGTACAGCAGCTGCCAGATGAGGATACAACAGCAGATTTTTATTTGCAGACCGTGGAAATGCTGCAACAGTGTGGCTTTCAGCAATATGAGATTTCTAATTTTGCAAAACATGGTTATGAAAGTCGACATAACTGCAAATACTGGAGATGTGAGCCGTATCTTGGATTTGGGACATCTGCCCACTCTTGTTATGGTGGAAAACGGTTTTTTGTACCATCTGATTTGCAGGCATTTTGCAATGCGGAAACACAGCCGATTGTGATAGAAGATGAAAATCCCTGTACGCTGGAGGAACAGATTATGTTGGGAATGCGGTTGTCAGAGGGGATTCCCTGCAATTGGCTGAATGTACAACAGATGCGACAGCTGAAACGTTATGAAGCAGGTGGGTTCGTTCATTTCTTCGGCGAAAGGGTGGCATTGACGGCAAAGGGCTGTTTGGTTTCCAATGCTATTCTGGCAGAAATTTTATTGTAAAAACGTGAGTTTGATGAGAGCGTTTTATCTGCCGAATGGCAATTGCGGTCAAGCTGGCTCAGCTTGGCAGCGGTAGAATGTATTCTTGTCGAACTCACGTTGTAAAAAGAAAGCAGCGTATGCCGACACATTGGCATACGCTGCTGTTTTGTTTATGAACGTTTATCTTATGTTGCAGATTCGTCTATAAATACTTGTTTTATGCTGTCATAGTGTAGGAATACATCCTGTTCACCGTATTGTTGAATCTGTTCCTTTGTTGCAAAGGCATATTCCATGACTTCCCGTTCCTGCGTATGGACTGCCTCGTTTGGAATGTCCAGCGTGAATCGGAAAATGTCCACAAAATAATTATTTTTTTCTTCTGGGTTGACACGTTTGTATGAGAATACATAGCCACCCTCTGCATTGGAAACATCGATACCAGTTTCCTCTAAGATTTCCCGTTTTACGGCCTCTTCCGCAGATTCGCCAGCACGCACGCCGCCTCCCGGAACCTCCCAGCATCCCGGTGCCCATTCCTTGTCCATTCTGCGGCGGGTAATCAGGTATGTGCCGTCTGGACGACGCAGGACACCCAGTACGGTCAGATGAAAATCACCTGGCTGCATGTTCCAGTCGTTACGTGCCATTGTGCGACCGGTTTTTTGTTTGTTTTCGTCATAAATATCCCATCGTTCCATGATAAATCCTCCTGATTGTGCATTTGCAGAATGGCAAAGTTATTTTTTGCTTTGGTATTGGTATCAATTAAGTTGACGATGACAGCATCTTTTCCATGCAGTAGAAAGCCAGCAAGTACATAAGTGCCAATTGCAAAAACTGCCATGATGATCAGTGGTGCATATGCTGCCATTATCTTGTCCCCTCAAATTTTACTTGATTTGCTGAATGGTTTGAGAGCGATCTGGTTCTGATTTCTGTTCCTTCTTTTTCGGAGAAATTTTCTGTAGCAGTTCTTTGATTTCCGGGTCGTTGGTCAGACCGTACACGACTAACAGGTAGAACTGTGCATTTGGAAGATCCTTCTTTTCAATGGCTTCTTTTGCAAGAGCCGCTGCAATTGAAACCACATCCTTATTGGCACCGGTCTGCATACCATATTTTTCAAAGGCAGCATTGACCTCTTTTCTGGTTGGCGGTGTAATTTTTTTCTTTGTAATGGTGTGAATGTGGTGCAGTTCCGCCTGAACACCCGGATGGTCAGCATAAATCAGGCTCTCATAGTAGAAACAGATCGCACTGTCGTAGTCCTTTGTTTCAATGCAGTAGTAGCCGAGATTGCAGTAACATCTGGAGAGGGTGACCGGTGAGGTTGCAACAGAAAGAATTTCCTTTGTCACACCCAGCAGATCCTCCGGCTGCTTCATGAACTTATAGCATTCTGCCATTTCAAAATAAGGATCGGTGTTGATGGGATTATAACGAATCGCATCCTCCAGAACAGCAACTGCTTCCTCCGCCTGACCGAGATCCAGCAGGACATAACCATGCAGCATCACCATGGCACACAAATCAAACGGTGCACGCAGCAGTTTTTTGGATGGGCGGTAAAAGACAAGATACAGTTGGTGTTCCAATGTATTCCGCAGGCTGAGATACATCTGTTCTTCGGTTTCCCGGAAGTTGATGCAAATTTTCGTATATAAAGCTTCTGTCAGCTTGCGTGCTTCTTTTGTTTTTTTCTGGTTAACCAGTTCCAGTGCTTCAGCGAAGACCTTATCTATTCGTTTGCCGTCAATGTAAAGCATTTTTGCGAGGCGTTCTTTCTTTTCGTCCGGCAGAATTTCATAGGCAAGATCCGCCATCCGGCTCTCTACTTCTTTGCCGATTTCGGTACCAGCGTATTCTTTTGCAATATGCTCCAGATGCACCATATCGACGTTTTCTTCGCCGGTTAAGCCTTGTTTTGCTTCTGCTACGATTTCATCAATTGTTTTTGCCATAGGGGGTTACTCCTTTTACCATTTATCAAAAATTCTTTTTTTCATGGGATAGCAGAGAAATTTTCACTGCTTTTTCTATTATAGCATAATCTTGATATCGTTGTCAATTGATTTTTGTGCAAAATTACGGAAGTGGTTGTAATTGCTTTTTTTCTTTGTAGTAGAAAAACGCCCTGCCGTATGGATTTGTACAGCAGGGCATTTCTATATGGTAATTAGAATATTTTAATCGGTGGTTGTACGTTCTGTATAGCCAGAAAGAACAGCCACGGAAAATGCAGGAATTGCTGCGGCATTTTCATCAAACTGAATGTTTTCTGTATACAGGTAGTCGCTGATTTTTCCATCTGCATCGTATCCAATATATTGCAGCAGAACACCAGTATTGGCATCCACCAAGAAGGTAAACGAAGCAACGTTGAGTTTTCCACCATAGGCTTCTGTGGTTGTTCCCGAAATGGAGTAGCAGGTTCTGCCATTCCATTCTGTCACCGCATCCATGTTCCACAAAGAGAAATCGGACAAAAAGCCGAATGCCATTTCCTGCGGGAAAATGGAAATGCTGGCTTCTGGTACATTGGTCGGATTGGTACGATAGCTGTAACAAGGCTGACCATCTGACGCCGTTGTGATACGCTCTTCATCTGGAATATCAGACACTTCCTCCAGTGAGATGGCGTCGAATGCATTGTTTTCATAAGTTGCCGTTAACGGGTCAATTGTAACAGAAACATCTTTGGTACAATAAGCTTCTTCCTCAAAAATAATGGATGTGTTATTTGCAGCTACAGTTTCTACAGCATCTGCTGTAACAGCATTTACCGGACTTTCGGTTTGCGTTTGTGTATACTGTTTGTGTGCGGTTGTTTCAGAAAGAGAACATTCAAATTGTATGCTGTTTATGATTTGTAGATCCTGTGCGTTCGGAAAATAAATTGTACCAGAGACTTGATCGTAGTAGTCAATGCTGTTCAGCATCATATGGAAAATGTCGTCTTTTGTTACGGTTTCCGGTGCAGCAGGAGCTGCCAATGTTCGGATTGCGGTTTCTGCTGATTCTGCGGTTGGTTCTTCCGGAACATCCTGAAGGGAAATGGCAGCCTCTGTAGCAGGCGTGTCTACATTTTGATCGGAATCGAATGCATTGGTGTAAACTGCCGCACTGACAGCGACAAAACAAGTAATGGATGCCACTGCGATTGCAGATAACGTTCTTTTTTTCATTTCCGCCACTCCTTTTTATTGTATAACCATATTTACTTTCAGTCCATCTGCACCTGCTTGCTGATTACCACTATTTGGAAATATTGATTGTAATCAAACATTATGATCAATCAACGGATATTTACTTTTTCTACATAAAGATTTATGTTAATTTCATTATACCAGATTTTTCAATGAATGTCAAGCAAATTTTAAAAAAATATATTATTATGAAATCAAACAAATTTTGTCCTTTTAACTTGTGCGAATACTCCATTTTTTAAAAAATAGATTTTATTATAATCACATATTTTGGCTTTTTGAAAAATCTTGCATAACAAACATGCCCTACCGTATCCATTCGTACAGTAGGGCATGTTTATATTGTAATCCTATTTGTCTGTCCATTTTCAAGAATGACTTTTATGTTATGGTGATCTAATTGGATTACCTTATCTACCCACATGATGGGTTCTATTCGTCCCCATTCCAACCACTGGCTTGTGTTTGTTTCATAGGAATATGCTTGAAATGGCGGTTGTAAAAAATATAGGATTATGCCGCAGCCATACATGACTACAAATCGTTCGTCTGCATCTATGATTGCTCCATTTGGATCGCCATAAAAATCACCGATGATGATTTTAGAGGGATGGGATTTGTTGGTGAGATAGACAGTTTCATAGGTATGTGTAACGATATAATTTTTGCTTTTTACTAAAATATTTTCAGGAGTCATGTTTTTTATCTGCCTTTGGGACACGTTTGCCTGTCTTTTTCTTTTTCCGGACAGAGAATCCAAAGTCCCCCAACTTTCTGCCAAGGGTAAAATATTCTCCATGTGCATAGGCAAGCAGCCCCATCTGCTGCAAGTTCAGTTTGCCTTTGCTGTCCACATAGCGTTCTTCTACATTGACCGCTGTGATTTCCGCCAGCATCAGCACATGCGTACCAAGCGGCTGTGTGGTTTGAATTTTGCACTCCAGACTGACGGGACATTCTGCAATCAGCGGAGCTGCAACGGTTTGTGCCGGTTCCGGTGTAAAGTGACAAGCTTGGAATTTATCAATATCTTTTCCGCTGCGGCAGCCGCAGAAATCGGTTTCCCGACACATAGAGGAGGTGGGCAGATTGATGACAAACTCCCGTTGTTTCATCAGAATCGGATAGGAGTAGCGAGTAGGACGGACAGAGATGGAGACCATCGGCGGATGTGTATTTAAGACACCTGTCCAAGCAATGGTGAGAATATTGGGATGTTCCATTGTGCCGCAGCTGACCAGCACCGGTGGAACCGGTGCTAACAGGACGCTGCCTTTCCAGTGTTGTTTCGACAAGAGCAGATCCCTCCGTTTTTCATTTGCAGAAAAGCGTTTGAATCCGTTTTTATGAAAATCCATTCGCTTTTCCGGGTGATGGCAGCGGATGCTGCCGATGTATCATGTATTTTGATGATAGCATATTTCTCGAAACCTGTCAATTCTTTTTTGATTATGGATTGACGAAATCTGTCACATCTGTTATAATAAAGTCAGGAGTTTGTACTGCTTGTATCGAACAGCAGTATATTGATGATAAAAATATAGCCGAAAAGGGAGTTTTAAATATGCTACAGCTTGCAGCCGTGTTCAGTGACCATATGGTTCTGCAAAGAGAAAAAAATATCGTTGTCTTCGGAATCGGTGAGGTTGGTGCCATCGTGACGGTTTCGATTCCAGAGCGGAAATTATATGCTTCGACCACCGTAAAAGAGGACGGCAGCTGGCGGCTGCAATTTCCGCCGCAGCCGGCAGGAACAGGATTGACCATGCATGCAAAAGACAGCAGAACAGAGGTCAGCTTTCAGGATGTTGCCATTGGTGAGGTCTGGCTGGCGGGCGGACAGTCCAATATGGAATTTCCACTGAAAAATGCTGTGAACGGCAAACTGGAGCTGTCACGCTGCGAGAGAAGTCGTGTGCGGTATTACAATGTACAGCGAAGCGGTGTGATGCATGCTGCTTATTTTCAGACAGAGCGGAAGAATCGCTGGCAGATGCCGACACCCAAAAATGCAGCCGAGTGGTCAGCAGTTGCTTACCTTGCAGCAAAAGAATTGTCGCAGAAGCTGGGTGTGGTAGTTGGTGTCATCGGGTGTAATTATTCTGGTACTTCTGCCAGCTGCTGGGTGCCGTCTGCGGACTTAACCGGACACACTGCCCTGCATCCATATTGGACAGCCTACTTGAGTGCATGTCGTGGGAAGACAGAAGCAGAAATGGCAGCCGATTATGCCGCTTACCTTGCGTATCAAAATGCATGGGAAAAGCGAATGACTGCCTGCTATCAGGAGAATCCCAATATGAAGTGGAATGCTGTTTTGGAACGCTGCGGTGAAAACCGTTACCCGGGTCCGATGGGCAGCCGGAATCCGCTGCGGCCATGCGGTCTGTACAAGACGATGCTTTCTCGTGTTATGCCGTATACCCTGCGTGGTTTTTGGTACTATCAGGGTGAAAATGATGACAACCGTCCAGCAAGCTATGCACAGCTGTTGTCGGTTTTAATTGCACGTTGGCGAAAAGACTGGAATGACGAAACGATGCCGTTTATGATTGTACAGTTGCCGATGTTCAGCTATGAGGGGGAGGAGAAACGTACCAATTGGGCAGAGCTGCGGGAAGCACAGACACAGGTATTCCGTACCTTGCGGCATACGGGTCTGATTGTCACAATGGACTGTGGTGAATATAACAATATGCACCCGACTGAAAAGCGAACCGTTGCACATCGTTTGGCGTTGCAGACATTGTATCGAGTTTATAAGGCAGTTCCCGCAGCGGATGCAGAAGCGGCTTACTGTAAGAATGGCTATGTTTCCGGTGGTGCATATATTTTGCAATTTTCCCAGTCGGTTGTACCGAAAGAGGGAACAACGCCAGTGTTTGAAATTGCTGGTGCAGATGGAAAGTATTATCCGGCAGCCGCAGAGTTTCGGGAAAGTTATGTGCGGCTGACATCGCCAAAGGTGCGGATACCGGTTGCCATGCGATATGCATGGCGAAACTGGTGCGACGTATCGCTTTATGGAAAGAACGGGATACCAGTTGCTTCCTTCCGGATGCCGAAGTAAGGGAATGGATTCCTGTACAGAATGGCATGGAGTTCTGTTATATATGAATTTTATTATTTTCTTTGAGTTTTTGAATTTTGGCTTTTTTGTATTGTGAATCATTCATTTCCAAATAAAAATTGACAATTTACATTAAAAAATAATTTTCTATCAAACATCAACTGCAATGTTTCAAGTGCGGAAAAACATTTCCCGTTTTCCACATTTCCCAAACTGTAGGAACTTCGTTGGTTTTCCACAGTTTCCACAGAGTTTTCAACAGAAAATAACCGGCTTTTCCACAGTATTTCCACCCACGGAAATCAGACAGGTATCTGTGAGCGAAACTACAAAAATGGATTTCCGTGATTTCCAACATATTTGTTTTTTGGCAGTTTTGTTTGAAACCAGAGAAAACGGTGCATACTGTAAGTAAATCAAGTTTCTGGGAGGGAATGTGTGATGGTAAAAGGTGTTCACAAAAAAGTGATTGAAGTGCACCAGCCGGACAGTGCATATTTTGAAAAAGCAATTTTCTATTTGCGTCCCGGTATTACGCAGCTGCCGCCGGAGCTGGCACAGGCTGCTGCAAGAGAATATTTGCAGGAGATGGAGCCACTTTCTGTTCCGCCGCTTTGGAAACGAACACTTCCTGTTTTTTGCAGTGCCGTTTTATCTGCTGCGGCTGCCTGTGTCGTGTGTTTGTTGGTGTTGTAGAAATCAGACAGATGGCAGCATATAAAATTCTCCGTTTCGGCAAAAACTTTGTGAAAACCAGAAAAAAGACCTTGTGCTTTTTCTGTAAACATGCTATAATAAAGGTCATGGCATATTCGCTGTGACCTTTTATTTTTGGAGAAAAGGCAGCTGTGAGAGGATGTGCAGCTGCAAAGAAACGACCGGAGAGGATCGAGGAAAATAGATGAAGTCTGAAAGACAAAATAGAAATCATACTGTTGTATCACAGCAGGAAGAAAACCGCATTGCCGGAAGAAATCCTGTTATGGAGGCACTCAAAAGTGGTACCCCTTTGGATGCCATTTACCTCAGTGGCAGGCAGGGCATCCTTGGACAGATTGCCAGCCTTGCTGCTGAACAGGGAATACCGGTGAAAACGGTGTCAGATGCTCGGTTGTCCCAGATGACACAGCAGGTGCATCAGGGCGTTGTGGCAGAAGGTGCATGTGCCGTGTATGTGAGCATTGCTGATATTTTGGCATTTGCTGCGGAAAAAGGAGAAAAGCCGCTGTTGCTGATTTGTGATGAAATTCAAGATCCGCATAATTTGGGTGCGATTCTACGAACAGCAGAAGCAGCTGGTTTTCACGGCATCATTATTCCAAAACGACGGAGTGCATCCTTGAATGCAACGGTTGCCAAAACCTCTGCCGGTGCGGTCAGTTGGATCAAAGTGGCGAGAGTGCCCAATTTGGTGGCAGCCATGGAAGAACTGAAACAGAATGGTGTTTGGATTTACGGGACAGATGCCGCTGGTACAGATTATACGCAGTCTGATTTTATAGGCGGTACTGCATTTGTCATCGGTTCAGAAGGCGAGGGAATGGGGCGTCTGGTACGAGAACATTGTGACCAGTTGCTCAGTCTGCCGATGTATGGAAAAGTCAATTCCCTGAATGCCTCTGTCGCAGCTGGTATTTTTATTTATGAAGCCGTGCGGCAGCGGCACAGTGCATCCGGAAATCCGTAATTTGCAGAATATGCCGTTCTGCATCCCTGCTTTAAAGGAGTGTAACAGCAAAGTATGGCAAATCAAAAATTTTCCGTGGAGGAAATTTTAAAAGAATATCAGTCCGAAGAAGCAACGGCAAATAAAAAAGGAACGCCTTCCGGTAAGCTGGAAACGCAGAAAATGCTGAACAATGCTGCTGGAAGAAGAAGAGTGCCGCCGAGTACAGAAGCCTCTGCGGAGGCATATTCCTATGCTGCAAGTCGTACGCGGCAACGAACGCCGTATTCGCCCTATCGTTCCGAGATGGCGGCAAATATCAATGGTATCAAGCAACAGCGGCATACACGGCGTACCGATGTAGAGGAAAGCCGGACAGCTGCTTTTCAGACGCTGGAACTGATGCGGCCAAAAGTGTCATTTGTGCGGTCGCCTGCCATCAATCCGCAGACAACCCCCAATCTGAAGAGTGACCATATCTCTGACTATGATGGTGCGGTTCTGTTGGAAACGCCAGAAACTGAAACAAAATCGGAACAAACTGCCTATCAGCCTGCGATTCAGGAAATGCAGGATTCTACTAGAGCGAAAGAGAAGAAACAGGCACAGAGTCGCCGAAAGCCCAAAAAACGGACAGAACAATCTTATCAGAGAGAATCATTTACAGAACCAGAACCGGAATGGCGTAAGGCAAAGCTGGAAAAGAAAAAAACGCAGCCAGAGCCTGTGACACAGACGGCAACCTTGCAGGATACGCTGCGTGCCGCACAGGAGGCAGTTGCAAAGGCAGAGATGTCGGAGCCGCCACAGAAAAAACAGCCTTTTTCTCATGCGTGGGAAACGCTTCTGACTAGCCCAGCAAAACAGCAGCAGGAAAAGAAACAGCAGGAGAAAAAACAGTCGTCCACCTCCAGATGGGGTTCTTCCAGAAAGAAGCTGACCAAGAAGCGTAGTTTTGCACAGCCAGTTTATCCGGAACCGGCAGAAATATATCAAATGAAAGAAGAGCCACAGTCGAGGGGCAGTGACACACCGCCGGTTTATGAACCACAGCTGGAGAGCAACTATACACCGCCGGTTTATGAACCGCAGCCGGAGAGCAACTATACACCGCCGGTTTATGAACCGCAGCCGGAGAGCAACTATACA
>CAUDDP010000025.1 GCA_958448395.1 uncultured Oscillospiraceae bacterium | reverse complement strand
TTATATTTTAGCACATTCTGGCTCGTTTGGCAAGTGGCTAAGTTAATGACATTGGTCTGGTGGTACAGTAGTAGAAACATTTACTTTGACAGATGGCACCGAGCAGGGCGGCTTTTCGCAGGGTAGATTCGGTAACAATGGTGGTATGCGTCCAAATGGCGGACAGCAGCCAGATGACTTTTCAGATGATGACAGACCGGAACCACCGCAGGGCAGCAATGGGGATGCGATGCCGCAGCCGCCTATAGATGGGCAAAATCCGATCTCTTAATTTTGGTTTCTTTTTCCTTTTCATATTAAAAACAGGTTGTCATGCATATGATAGCCTGTTTTCTCGTTTAGAAGATATAATCACAGGGGATTCAATTGGATTAGTCTTAGTAAGGAAACTAGTTTCTACGGATAAAAACAATTTTCAAATTATGGAGTGGATTGCTCCGCCGAACGGCGATTGCGGGCAAGCTGGCTCAGCTTGGCGGAGGTGAGACCGTTATCTGTGAGGGAAAATACAAAAATGGATTTGCGTGATTTTCCACAAAAAAACTTGACTTTTTGTCATCATCGTGGTAAACTAAAAATAGTTAGCAGGATTGCAGGGAAATTGCAATCCCAAAAATAATCAGTTTTGATACAATCACAGAGTGGGAAAGGAATGATATTTTTATGATGAAGAAAGGAATTGCCCTGTTGAGTGCGGCGGTATTAGCAGTGACGGGTGCGGTTTCTGCGTCTTCCGCACTTGGCATGGCAGAAGCGGTAGACGAAGGAAGCAGCAATTACAATTATGCAGAAGCATTGCAGAAGTCCATGTTTTTCTATGAAGTACAGCAGTGCGGCGAACTGCCGGACTGGAATGCGGTCAGCTGGCGGGATGACTGCATGACCAATGACTATGTGCCAGGTGGTTGGTTTGATGCCGGAGATCATATCAAATTTGCTTTGACCAATGCCTATACGGCAACCGTGATGGCATGGGGAATTATAGAGTATCGGGATGCTGTAAAAAGTGCTGGGCTGTATGATTTATACTTGAACAACCTCCAGTGGGGATTGGACTACGTTGCCGGCTGTGATAAAGGTGATAAGGTAATTGGCACCATTGCGGATGATAGCTTTGACCATGTATGGTGGGGCAGTGCTGAAGTATATATGAGAAAATTCATTTTAAAGGGTGGATCGGAACAGCGGCCTTATGATGAAATTACCTGTACTTCCACAGTAGCACAGATGGCATCTGCGATGGCTTCTGGTTATCTTGTTTTTAAGGATGAGAATCCGGAACTGGCAGAAAGCTATCTTGCTCATGCAGAAAGCCTCTTCCAACTGGCAGATCAGACCAGAAGCAATGAGGTGCAGGGTGTTCAAGGCGGCGGCAATTACTATAAAGCATCTGATTTCTATGATGACCTGTTCTATGCTGCAAACTGGATGTATATGGCAACTGGAGAGCAGAAATATCTGGATCTCTGTGAAAGCGATTATATTCCGCAATTTGCGACAGAAAATCAGTCTACAGAACGCAAATATACATGGGGCTTCTGTTGGGATGATGCTTCTCAGGCTGCTTCGCTTCTCTACGCACTCAATACCGGCAAAGAAGAATGGAAAGAACAGGTGCATAAGCATCTGGAATACTGGACAACCGGCTACGGCGGCAAGCAGGTGCCGTATACGCCGGACGGTCTGGCATGGCTGTTCCAGTGGGGTTCGCTGCGGCATGCAACCACAACAGCCTTTCTCGCATTGCTTTCAGCGGATACGATTTTTGCAGATGATGTAGCACTCAGCGAAAAATATAATACTTGGGCAAAGTCTCAGATGGACTATTGTTTCGGAGACAATTCTCTCGGTATGAGCTATGTGCTCGGAATGGGAGAAAAGAATCCAAATTCGTTCCATCATAGAACGGCAAGTGGTATTCATGATGACCACTGGAATGAACTTGGAAAAGTAGATGAGAACGGCGATCCGGTAAAGGATTCACAATGGCAGACAGAATATGCCCACGTTCTTTATGGTGCATTAGAAGGCGGTCCGAATCAGGATGGCACGTTTACGGACAGAGTAGAATCCTATCAGAATACAGAAGTTGCCATTGACTATAATGCAGGCTTTACGGCTGCACTTTGTGCAATGATTGATGATTATGGCGGCGAACCGCTTGCTGATTTCCCACCAATAGAAAAGCCGAAGTGGGCAGAATTCCTTGTAAAAGCCTCTATCAATCAGCAGGCTGGCAGCTTTACAGAGATTAAAGCCTATGCGATGAATCATTCTGCATGGCCAGCAAGAGTCATTGAAAACCTGTCTTATCATTATTATTTTGATATTTCGGAACTGGTTGATGCAGGTTATTCGATCAGTGATGTAAAAGTACAGAAGGGAACCGATCAACATGCAGGAGATGAAGGGGCTGCAACTGTTTCGGAACCAATTCAGTATAAAGACAACATTTACTATGTTAAGATTACCTTTGGAGATGGTCGGGTTGTTATGCCAACAGGGCAATCAGAGCATCGTTCCGAACTGCAATTCCGAATTGGCATTGCAGATACCATTCAGAATGTATGGGATGCTTCCAATGACTATTCTTTCCAGAACCTCGTACAGGGTGGAGAGGATGCTATGATTGAAACGCCGTATATTACAATGTACGATGGCGATACTTTGATCTGGGGCGTTGAGCCGGATGGTACCAAACCGGATGATAATCCGGTGGTAACTACCACAACTACCACAGAAGCTACTACAACGACAACGACGACAACTACAGTTGTGTCTACAACAGAAATACAGACCAGCACATCTAACAGTGGGTCGGATGAGGTGTTCTATGGGGATGTGAATTTGGATGGTGTTGTTTCTTTGTTGGATGCCATTCAGATGAATAAATATATGGCAAAACAAATACAATTGTCTGATGCTGCAAAGGCATGTGCGGATTGTTATTTGGACGGTACGCAGAATGAAAAGGATGCAGAAACATTGATTTTGTTTGTCATTCTGATTGAGCCAACGCTGCCGAAGCTGCCGTAAGCAGAATAACAGGAAAACCGAATTGTAAAAACAAAACCGCTTATGGTGCAGAATCATGCCATAGGCGGTTTTTGCTGTATCAGGTTTATTTTTGAGGGAAAGAATAAAGGTGTTCATTTGCAGTATGAGAATCTGTCACGGAAATTCATTTTCAAATAATAGAGTGGATTGCACCGCCGAACGGCGACTGCGGTCAAGCTGGCTCAGCTTGGCAGGGGTGCAGGGGGCGGCAGCCACCGCACTGTTTTAACGATATGCTGTTGTTCTGTTTAGAAAAATAACAAAATCACAGCTACCGCTGTCCGTCCTCTAAAATAACAAAACGATACCAGAACACAGAAATTTAGAGGAACAACGCTGCAAACTTGGATACAGAAACAGGGCGGACAGCGGACACAGGCAGAGAGCAAAGCGATTCTGCCGGCGGAGGTGAGATCGTTATCTGTGAGAGAAAATACAAAAATGGATTTCCATGAGAATCCATCGCTGCTTGTTGACAAATGCGTCAGAATCGCCTATAATAATAAAAGTAATTGGCAAGGAGGTGCAGTATGCTGCCTGTTTTATACGGAAAACAACCCCTGCAAACAACGCTGTCTCATATGGTCAGTGGTGGACGGCTTGCACAGGGATTTTTATTTTATGGAGATGCCGGTCTGGGACGGAAAACGATGGCACATTGGTTTGCATCATTGCTGCTCTGTGAACAGCCGGAAGACGGAATGCCCTGTGGTCACTGCAAATCCTGTCATAATATGCAGAAAGACTGCCATCCAGATTTTTTGCAGGCAGAACACAGCGGAAAACTTGGTGGCTTTTCTGTGGAAACCGTGCGGCAGCTTTGCAGCAGCGTGTCAGTTCCACCAAATAACGGAATCCGTAAGGTTTATTTATTCGGAGACTGCGATCAAATGGATGTGCGGTCACAAAATATTTTGTTGAAAATATTGGAGGAACCGCCAGCATATGCATATTTCCTGTTCACGGCTTCTGCAAAGGATACCTTATTAGCCACGATTCGTTCCCGTATTTTATCATTTGGACTGGTGCCTTGCAGTTTGGGAGACTGTCAGGCAGCTGTGACAGCACTTGGTGCTCCAGATGCAGACTGGCAGCGGTTTCCGGGGAATATCGGACAAACATTCGCCTATGCGACTGAAGAATCCCTGCAAATTGCTGTGAAGAGAGTGGAAACCTGTGTGCAGGCATTGCAGCAACGGAATGAATATGCATTTTTAAAGGCAGTGGCTGCAATGGGAAAAGACCGTTCACAGGCACGTTTTTTCTTACAGCAGATGCGGCTGTTTATACGGGATGTGATGGTATTGCACAGCTGTTCCACTGCTGGAACTTGCAGCTGTGTGCCACAGCTTGCAAAGCAAATGGCACGGCAAACCTCCCATCGACAGGGAGAACAGATATTTGAAGGCATCCGAACCGCAGAGCAGGCATTGCAGGCAAATGGAAATGTGCAATTGCTGCTGGCAGCTCTTTGTGGTGAGTGGATACAAGTTTAAAAAATCAATTACAAGTACCTGAGAAAGGATTTTATATGATTGAAATCATTGGTGTTCGTTTTAAAAGCAACGGAAAAGTGTACTATTTTTCACCGGATGGCAGACAGTTTCAGGTCGGTGATCTGGTT
Organism: uncultured Oscillospiraceae bacterium; assembly: GCA_958448395.1. Classification (GTDB taxonomy): domain Bacteria; phylum Bacillota; class Clostridia; order Oscillospirales; family Ruminococcaceae; genus Ruminococcus_C. The sequence goes on along the minus strand of CAUDDP010000025.1, from coordinate 21,429 downwards.
ATCGTAGAAACTGCAAAAGGAACAGAGTGCGGGGAAGTTACGATTCCAAATAAAACGATTCAAACGGAAGAGGTGACACAACCACTGAAACAGATTCTTCGTGCAGTCAACAAAGATGACCTGCGGATTCTGGAGCAGAATCGGAAGAAGGAAATGCGAGCCTTCCATATTTGCGAGGAAAAAATCGCTATGCGGAAGCTGCAAATGAAATTAATTGAGGTAGAATGTGCGTTTGACAACAGCAAGCTGCTCTTTTATTTTACAGCAGAAAATCGTGTAGACTTTCGGGATTTGGTCAAAGATCTGGCGGCGATTTTCCGCACCCGCATTGAATTGCGGCAGATCGGTGTACGGGACAAGGCAAAAATTCTCGGCGGCATTGGCATTTGTGGGCGGGAATTCTGCTGTAAGGGCTTTTTGTGTGAGTTCCAGCCGGTTTCTATTAAAATGGCAAAAGAGCAGGGACTCTCTTTGAATCCAGCAAAGATCTCCGGTTGCTGCGGCAGATTGATGTGTTGTTTGAAACATGAGCAAAATGTCTATGAGGAACTACTCAAGATTACACCAAAACTCAATGCAACGGTTGCTCTGGCAGACGGTACAAAGGGAAAGGTCATCGAATCCAATACACTGACGGGGGATTTGAAAATTCAGACGGAACAGGCAGATGTGCCCATAAAGTGTAACCGGAAGGATGTTACGCTGCTGAAGGATGGAAAAATCCGGATCAATTCGGAAGAGCGAAATGCATTGAAAGAGTTGGAGGGAAAATAAATCATGCAGACAGCACCTAAGCCGAATTATCAACGGGAATTGGAACAGGTACTGCAAGGCATTCCAGAGGGAAAAAAACCGATGTTGTTTCTTCATGCCTGCTGTGCACCATGCAGCAGCTATGTGCTGGAGTATCTCAGCCGTTATTTTACGATTACTATTTATTTTTATAATCCCAATATTATGCCCGAAAAAGAATTTTCCTACCGACTTTCAGAACTGCAGCGACTCTTACAGGAGATGCCGCTTTCTGGTACAGTTTCTGTGATTGCTGGAGATTGGGAACCGGAACGGTTTCTGGTATTGGCAAAGGGTCTGGAACAGGAACCGGAACGTGGGGAACGCTGTCGCCGTTGTATTGGTCTGCGGTTAGAGGAGACATTTCGTGCAGCAAAAGTGGTTGGGGCGGATTATGTGACGACAACACTTTCCATCAGTCCACATAAGGATGCACAGTTTATCAATGAAAAGGGAGCCGCACTGGCAGAACAATATGGTGTGCCATGGCTGTTCTCAGATTTCAAGAAGAAGGGCGGCTATCAGCGTTCCATCGTCCTTTCACGGGAATACAACCTCTATCGACAGAATTTTTGTGGCTGTGTGTTTTCAGCGATAGACAGTGCAAAGACATCCGAATTTAGACGGTGTTCTGAAATGTCGATGCATTGATTTGCGTGCTCCGCTTGAAATTGTGCTTGCAATTAAAGGGGAAACGTAGTATAATAGAATAGAACAGGAATATTTGTATCGCTTTGGAGGAATAAACGTATGCCAAAATATGTATTTGTTACCGGTGGTGTGGTTTCCGGCTTGGGAAAAGGCATTACCGCTGCTTCGCTCGGTCGTCTGCTGAAAGCACGAGGATATCGGGTGACCATTCAAAAGTTTGACCCGTATATCAATGTAGATCCCGGTACCATGAGTCCGTATCAGCACGGAGAAGTATTTGTCACCGATGATGGTGCAGAAACAGACTTGGACTTGGGACACTATGAGCGGTTTATTGATGAGAATCTTTCCATCAACAGCAACGTCACAACCGGTAAGATTTACTGGACCGTGTTGAATAAGGAACGCCGTGGTGATTATCTGGGCGGTACTGTACAGGTAATTCCGCATATTACCAATGAAATTAAAGAACGGATTTATCGGGTCGGCAAGAATTCCGATACCGATGTTGTGATTACCGAAATCGGCGGTACAGTTGGTGATATTGAGAGTACGCCATTTCTGGAGGCAATCCGGCAGTTTGTTGCAGAGGTTGGCAGACAGAATGCCATGTACATCCATGTGACACTGGTTCCGTATATTTCCGGTTCCAATGAATTGAAGTCGAAACCAACACAGCATTCTGTAAAAGAACTGCTCTCCATTGGCATTCAGCCAAATGTCATTGTTTGCCGGACAGAGCAGGAAATTTCAAAGGAAATGGCAAAGAAAATTAGCTTGTTCTGTAATGTACGGGAAGAAGATATTATCCAGAATATGACGGCACCGTCCCTTTACGATGTGCCGATGATGCTGGAAAAGGAAGGGCTTGCTGCTTGCGTTTGTCATCACCTTGGACTGGAAAATCGGACGCCGGATTTGACCGAATGGATTCAGATGACCGAACGGCAGAAGAAAGCAACCGAACAGGTGACAATTGGTCTGGTTGGAAAGTATGTTGCTTTGCCAGATGCGTATCTTTCTGTTGCAGAAGCATTGCGGCACGGCGGTATTCCAAATGATGTGAAGGTGGAAATCCTCTGGATTGACTCTGAAAAAATTACGGATGCAACAGCTGCGGACATGCTGAAGGACTGCGATGGTATTATTGTACCGGGTGGCTTTGGTGACCGTGGCATTGAGGGTATGATTACTGCCATTGCCTATGCAAGGGAACATCAAATCCCAATGTTCGGGATTTGTCTTGGTATGCAGATGGCGGTAGTAGAATTTGCACGGCACTGTGCAGGATTGCCGGATGCCAATTCCGCAGAATTCCTGCCGGACGGCGAACAGAATGTCATTGACATTATGGAAGATCAGAAGGATATTACCAATCTGGGCGGCACGATGCGGCTGGGTCTGTATCCGTGTAAATTGACAGAGGGGGCTCGGGTTCGCACAATTTATGGCGAAGAATTGATCTATGAACGGCATCGGCATCGGTTTGAGCTGAACAATGCCTTCCGGCGTCAACTCACAGCGAGTGGGTTACAGCTTGCTGGTATTTCCCCGGATGGGAAGCTGGTGGAAATTGTCGAACTGAAAGAACATCCTTGGTTTGTGGGGGTACAGTTCCATCCGGAATTTAAGTCCCGTCCAAATAAACCGCATAAGCTGTTTACGTCTTTTATTGCAGCAGCTTTGCAGCAGAAACGGAAGGCGGAAGCAGAATAAAATCCGACTTTTTACGGTATCATTCTGAAAAGATGGCAATGCTTGCAGAAGCGTCAGAAAAATAGAGGCAGCCTATTGCACTGCAATGCAAAAACCGTCCGGCTTTCGGGCGGTTTTTGTGTAATTATGAAAGGAGGCAGACTATCAATGTATCGATTGCTGATTGTAGATGACGAAGCCAATATCCGAAATGTGGTTCGGGAGTATGCAGAGTTTGAAGAATATGAGGTTACAGAAGCAGAAAACGGCATGGAGGCTGTGGCACTTTGTCGGGAGCAGGATTTTGACTTGATTATTATGGATGTCATGATGCCGAGACTGGACGGCTTTTCTGCTTGTAAGGAAATCAAGAAGCGGAAGAATGTTCCTGTCATTATGCTCTCTGCACGTGGAGAGGAGTATGACAAACTGTTTGGGTTTGAGTTGGGCATTGATGACTATGTGGTAAAGCCGTTTTCTCCGAAAGAGCTGATGGCAAGAGTGAAGGCAGTTTTGAACCGCCGTCATACCGCAGTGGATGCGATTTCCGACCAGCGATTGCAATTCGAGGGACTGGAAATTGATCTTGCCGGTCGGGAAGTCTATGTGGACGGACAGCGGGCAACCATGACACCCAAAGAATATGACCTGCTGTTCTATTTGGTAAAAAATAAGGGACTGGCACTTTCCAGAGATAAGTTGCTGGAAGCTGTCTGGGGCTATGATTTCTTTGGAGATGACCGCACCGTAGATACACATATTAAAATGCTGCGTGGCAGTCTTGGGGGATATCGAAAGTTCATCGTGACCTTGAGAGGAATGGGATATAAGTTTGATCCGGATGCCTAAACTCCAGATGGATCGGAACCTGACGATCCGTGTAAAAATCTGGTTATTCTTTATGATGTTTGTCTGTATTGTCTTTATTTTGATGTGGATTTTACAGGTTGTTTTTTTGGAGCGATTTTATGAAGCATTTAAGATTACGGATATTGCCAAGTCTGCAAGAACTTTGACACAATCTTGTCGGCAGGAGGATTTTCCGGTGCTGGCAGAAGAGCTGGCAATGCGGAATGAGATGTGTATCTCCATCCTGAATACAGACGGACAGGAAGCCTATCAGCATTGTGTTTCTGCACAGAAGTGTCTGCTGCACAATAATCAGGATGTCTATTTCTTTCTGATGGATTTAAAACACAGTGAGAACGGGTATATCTGCCGTTCCATTTACAATGAGCAGCTGCAAACACAGACGGTTGTCTACGGCAATTGGATTTTGGACAGTGATACGGGGAAAACCGTGGGTTATCTGCTGTTGAATGCCCGTCTGGTGCCAGTGCAGTCAACAGTTTCGATTTTGCAGCGGCAGACAATGATTATCACCATTGCAATGGCGTTCTTTGGATTTGTACTGTCCTTTTTGGCAGCGACACACATTGGTGTGCCGATTACTCGTTTGACTCGTTCTGCAAAGCGTTTGGCACATGGTGATTATGAGACAAAGTTTGAGGGCGGCGGCTGTGCAGAGGTGGATGAACTGGCGGAAGCATTGATGTATGCAGAGCATGAACTGTCTCGGACAGATGAAATGCAGCGGGATTTGATTGCGAACGTTTCGCACGATATGCGAACACCGCTGACGATGATGAAAGCCTATGCGGAGATGATACGGGATTTGTCTGGTGACAATCCGGTAAAACGGGAAAAGCACCTACAGGTTATTATTGAGGAAACTGACCGGCTTTCGCTGCTGGTGAATGATATGCTGGATTTGTCCAAGTTGGAAAGCGGTACAAAAAAGCTCGAATTTACCACCTTTGATATTTCGCAGCGGCTGACAGAGATTGCAAACCGCTATCAGGGCATTTCAGAACAAATGGGGTATCATCTGTATTTTACGCCGGATGCGTCTCGCATGGTTTGCTGTGATGCTGGAGCGATAGAACGAGTCATTTGCAACCTGATCAATAATGCCATTAACTATACTTCAAAGGAAGATAAACAGGTCTTTCTGCGACAGGTAAATGAGCCGGACTGTGTCCGGATTGAAGTACGGGATACAGGGGATGGCATTGAAGAAGACAAAATCAAGTTGATTTTTGACAAGTACTATCGTTCAGAAAATCATAAACGAGAGGTCGTTGGAACAGGGCTGGGATTATCCATTGTCAAGGCAATTCTCAAGCTGCACAACTATGATTATGGTGTCAATAGCAAGCTGGGAGAGGGTTCTACCTTTTGGTTCGCCATTCGGACAGCACCGCAGTCGGAACAGTCTGTGAAACAGCAGAAGCCAGCACTGCCGGAAACATAAAAAGGAGCAGAATAAGATGGAACAAACTAATACTTTGCCACCATACCTGCTGGAACGACTGGCGGCAAGTTATTCGCCAGAGCAGACCGCACGGATTCTTGCTGGATATGCAGTACAGAGAATGGTAACATTTCGAGTGAATCCGCTAAAGACAGATGGGTCGGCTGTGCAGAAGCAGCTTCAAGCAGCAGGGATTGCGGTTACACCGGTTACTTGGAGCGATACAGCATTTTGCTGTGCTGCCGATGTACAGGAAGCACAGCTGCAAGCCCTGCCATGCTATGCCGCAGGGGGGATTTATCTACAAAGTCTCTCCTCTATGCTGCCGCCTGTGATTCTCCAGCCACAGCCAAAACAGGAGATTCTGGATATGACAGCTGCTCCCGGTGGAAAAACGACACAAATGGCAGCCATGACGCAGAATCAGGCAAATATTATGGCATGTGAACTGCACGCTATGCGGGCAGAAAAGCTGAAGTATAATGTGGAAAAGCAGGGTGCGAAACGGGTTAATGTTATGGTAACAGATGCCAGACAGCTCAGCCCGTATTTTTCCTTTGACCGCATTTTGCTGGATGCTCCTTGCAGCGGCAGTGGAACACTTTCGTTGCGAACGGGAGCAGGCTTACAGAATTTTTCTGTTGCACTGGTGCAGAAGACTGTAAAGATACAGCGTGCCTTGCTGAAAAAGGCGTGTGCCCTATTGAAAAAAGGGCAGGAGATGGTATATTCGACCTGTTCCATTCTGCCAGAGGAGAATGAACAGCAGATACAGGCTGTATTGAACAGCGGACAAATGGAGTTAATACCAATTGCATTTTCCGGGATGGCAGATTTGCCGCAGCTGCCAGTTTCTCTTGCCGGTACGCTCTGCGTTTGTCCAGATGCACAGTATGAGGGCTTTTTTGTGGCAAAATTACGAAAAAGATAATGTTTTTATATGATTGTGAGCTGGCTCTGTGAAATTCTTGAAAACCCTATTGACGAAATACAAAAAAGGTAGTAAAATAAAAGAAAATAATCAAATAGTTGGAGGGTATTCCCATGTCAAAGAAATTTATTGTAGAAACATCCGCAAGACACGTTCACCTGACCGCAGAAGCATTTGCGATTCTGTTTGGAGAAGGCAAAGAACTGACAGTTAAGAAGATGCTGTCACAGCCGGGACAGTTTGCCAGCGAAGAGCGTGTTACCATCGTTGGACCGAAGAAGTCCCTGCCGAATGTTTCCATTCTTGGTCCGTTCCGGAAGGCAAATCAGGTAGAACTGTCTGCAACCGATGCTCGTTCGATTGGGATTGCTGCACCGATTCGGGAATCCGGTGATGTGGCTGGTTCCGGTGCATGTAAGATTGTTGGCCCGGCTGGCGAAATCGAAATCTCTGAGGGCGTGATTGTTGCAAAGCGGCATATTCATCTGACAACAGCAGATGCGGCTGAAATGGGCATTCAGGACAAGGATGTTGTATGGGTAAAACTGGATACCGACGGCAGAAAGGCGATTTTAGGCGATGTTGTATGTCGGGTATCGGATTCTTATGCACTGGCAATGCACATTGATACGGATGAGTCCAATGCAGTTTCTGCGCCGAGAGAGCTGTACGGCGAGATCGTAACGGTTGACTAAGTTGTTTCTTACATAAAAGCAGGAAAAGCCCCGTTGTGCCAAAATTGGCAGACGGGGCTTTTGGTATCATATGACCTGATGAAGGGCTTCTTTTTCATATGATCCTCTATTTTTGCAAAGTGTGGCAGTGCTTACCAGACCTCTACCATCTTATGGCTGATATAGCAGATGGTGCCGTTATAATTGATTTGATACCAGTAGCCGTCATAGCTGAGTACATCAAAGGTATCCCCTTGATGCAGCGTAAATAGCACATTGCTGTCATTTTCCTTATTGGGGGAGCTTCTGACATAGGTACTTCCTACATTGACACAGCCATGGGTGGCATTTGCCGGCTCTGGTGCTGCGGGGCTGTCACCAAATGTGATATATTTCTGCTTCACATATCCATGCAGGTCATAGCCGTTTCCGCTGTCAGTGCTGATGTAGTACCATTCGCCGACACTGCCTTCTACGGTCAGGGTATCCCCGTAGTACAGCATATTGGCTTCTCTTTTTTCGCTGTTGGTGTCAGGCTGCGAAAAGATATAGATAGATTGTGCGGAGCACCAAGCATTTCTGACATCAGAAACATAGTCTGCATAATAAGTTGGTTCTGCAATCTGGAAACCGTCTCCATCGCTCATAAAGACAATATTGACATTCTGTTCAACATCAATAGGGGTGTTGTCGGCAGCAGCAGCCGTTTGCTGTTCGGAAGTTTGGCCTTCGGTTGCCTGTACCGCTTCGGTGGGTTCTGTGAAGGAAAGATATTTCAGTTCTACAAAGCCCACCATACCGCCATAAGAGATTTTTGCCCAGTCAGCAGTAATGGAATAAACCGTAACGGGATCTTGATGGAACATTTTCGCAAGGGCAGTGCCACCGTCCATTTCGGAATGCAGGTCAATGGCAGTTTGATCATCAGGTACATTGATATATCCAACAGAGATATTTTCCTCTTCTGCGAGGGATGTTTCCGGAGCAGTGGTTTCCTCTTGTCCGGAGGCGGTTGTTTCTTTTTTCAGGTCTTCTATTCCGCAGCCGCTGAAGAGGAGACAAGCGATCAGAGGTAGACATAAGATGCTTTTTCGAGACATATCAGACGCTCCTTTTATTTTTATATTGAAATTGGATGGAAATCATATCAAAATGCCGACCCTCTTTTAAAATGTATGCTGGGAAGCAGATAAGAGGACACACGCTGTGTTGTCGACATTTTCTTACCATTTATTATAATACAGAAGGAATAAGTTGTCAACTATGATTCAACGGCATCACGCAAATCTATTTTCAAATGATGGATTGGATTGCCCTGCCGAAGGCGACTGCGGTCAAGCTGGCTCAGCTTGGCGGAGGTGAGACCGTTATCCGTGAGGGAAAATATAAAATTGATTTGTGTGAATAGCATTTTTGATTAAGGCACTCTAAATTAAGAGGAAGCAAGAGAAAAGAATACCGTCTGTTATTTTTGTACAGACGGTATTCTTTATTTTTCGTATTGTATGATGTCTGATGGTGAGCAGTCCAATACATAGCAAATGCGTGCCAATACATCTAAATCCAGCTTCTCTACATTGTTTTGATACCATTTGTTAATGACTTCAAATCTGGTATTAGAACTTTTTGCTAATGCATTACGAGTCATACCATGTTGATCCATGACAGTTTTCAGACAAATATGGATTTTACCGTATTCTTTTATCGAAATAACCGATTTTGCTTTTTGCATGGAACCGCCTCCCCTCCTTGTCATTCTATTATGAAAATTACCGCTTGACAATATACATATTTAGTGTTACTATATAGGCAGTAACTAGGAGGAGGAAACAAAAAGATGAGGTGTATTTGTTTTACAGGGCATAGAAGCATATCAAACACGCCATATTTGCAAAAGCATTTACTTGAACAAATAGAAAACTGTGTACAAGGAGATGCCATTGTTTTTTATGCAGGCGGTGCATTTGGATGGGATTTACTGTGTGAACAATGTGTGCTGCAACTTCAGAAAATCTATCCTCAAATTCGATTGCATTTGATTTTGCCGTGTCCACCAGAAATACAAACAGCAATATGGACACAACAGCAGAAAGAAATATTTCAATTGATTTTGCAGGAAGCAAATGATATAGAGGTGGTGTCTGAATGTTATACAAAAAATTGTATGAGAGAGCGAAATGAGAGATTAGTAGCACTTTCAGATGCTTGCATTTGTTATTATAATGAAAAGCGTTTTCGGAGTGGAACAGGACAAACTGTGCGTTTAGCACAGAAAAAGGGAATCCCGATTGTGAATTTGTTCCTTTTGTAAGAGAATAAATCTTTACCGCACACTTGCTTTCAAACAGGCGTGCGTTTTTTGCTTGACGGTATTCGGAGAAGCGTGTTATAATAAAGAAAAAGAAGCAAAAGGAGGCGTTCCCTTGCAACAGAACCCATATCCAAAATGGCTTGCGGCTGTACCGGCGTTTGCAGAGGCTGCCAACACTCTGCAAACAGCAGATCTTTTTTCCAGTTTCACTGCACAGGTGACCGCACCAGTTTTATACAGCTATGTCTGGTGGTGCTTGCAGCAGGCATTGCAGGATGGAGTGGAAACCCTGTATTTTCTGGCACGGGACGGACACATTCTCTATCAAATTGCACAGCGTTTCTGTCAGCAATACCGGCTGCCACTGCAATGCCGGTATCTTTTTGTCTCCCGTATGGCACTCCGGATGCCGGCATATCATCGCATGGGGACAGCGGCTTATGATTTGTTATTGGTGAGGGGGGCAAACCTGACACCAAGACATGTATTAGAACGGCTGACCCTTTCCAGAGAGGAGCAGAAACAGGTTTATGATGACATTGCTTTTTCTGAGAAAGATGCTGATGTGCCGATGGCACCGCCGGTTTTTGCTGCATTTGCAGACAAGCTTCGGCACAGCTCTGTTTATGCAGCGTTTTTACAGGAAAAATCAAAGACTGCCTACGATGCGGCGATGCAGTATCTGGAACAGCAGAAGTTGTTTTTCTATGAACGGATTGGAATCATAGACAGTGGCTGGAATGGCTCCATGCAGAATTGCCTGCTGACGCTGATGCAGTGTGCAGAACGTCCGCAGCCTTCAGTAAAGGGCTATTATTTTGGTTTGTACACCGTACCGCAGCAAGGAGAGTGGGCAGCATGGTATTTTGACCCTTCTACGCCGCTTTCCAAGGTAATTCGATTTAACAACAATGTGTATGAGTGTATGTGTGCGGCACCGCATGGTACGACAATGGGTTATCAGATACAAGCAGATGGCACAGCTGTTCCAGTGTGCAAAACCATGAATACAGTGGATTTGGCAAATGCGACACTTGCCGAAACGCAGGAGCAAGTTTGCCTTGCTTTTACAGAAAACGTATTGCCACAGTTGGCATTTTCTGATTTTGCAGTGTTGCCGCTAGCAACATTGACAGAGCAGCTTTTGCAGAAATTGCTGTTTCATCCAACGGCAGAGGAAGCGGCAGCATTGGGGCAGTTTCAGTTCTGCGATGACATGGGAGAATGCTATACCTTTCCGTTGGCAGCTGCGGGGCAGGAGAATGCCTTGCGGCAGTGTCTGCTGTCGCAGCGGTTTTTACAGCGATTACACAAATCGTCTGCTGTGCTGGCAGAACCATTTTGGCTGTACGGTTCATTGGCTTGCAGCCGGATTTGCCGGAAACGATGGTATCATTGGAATTTTGCCTGCTGGGATTTTATTCGGTACGGCATTGGCAGGAGGAGACAAAATTGACAGAAGAGAAAAAACCGCTGATTTCCGTCTTAATGGGTGTTTACAATTGTGAAGAGCGATCCATGCTGGAACGGTCAGTGCGTTCCATTGTGGAACAGACCTATCCAAATTGGGAGTTGATTCTGTGCGACGACGGTTCGACCAATGCCACCCTGACATGGATGCGGAGCTTGGCAGCACGGGAGGATCGCATTCGCTTGATTCAAAATGATCGCAATCTTGGCTTGGCACGTACTTTGAATCGTTGCCTTTCCGTTGCAAAAGGAGCGTACTTGGCACGGCAGGATGATGATGACTATTCCCAGCCGGAACGCTTTGCAAAACAAATCGCTTATTTGGAAGCCCACAAAGAGGTGGATTTTGTTGGGACAAACTGTGCCCTATATACATCGGAACAAGGCATTTTCGACAGATGGACACGACCGGAACAACCAGAGAGAAAGGATTTTCTGTTCAACTCACCGTTTATTCACGGTTCTGTGATGTTTCGGAGAAGGTGCTTTGAAAAGGTGAATGGTTATCCGGTGATGAAAAAAATTGCACGCTGTGAAGACTATATGCTGTTTATGCAGATGTATGCAGCGGGCTTGCAGGGGGCAAATATACAGGAACTTCTGTACACATATTATTTTGATCCGAAGTGTCATCATATTCCATTCAAGGAACGGCTTGACGAAGCAGTGGTACGCTGGAAGGGCTTTCGGCTCTTGCAGATGCTACCGAAAGGATTGCCATATGTCGGAAAGCCACTGGTACTGGCGTTGATGCCGGAAACATTGGTCAATCGGCTGCATTCTTAAGTGTTTTATCAGCAGTGCAGGACAGAGAAACCTTTGTTCATGATTTATAAAAAAGTCTGCTGGTTTTGTGGCAAAACGCAAAAATTCTTTTCAGGTGCTTTTCAGCTTCATTTCACATGATATACACAATCCTCCGGTATACTATAACCATGCTCTTAGAAGAGAGCATGTAACATCCTCTAAAGTGCTTTTGCATTTACCCCGGTGCAAAAGTATCATCCCCAATAATCCCTATATCATAGCAGTGAACGCCTCTACCCCGGGGCGTTTGCTGTTTATGACAAAGTATCTGATTATTTTTAACTTTGAATTTTACTTAACTCCTTTCAAATAAATTTATGTGAAATAGAGTGCATCGATTGGTTCCGGTGCACTCTATTTCCGTTTTCCCTCATAAACAAATTGAAAAACCAGCTGGTATGAAACGGTTTTTTATCATCGTATTGATTTCATGTAAAATAGAAAATTGCAGCTTGCATTTTTATCTTGATTGTGTTATACTAAAACCACTACAAATTTTACGGAAATTGTGGGAAATGCAAAAATTTGGTTGAAATGAAGATCGAAATAAGAAAGGATTATATGAATGATGCAGTATCAAGAAGCCTATACCCAATTAAAGCAGTATGGACAAACACACCTACTGCAATATTATGACACTTTGTCACCAAAACAGCAGGCAGCACTGTTACAGCAGATTGCTGACACGGATTTTTCTGTTTTAGAGCGGAGTATGCAGGAGGAGCAGCCCAAAGGAAAGCTGGAACCCCTTGGGGCATGTACCATTTCAGAGATTGCAGAGAAGCAGGTAGAATATCGGAAAATTGGTCTGGATGCGATTCGCAGCGGCAGTGTTGGTGCGGTATTGCTGGCAGGCGGACAGGGAAGTCGGCTGGGCTGCTCTGGCCCAAAGGGTGTCTTTCAGATTGGTATCAACAATGATCTGACCATTTTTGAGTGCCTGTTTCGCAATTTGATGGCAGTAACGGCGGAAGCTGGTGTGGCTGTTCCGCTGTTTATTATGACCAGCGAGACAAATGATGCAGAAACAAAAGCATTTCTGGAACAGAAGCAATTCTTCGGTTATCCAAGAGAATTCGTGCATTTTTTTGTGCAGGAGATGGCACCCGTTGTAGATGAAAACGGAAAGATTCTGCTGGAGGCAAAAGACCGGATAGCGGTTTCTCCGAATGGCAACGGCGGCTGGTTCTCTTCTATGCAGCATGCCGGACTATTAGAGGTGTTAGAGCAGCAGCACATCACATGGCTGAATGTATTTGCTGTTGATAACGTTTTGCAGCGGATGGCAGACCCTTGCTTTATTGGTGCAACTATTGCTGCAAACTGTACGTCTGGCAGCAAGGTGGTTGCAAAGGCAAGCCCAGATGAAAAGGTGGGAGTACTCTGTCTGGAGGACGGCAAACCATCTATTGTAGAGTATTTTGAAATGACAGATGATATGCGGAATCGGCGGGAACCGGATGGCACATTGACGTATCGGTATGGTGTCATTCTGAATTATTTGTTCCGTGTAGATCAGCTGTGCAAGACACTGCATTGTAATCTGCCGCTGCATCGGGCGTTCAAGGCTGTGGCATATTTGGCAGAAGACGGAACAACTGTGAAATCGGAGAAACCGAACGGTTATAAGTTGGAAACACTGGTGCTGGATATGGTGCATATGCAGGAAAACTGCCTGCTGTATGAAGTAGAGCGGGAGAAGGAGTTTGCACCGGTAAAGAATGCAACTGGTGTGGATTCGGTGGAAACCGCAAGAGAGCTGCTGAAGAAGAATGGTGTGGAGCTGTAAGCAAAATAAATTCAGATTGCAAAAAACGGAAAGCAGGGGATTGCTTTCCGTTTTTTTGTGTAGAGATTGCTATATTCCTTTACTGTGCCAGTGTAGCTGTCCGTTTGACAGATTGTTTCACAATACACTGCTTCGGGCATTCCTTGACACAAAGTCCGCAGGAAACGCATTTGTCATAATCAATGACCGCATGGTTGTCTATCACATGAATGGCATCAAACTTGCAGACCTTTTCACACTTCTTACAGCCGATACAGGCGTTCTGACAGGCTTGCATGGCAGTTTTGCCCATATCCTTAGAGGAGCAGAAGACATCTACCTTTTTCTTTTCCGAACGCAGGGTAATTAACCCGTTGGGACAGGCTTTCGCACACTTGCTGCAGGAGATACAGTCTTCTGTGCAGATGACGGCAAGTCCATCTTGTATCCGAATGCAGTTCTTTTCACAGACGGCTGCACAGTCTCCCAGCCCCAGACAGCCATGCATACAGCTGCCTGTACCGCCGTAAAACCGCTTTGCTGCTGCACAGGTCTGCACACCATCAAATATAAACTTTGGTTTGGTTGCCTTGCAGGTGCCATTGCAGTGAACCACGGGAATGTTGCGTTCTGCCGCAGAAACGGTAACGCCCATAATTTCTCCAATGCTGCCAGCAGCTGCTGCACCACCCGGTAAACAAGCATTCATGGGGGCTCCTTTGCTGACGATGGCATCGGCATAGTCGGCACAGCCGGCATAACCACATGCACCGCAGTTTGCCCCCGGCAAAGCTTCTGTGATGTGCTGTGTCCGTTCATCTACCTTAACGGCAAATACCTTAGAGATCACCGTCAGCAAAATGCCGAATACAATCCCAAAAGCAAGAAACAGTAAAATTGGCAGGATATATTCCATCTTGATTCCACTCCTTTCTCACTGACCCAGACCGCCAAAGCCAAGGAAACTCATTGACACAATGGCAGCAGCGACTAAGGTTGCCGGCACACCTCGGAACATGACCGGCGTTTCTGACTCGGCATCATCGACTCTCGAACGAACACCGGAAAATAGTACCATTGCCAGTGCAAAGCCGAAACCAGAGAAAAAGGCATTGACCATGGACTCCCAGAAGGTGTAATTTTCATCAATGTTCATGATGGTAACACCCAGTACAGCACAGTTTGTGGTGATCAGCGGCAGATAGACCCCCAGAGTTTGATAGAGTGGTGGCATGACCTTTTTCATGACAATTTCCAGCAGCTGTACAAAAACGGCAATGACCAGAATAAAGGCAACCGTTCGGAGATAGGTCAAATCATTCGGCTTCAGCAGAAAATAGTAAATCGGATAGGTCACCAGTGAAGCACAGAGCATGACAAAGATAACGGCTGCTCCCATGCCAAGACTGGAATCAAATTTTTTCGAGACGCCCAAAAACGGACAGCAGCCGTAGAATTTGGAGAGAACGAAATTGTTCGTCAGAACGGCAGCAATGATAATGGTAACCAGTGTACTCATGCTTCTACCTCCTCACAGTTGGCACGACATGCCGCAGCATTCGGACAGGCACTGCAACCCAGTTTTTTCGGGGGCTTCTTTTTGGCAAGACGACATACTACAGCAATGATAATGCCGAGTACGAAAAAACCACCTGCCGGCATGACAAACAATGACATGGTATGTCCCTGTATAAATGGAATCGTCAGTCCAAACCAACTGCCGGAACCGAAGATCTCTCGAATCGAGCCCATCAGGAACAAAGCGAGTGTAAAGCCAAGACCCATACCTGCACCATCCAGAAGGGATGGGAACAGGCTGTTTTTGCTGGCAAACATTTCGGCTCTTCCGAGAATAATACAGTTTACTGTGATCAGTTCCAGAAATGCACCCAGACTGGTGTATAGGGACGGCACAAAGCCATGCAGTAAAAACTGAATCAAGGTGACAAATGTGGCAATGATGACAATATAACATGGCAGCTTGACTTGTTCCGGAATGACTTTCCGCAGCAGACTAATGACCAGATTGGAAAAAATCAGAACAAATGTCGTGGACAATCCCATGCCAATGCCATTGAATGCACCGGTTGTGACTGCCAATGTTGGACACATGCCGAGCAGGGAAACCAGAACCGGATTTTCCCGAATCAGACCTTTGGTAAATTCTTTTCCATAGTTCATGGTAAAATCGCCTCCTTATTTTGTGCAAAGGTATCCATTGCACAGGTCACAGCGGCTTTCATGCCGTTGGAGGAATAGGTTGCACCAGTGATGCCATCCACCTGTTCGACGGCGGCTGCATCTGACAATCCGATGAGGGAATTGGTCAGCAGTTCCGGATTGGTCTGTACTTTTGTACCGAGTCCGGGTGTTTCCGTAACAGAAACAAAGGTAATGCCTGTCACAGCTCCGTCTGCATCCAGTCCAATGACCACTTGCAGACCACCTTTGTTGTAGCCGTTTGCCGTTACTAGGATGGCTGTCTGCTGGTTTTCATCCACATAGACGGCGGTTGCAGTCGCTTTTTCGTTGTTTGCTGGTTGAAAATCCAATACTTCAGTAAAGCTGCCAGCGTTCGGCAGTTCCTGTAAGCTGGTCTGGATGGAAGCAGCTTCTGCGGCTGCAATTTTTTCTTTTGTGACACTGTTCGCAACAGCAAGTAAACCACAGCAGCAGGCACAGACAATCGCCAGCACAATTGGCGGCTTGATAAGGTTCTGTTTCATTTCATGCTTCCTCCTTTTTCAGTTTCTTTGCACCGAGTGGTTTGGTCATAGTCAGCTTGTCAATGTATGGGGTGAGCAGGTTCATCAATAGAATGGAGAACGAGCAGCCCTCCGGCATACTGGCAAATTCCCGAATGACAAAGGTCAGAATGCCACAGCCAATGCCGAAAATCCATTTACCCTTTGTAGTAATCGGTGTGGTCACATAGTCGGTTGCCATGAAGAATGCACCGATCATGACACCGCCGCTTAGCAGGGCATATGGTACAGCTGTTAGATCACCGCCGGTTGCAAGGGCATAGAAGAAAGTTAGAATGCCCAGGGAGCCAAGATAAGCCACTGGTGTGGACGGAGAGATGATTCTGGTAAAAATTAGGAATCCCCCGCCGATGAGCAGTGCCAGTGCGGAGGTTTCCCCGATACAGCCGCCAACATTGCCGAGGAAAAGTGCAGTCAGGCTGGCATCTCCAGTGACCAGTGGTGTGGCAGAAGTCACAGCATCTAAATTGAGGGAGCCGGCGGAAGAACCGAGCATATTGCCGAGGGAAAGTCCCTGATAGTAGAATGGCTTGACCCATGTGGTCATATCACCGGCAAAGGACAGCAGAAGGAAAACACGTCCGGTAATGGCAGGGTTGGCGAAATTGCAGCCCAGACCGCCGAATAGTTGTTTCACAACGGCAATCGCAAAGATACAGCCGATGGCTGCCTCCCAGAATGGCAGGGTTGCTGGTAGATTCAGAGCCAGCAGCAAGCCAGTCAGAGCGGCACTGCCGTCTGTGATGGTGATTGGTTTTTTCATCAGCTTCTGACAGATTGCTTCGGTTGCCAGACAGACTGCAATGCAGACGAGCATGAGCAGAAGTGCCCGCAGTCCAAAGAAAATTACACCAGACACTGCTGCCGGCAGCAGTGCCAGCAATACCAGCCCCATAATTTTTTGTGTTGTCATCCCGCTCCGAACATGCGGAGACGGGGAAACCGTCAGTAATTGCAAAACAGACACCCCTTTCTTACTTTTTGGCAGCTGCCATGACCATTGCCTTGGCAAACTGATTGGTCTCTGCCACTGGACGCTTTGCCGGACAGGCATAAGTACAGCAGCCACAGTTCATACATAGCATGACATGCAATGCCTTTAATGTATCGACATCTTTCTTTTGATATGCCTTTGCAATCTGCGGCGGCATCAGCCGCAGGGGACAGGCTTGGATACAGCGTCCGCAGTGAATACAGGCAGAGGGTTTCGGTGCAGTAGCATTTGCGAATGCTACAATGGCATTATTTGCTTTTAAAATTGGGTCGTGGCTATCTGCAATTGGCATGCCCATCATGGGACCGCCGTAGAGCAATTTCGTAACCCGTTCCAAATCGCACTGTGCAAACGTCAGCACATCCTCTACTGGTGTACCCATTGGGACAATGACATTGCAGGGGTTGCCGATACAGTCTCCATCTACGGTTACCATTCGCTGTACCATTGGCATACCGGTTTTGAGATAGCGGCTGACAAAGGCAACGGAGGAGACATTCATGACAATCACACCTTGGTCTGCCGGCAGTTGTCCTTCCTGTACCACTCTGCCGAGCGTGTGGTAAATCAGCACCTTTTCTGCTCCCTGTGGATAAGTAGAGGGCAGTGCAGCCACCTGAATGCGGCTGTCATTGGCGGCTTTTTCTGTCAGGATTCGGATAGCTTCCGGTTTATTGGATTCAATGCCAATGATACAGTGCGGAATATCCAGCCAGTGCAGCACCTGCTGAATGCCGTCAATGACTTCTTCCGGTGCTTCTATCATTTGTCGGTTGTCAGATGTGATATATGGTTCGCATTCGGCGGCATTGATGCAGAGTGTGTCCACCGTTTGTTTGGGTGCTAATTTCACATGGGTTGGAAAACTGGCACCGCCCATGCCCACCAGACCGCTTTCCCGAATGGCTTGCAGAAATTCTGCCTTGCTGGAGATGCTGGGCGGTTGGACAGAATCTGCAATGGTTTGTAATCCATCCGTTTCGATTTCTACACATTTGCAGGTTCTCCCGTTGCTCATGCGAAAGTCGGAGATCGCTTTGACCGTACCAGATACGCCGCTGTGAATGGGAGCTGCCATAAAAGCGTCCGTATCCCCAATTTTCTGCCCGACACAGACTGTGTCTCTTACTTTCACAAGAGGATTACAGGGTGCACCAATGTGCATACTCATCGGAATCCGAACCAGTTTCGGAAGCGGCAGGGGTTGACTGGCAGAACATTCTGTGTGCTTATGGTGTGCCAGCTTGACCCCACTGAGTTTTTTAAGCATAGAATCAGCCTCCTTTGTTGTTTTTATTGTGTACCGTGGCAGAAAATCGCAGAAAACAGCGGAAAAGCAGGCAATTGTATGTCGCTTTGTTGTGCAGCAGATTTCGCCTGTCCGGATGTCAGCATCGTGTCGTTTCACAAAAAAATTTTTTACATCTACAAAAAATACTTTTCTTTTTTTTGCAAACGTGATATGATAATGATGCTGTTTCGTTCTTTCTGCAAATGTTGTTGCTGGTACAGCAACTCTTTTCTGTATCCGTTCGGCTGGAAATATTTTTATTTCTATTGTAAAATCGTATCTGTCGTTTTTGCAGTTGCGTCTGATAAAAACCATCTGATGAAAGAACGTACACAATGTCATTATAATATAAATAAAGAAGGATGTAAATAGATAATGGTCTATTTTTCAAAAAGTCCGTTAGAAAGTCGTAAAAACATGACGACAACGAAAAAAAATTAGGAAAGAGGGCAAAAAATATGAAAGGTTATCGGATTAGCTTCATACGACATGGCAGAACGGCTGCCAATGATAAGGGGATTTACATTGGACGAACCGATTATCCGCTTTCCCGAAAAGGGGCAAGTGAATTGTACAGCAAATTAGATGAGTATGAATATCCTCATGTAGCAAGGGTATATAGCAGTCCGTTGCAGCGGTGTACAGAGACCGCAGAAATTTTGTTTCCGGATGCACAGCTGCAAATTGTGGACAATCTGATTGAAATGGATTTTGGGGATTTTGAGGGAAAAACAGCAGATGAACTGGTCAAGCAGGAGGTTTTTTTGCAATGGTTGAGAGGCGGTGCCGACTGTCGGCCGCCAAAGGGGGAGAGTCTGGAAGAAGTGCAGCTTCGGATTTTTAAGGCGTTGCGGGAAATCATTCAGGATATGATGAATACTGATATTTTACATGCGGCTGTGATTACACATGCTGGTATCCTATCCAATTTGATTGCAGGGTTTGGACTGCCAAAGATTGACCCCAAGGAACTGCGTCCGGCACCGGGGGAGGGGTATGATGCATTGGTGACAGCCTCCCTTTGGCAGCGTTCCGGTGCGTTTGAGGTATTGGGCATGACACCGTATCGGATGACCTAAAATCTTTTGGGAATGCTGCTGGAAAAATGGGGGATACTATCTCTATCCATAAATGCTGTGACTGGAAAGGAGTCCTCCCATGATGCACCTGCACACATTGTATCCCTTCTCGAAAACAATTTTAAAACAAACCAGCCAGCCTGCTGCCTTTTATTTTTGGAGTTGGATCGGCTGCGGGGTTCTGCTGATACTTTGCCGGATTGCCATCTGTCTTGCGATACAAATTGGTTTTACCTTTTTGAATCTGCTGCCCTATCTGGAGACAGTCTGGTATATTGTAAGGCTGCTCTTTGCAGCAGGTGGATTTTTTTTGCTGCCACTGTTACTGTATCGCTGTGTCTATCATTGTGCTGTTGCTGCCAGTCTGACTGTAGAATCAGCACCGAAACGGTCTGGCTGTTACCGGCTTTCGCTTTGTCTGCATGGTTTGCGGCTGCTTTCCGTATTGCCGTTGCCGTTTTGTCTTTGGGGGATTCGCTGGTGTTTACAGCAAGGCAGTGGTGTACAGGATGGGATTTGGTGGTTGATGGCAGCCTTGCAGTTTGTCACACTGTCCATTTTATTTGTAATCGGCTTTTTTTGGCTTCTGCCAGTGCTGACTGCGGCACCGGTTTTACAGGCACTTGACCCCCATGCATCTTGTATGACCATTTTACGTGCTGCCTTTTCCCTGACAGATGGCAGGAGAAAGCAGTGGTACAAGCTGCTGCTGCAAAGTTTGCCGCTCTGGCTGTTGCCACATTGTTGGGCAAGATTGGCGATGATGCAGACAGTTTATATCGGTGTGCTTTGCAAGGAGCTACAATATACAAATGGAAAGGGAGGGACATATCGTGCCACAAATTCTGACATGGCGTATGGAGCTGGCACAGCCCTGCACGTTGGAGCAATTCCTAAGAAACGAAAAAAACGTATCTCGCAGGCTGCTGACAAAGCTTAAACGGCACAACGGGCTTTGGTGCAATGGCAAGCCGCTTCGCAGCATTGATCCGGTGCAGTATGGAGATATCATAGAACTGCGTTTGCCGGAGGTGCCGCCGCTTGTGGCAAATGCAGTTTGTTCCGTGCCGATTTGTCTGGAGACAGCGGATTTTGTGATTTACAACAAGCCATCGGGGATGCCTGTACATCCCTCTCAAAATCACTATACAGACACGCTGGGGAACTGTTTTTGTGCTGCCTATCCAAGTCTTGCATGTCGTCCGGTCAATCGCCTTGACCGCAATACCAGTGGTCTTTGTTTATTTGCAAAGAGTGCCTATGCAGCCAATCAGCTGCAATATCGACTGCAAAAGCGATATTATGCGGTGGTACAGGGGATTGTGACAGAAGCCGGCACAGTCTCCGCTCCCATTGCAAGGGAGCAGGAGTCCATTATCATTCGCTGTGTTCGTGCAGATGGAAAGCCAGCAGTGACGCATTATCGTCCGTTGTGGCATAATACAAAGTATACATTATTGCAAATACAGTTAGAAACAGGACGGACACACCAGATACGGGTACATATGGCATATATCGGACATCCGCTGGCTGGAGATACACTTTATGGCGGTGATACAACGGACATTGACCGGCAGGCACTGCATTGTGGTCGATTGCTGCTGCCGAGTACAGACGGCAGCCGGTATTTTATAGTGGGTGCACCGCTGCCAGAGGATATGCAGAAATTGCTATGAAAACGTGAGTTCGATGAGAGCGTTTTATCTACCGAATGGCAACTATGGTCAAGCTGATTCAGCTTGGCGGAGGGTGATTCCCCACAGTGTGGGGAAATGTCCCGAAGGGACAAAAGGGAAGGGAAGGGGACAAGCTGTCCCCTGCGAAACGCTGCGATTAGAGTTTTGGTAACGGAATGAGGAACAAGCTGCTGCTGTCCGCCTTCTAAAA
>CAUDDP010000024.1 GCA_958448395.1 uncultured Oscillospiraceae bacterium | reverse complement strand
CGGACAGCGGACACAGGCAGAGAGCGAAGCGATTCTGCCGGCAAAGTTTGTGATTGGCAGCGGTAGAATGCATTCTCGTCGAACTTACAGTATAACAGATTTTGGCGGATTTTTCTATTTTTTCGTCGAACTCACATTATTTTAATATCATTATAAGGAAAAGGGAACTGTTTTGATTCCAGAACAGTGTTTCTTTAAAAAAGGAGTGAGCAAAATCAGTCTGCTATCACAATTAGAACCCCTGCTGTTGCAGGTACAAAAGCCAGCACAATATATTGGTGGGGAAATCGGCAGCATTCGGAAAGAGCCGGAATCCGTTTCTGTGCGATTTGCTTTTTGTTTTCCGGATACCTATGAAATTGGTATGTCGCACCTTGGCATGAAGATTCTTTATGGCTTGACCAATGCACAGCCAAATTATGCCTGTGAGCGGGTATTTGCCCCAGATACGGATATGGAACAGTTGATGCGGGAACATCAGATTCCGCTGTTTACGCTGGAAAGTTTAGAGCCGGTTTCCCATTTTGATATGATCGGATTTACCCTGCAATATGAAATGGCGTACACCAATATTTTGAATATGCTGGATTTAGCAGGCATCCCATTGCTTGCAGAAGAACGAGGAAATGCCTTGTCCCCCATTCTCTTTGCAGGCGGTCCCTGTGTCTGCAATCCAGAACCCATTGCAGATTTCTTTGACCTGTTTATTTTGGGGGAGGGGGAGGAAGTCAATCTGGAATTGATGACACTCTATGACCGAATGAAACAGCAGGGTGCGGACAAGCAGACATTTCTGCGGGAAGCTGCTAAAATAGAGGGCATTTATGTGCCTTCATTCTATGATGTACAGTATCATGCAGATGGTACCATTGCCGCTGTGCAGCCGAATAACGGTGCACCGGCAACCATTCGAAAGCGAATTATTTCCGATATGAGCAAGGTTTATTACCCAGATCAGTTTATTGTGCCCTTTACAGAAACGGTACATGACCGTGCTGTGGAAGAAGTGCTGCGTGGCTGTATTCGGGGCTGCCGCTTTTGTCAGGCTGGATTTATCTATCGTCCGTTTCGGGAAAAGACGGCAGATGTTGTCTGTCAGCAGGCAGAACAGCTTTGTCGACAAACGGGTTATGATGAACTCTCTCTGTCTTCCCTCAGTACCAGCGACCATCATGAACTGGAAACTATCCTGACAGAATTGCTGACTTATACAGAGGATCGAAAAATTACCATGAGTCTGCCATCCTTGCGGGTGGACAACTTTTCAGAAACCTTTATGGAAAAAGTTAAGCGGATCCGAAAGAGTGGTCTAACGTTTGCACCGGAGGCAGGTACGCAACGACTTCGAGATGTTATCAATAAAAATGTCACAGAGGAAGAAATTCTGCGAGCAGCAGAGATTGCATTTTCCGGCGGCTATTATCATGTGAAACTGTATTTCATGATGGGATTACCGACCGAAACCTTGGAGGATATTGCGGGCATTGCAGAATTAGCGGAAAAAGTGATTGCCCTGTATTTTGAACAGCCAAAGCGGCCAAAGGGAAAGGGTGTGGAAATTTCTATCAGTGTTGCTACATTTGTGCCAAAACCGCATACCCCGTTTGAATTTGTACCGCAGGCAACCTCGGAGCAGATTGCAGAAAAGCAGAAACATTTGATTTCCAGTATCCCAAAGCAGCATCGTAAACGAATTAAGGTAAGCTGGAATGACCAGCGGATTAGTCTTTTGGAGGCAGTTTTGGCAAGAGGTGACCGCCGTTTGAGCCGTGTGATTTTAGAAGCATGGAGAAATGGAAGTCGGTTTGACAGCTGGAGCGATCGTTTCTGCTGGGAACATTGGGAGAAGGCATTTGCAGCCTGTGAATTGGATCCAGCATTCTATGCGAATCGGGAGCGTTCTTACACGGAGATTTTGCCTTGGGATCATCTGGATTATCTGGTGAGCAAATCTTTTCTTATCAGAGAATACGAACGGGCAAAGCAAGAAAAGACGACACCGAATTGTCGATTGCAATGTGCCGGATGCGGTGTCAATCATGCAATGGGGAGGAATTGTTTTTGAGTGAAACATTGCGGTTTCGGTTTGCAAAAACCGGCAGAGCAAAATATATTTCCCATCTGGACTTGGTTCGCTGTGTGCAGAGAGCAATTCGGCGTTCTGGTCTGCCGGTGCATTATACCAATGGCTTTCATCCGCATATGGAGGCAGTGTTTGCGGCTGCCTTACCGCTTGGCATGGAGAGTATGGGAGAAGTTTTAGAGGTTCGATTTACAGAGTCAGTTGAGCCGGAAATCGCCAGATTACAGCTGCAACAGGTATTGCCGGAGGGGTTGAAGCTGCTGACTGCCTATGAGCCGGTACACAAAATGGGAGAGCTTGCCTATGTTCGCTATCGGGTGACGCTGCCAAGTGAGCAGCCGGAACTGCTGCTGAAACAGTGGCAGCAGTTTTTAGAGCAGCCTGAAGTATTGGTGGAGAAGAAATCGAAACGAGGGATACGAACGGTGGACTTGCTGCCGCAAATCGACTGTCAACGGGCAGAAGTGACAGAACATGCCGTAATATGGGAGTGGATGCTGTCGGTTGGACAGCCGGAAAGTGTGAATCCTATGCTGATTTTGACAGCGTTCGCCGAATTTGCAGGAATTTCGCTGGAATTTCCGGAAATCTGTCGTTGCCAGCTCTGCACAAAAGAAAAAACTGAATTTTTTTGAAAAAACACTTGCAATTTTCAGAAAAGTGTGGTATGATAGAAAAGCATTTGAAATCCGCCTGTCTGTTCCGGATGACAGGTGAGGTTAATGCCAGTAACGACATTAAATCGGACAGTCCGCTGACGGGAACGATTTCCGGACGCTTATTTTTGATTGACCGTTCTGCCTGCGTTCGTATGACGAGTAGGCACCGTTTATGAATGTCTGAACAAACAGGAGGAAAAATCATGGACGCATTAAAAACCATCAGCAATGCCAGCTTGAAGCAGGATGTTCCGGCTTTCAACATCGGCGACACCGTAAAGGTACATGTTAGAATCAAGGAAGGCGACAAGAGCCGTATTCAGGTATTTGAAGGTACGGTGATCGCAAAGAAGCATGGCGGCATTCACGAAACCTTTACCGTTAGAAGAATCGCTTACGGCTGCGGTATGGAACGAGTATTCCCGCTGCATTCTCCAGTTGTGGAAAAGGTAGAAGTGGTTCGTAAGGGTAAAGTTCGCAGAGCAAAGCTGTATTACCTGCGTGACCGTGTTGGTAAGGCTGCAAAGGTAAAGGAACAGATTGGCTAAAACCAGTGAGCAGGCAGAACAGACAGGGGCGGTTGTTTCCGTCTTTGTCTCCCTGTTTCCTGCACAGATGGAAAAGGGGACGCTATGTGTGCCCTTTTTTTATATGCAGATATATCAAAGCAACAACGGAAATGAGGGCTGAAAATGGAAACGAAAACAGAAGAGGTTGCAGAAAAGAAGAAAGGTGCATTCTGGAAAGATACCGCTGATATGTTGGAGGCGGTGTTGATTTCTGTATTTTTTGTAATTATGCTGTTTGCCTATGTATTAAGACCGGTTACGGTAGAAGGGCATTCCATGGAGTCGACCTTGCAGAATCAGGACAAGCTGTTTATGACAGACTTGTTGTATACGCCGAAGAGAGGCGATATCGTCATTGTAGACAACGACTTTTCTCATATCTATAATGAAGAAGGCGATTTGATAGAAAGTTCAGGTCTTTCCACTGCCACAACAGAAAAGCATCTTATTAAGCGAGTCATTGCTGTTGGCGGCGAAACACTGAATATTGATTTCACAACCGGTATTGTTACAATTGATGGAGTGGTGTTAGAGGAACCTTATATTAATAATTTAACAGTGAATGATGAGGGTGCATTTACCTATCCATTGACAATACCAGAGGGCTATTACTTTGTAATGGGGGATAATCGGCAGCATTCTTCTGACAGCCGCCACCCTATGGTGGGGCTGGTTTCGGAAGAACAAATTATGGGGAAAGCCGTATTCCGGTTTGCCCCTATCTCCAATTTCGGCGGTATTTATGATTGAGAATAGGAGGCGGCGGCATGTCTGAAATCCAAATGGGAACCATTCAGTGGTTCCCCGGTCATATGACGAAAACACGCCGTATGATTGCGGCAAATCTGTCATTGGTAGATGCCGTGGTGGAAATTCTGGATGCCAGAATTCCAAACAGCAGCCAGAATCCTGAAATGCAGCGACTGGTAAAGGACAAGCCACGGATGCTTTTGTTGAACAAAGCCGATATGGCAGACCCCAATGCCACTGCAAGATGGGTGCAGTATTATCAGAAAAAAAATTTGCTTGCCCTGCCGCTGGATTGTAAAACCGGAAAGGGCATAAAACAGTTTGTACCTGCTGTGAAAAATCAGCTGTTGAAGCCGTTGCTGGAAAAGCGGGCAAAATCAGGGATTGTTGGTGCCCCCATCCGATTGATGATTGTTGGCATCCCTAATGTGGGAAAGTCTTCATTTATTAACCGGATGGCACAGTCCAAAAAGACAAAGGTAGAAGATCGTCCCGGTGTGACTCGTACGAAACAATGGGTGAAAATTGGCGACCAGATGGAATTGCTGGATATGCCCGGAGTACTCTGGCCGAAGTTTGATGATCAAGAAGTTGCAAAACGGCTGGCATTCACAGGTGCCATTAAAGATGATATTATGGACTTGGAGAGCCTTGCCATGCTGCTGCTGGAATTCCTGGCAGAACGGTATCCGGCGTCTTTGGAGAACCGCTATAAAATGCAGATTTCAGAAACAAGAAACGGCTTGCAGTTGTTGGAACAGCTTGGCAGAAAGCGTGGAATGTTGATTTCCGGTGGCGAAGTAAACTATGAACGGGCGGCAATTACATTGTTGGATGAGTTCCGCAGCGGTACATTGGGACGGCTGACATTGGAATTACCGGAGGCGTAATAGGATGACTAAAAAAATACAGAATCCAGTGGATTTATACGCCTATGATGTGGAAAAACGCTTGTCCTATCCGTTGCTTTGCGGCGTAGATGAGGCAGGCAGAGGGCCGCTTGCTGGAGATGTTTATGCAGCAGCTGTGATTCTCTCCCCAGAGCATTTGCCAGAGGGCTTAAATGACAGCAAAAAATTGACAGAAAAGAAACGGGAACAACTGTTTCCGCAGATTCAGGAAATGGCAGTTGCCTATTGTATTGCCACAGCCAGTGTAGAGGAAATTGCAGAATACAATATTTTAGGGGCGACTATGCTTGCGATGCAGCGGGCAGTTGCAGGTTTGTCCATACAGCCGGATTATGTTTTGGTAGATGGGAATCGAATGCCGATCCTTTCGATTGCAGCAGAAACCGTTGTGAAAGGGGATGCAACTTCCGCTTCGATTGCAGCCGCTTCTATTTTAGCAAAAGTTGCAAGAGATCATTATTTGCTGGAGTTGGATGCACAATATCCACAGTATGGTTTTGCCAAGCATAAAGGCTATGGGACAAAGGCACACTGTGAAGCAATCCTACAGTATGGACCCTCCCCAGTGCATCGGAAAGCCTTTTTGAGGAAGTTGCTTCATGAAACGAACAACGACTGAAATGGGAAGACGTGGAGAAACGGCGGTATGTTCCTACCTGATGGAACAGGGCTATAAGATTTTGACACGGAATTATCGGATACGAGGCGGAGAAATTGATATCATTGCACAGAAAAAGGAAATTCTCGCTTTTGTAGAAGTGAAAACACGGCAGATTATGGATGGTACTTCTCCGTTGGGATATCTGCATCCGCAGCAGCAGGCACGCATTGTTCGAACCTCCATGGTATACTGTGCTGCACATAATCCGGATTGGGCGTTGCAGCCAAGATATGATGCGGCTGCTGTCATCACAGATAGAGGACGAATTGTTTCTGTGGAATATATAGAAAATGCATTCGATGCCAGCGGGCTGGATGTGATAATATAGGAAAAGGGTGGTTGTATGTTTTATAAAAGTACAAGAGACAGTAGTGTACGGGTAAAAAGTGCTGTTGCGATTTCGCAGGGTATTTCTGCGGACGGCGGTTTATTTGTACCAGAGCAGATTCCTTCTATTACAAAAGAAGAATTGACTGCTATGGCAAATATGAGCTATGCACAACGAGCAGCATTTGTTTTCTCCCGTTATCTGACGGATTTTACAGAGGCAGAATTGGTTTACTGTACCGAGAGTGCCTACAATGCCAAGCGATTTGAAACAGAAAATATCGCAGAAATTGCACACCTGTTTGAGGGTACTTATATGTTGGAACTGTGGCATGGTCCGACTTGTGCATTCAAAGATATGGCTTTGCAGATTCTGCCGTATTTCCTGACTACTGCTATGAAGAAATTACAGCTCAAGGAAAAAATCGTGATTTTGGTAGCCACTTCCGGCGATACCGGCAAGGCAGCATTGGAAGGGTTTAAGGATGTAGAGGGCACGGAAATTATGGTCTTCTATCCGGAAGACGGTGTCAGCGATATGCAGAAGCGGCAGATGGTGACACAGGAGGGAAGCAATGTCGGCGTGTGTGCCGTAAAGGGCAACTTCGACGACTGCCAGAGCGGTGTCAAGAAGATTTTCACTGATCCTGTGGTTAAACAGAAGCTGGCAGAGGGAAATCTGCGATTCTCCAGTGCGAATTCCATCAACTGGGGACGGCTGGTTCCACAGATTGTCTACTATGTGTCTTCTTATGTTACATTGGTACAGCAGGGCGAACTGCAAATGGGCGATCCTTTGAATATAGTGGTTCCAACCGGGAACTTCGGCAACATTTTGGCAGCATATTATGCAAAGCAGATGGGCGTACCGCTCGGCAAGCTGATTTGTGCCTCCAATGTCAATAAGGTGTTGACAGACTTTATCAACACGGGTGTGTATAACCGGAATCGGGAATTCTATGCAACCTGCTCACCGTCTATGGATATTCTGATTTCCAGCAATTTGGAGCGGTTGCTCTATCTGTTGACAGGTGAAGATGATGCACAGATTCGGGAATGGTTTACAGCATTGGCAGAAAGCGGTACCTATGAAGTGACCGATGCCGTTAAGGCTGCTTTGCAGCAGGATTTCTATGGCGGTTTCTGTGATGATGCTGAAACAAAGGCAACGATTCAGCATATTTATGAGACTTATGGCTATACCTGTGATACGCATACCGCTGTTGCAGTTAAGGTATATCAGGATTACCGCAAGGAGACCGGCGATATGACCAAGACATTGATTGCTTCCACAGCAAGTCCGTATAAGTTCAGTCCGAGTGTGCTGGAGGCGATTGCAAAAGAACCGGTTTCCGGTGATGAATATGCAATGGTAGACAAGCTGCATACACTTTCTAACTTGCCGGTTCCGGCAGCATTGGCTGAGCTGAAAACGAAGGAACGCCGTTTTACCGATTGTATTGATAAGAATGAATTGCAGAGCTTTGTTTTGCAACAGCTGCATTTGGTATAATCTCTATGCAGTTATACGGAATCGGAGACCTGCATCTGTCGTTAGGAGTACCGGAAAAGCCGATGGACATCTTTCAGGGCTGGGAAAATTATATGCAGCTGCTGGAACAAAACTGGCGAGCAATCATACAGCCAGAAGATGTCGTTGTATTGGCAGGCGATCTTTCTTGGGGGATGAATTTACAGCAGGCAAAAGCCGATTTCGCTTTTCTGGAAACGTTGCCAGGACAAAAAATCATTCTGAAGGGCAATCATGACTACTGGTGGAATTCTATGCGAAAAATGCAGCAGTTTTTTATGGACAACGGATTTCATAGTTTGCATATTTTGCATAATAATCACTATACATTTGAACAGTATGGCATTTGTGGTACCAGAGGTTGGGTCAGTATGAATGGAGAAACTGCCGATGCCAAAGTACTGGCAAGAGAGGTACAGCGGCTGGAGGTTTCCATTCAGTCAGCATTGGCGGAACAATTGCACCCCATTGTTTTTCTGCATTATCCGCCGATTTATGGCAATTCCTATAATTATGATATTTTGGAAGTGCTGCACCGGTATCAGATTACAGCGTGTTATTATGGACATATTCATGGGAAATCACACCAATACGCCTTCGAGGGACGTTATGAAGAAACCGAAATGCGGTTAATTTCTGGGGATTATATACAATTTAATCCAGTGAAAATCGTTTAATTTGTGCAAAAAAGAGAAGTGGAAAATTTCTATAGCCAAAAAAAACGGAATATGGTATAATAATCAAGCGTGCATGGAACGAAAACATTGGCACAGAGTCGTTTTCTGTGTGCATGGTAAATAGAAAATGGAGGACAAACAATCATGATTTTGAAATCATCTGAAAAAACTGATGTCAATATGACAGAAATCATTGCAGAAGTAGATGCTGCAACTTTTGAAAAGGCAATAGATGCGGTTTATCGGCAGCAGAAAAAGAATATTTCTATGCCGGGTTTCCGAAAGGGAAAAGTGCCGAGAAAGCTTTGTGAGAGCACATACGGTGAGGGTGTTTTCTTTGAAGATGCACTGAACCTGATTTTGAATATGGAAATGCCGGCTTTGATTGCAGAAGCAGGTTTGCATCTGGTAGATTCCCCGAGAGCAGAAGTCACTTCTGTCAGCAAGGCAGAAGGTGCAACTGTAAAGATTATTTGTGTTACGAAGCCGGAAATTCACATTGCGGACTATAAGGGTATGACAGCTCCAAAGGATGTAAAGGAAATTACCGATGAAGACGTTGCAAAGCAGGCAGAAAGTCTTCTGAAGAGAAATGCAAGAATGGTTTCTGTTGACGACCGTGCAGCAGAAATGAGCGATGAAGTAACACTTGATTTTGAAGGATTCTTTGGGGACACTGCATTTGAAGGCGGTAAGGGAGAAGACTTCCAGTTGAAGCTGGGCAGCGGTCAGTTTATTCCGGGCTTTGAAGAACAGGTTGCTGGTCACAAGATAGATGAGAATTTCGATGTTACCGTTACCTTCCCAGAAGATTACCAGATGGAAGAATATGCTGGCAAGGAAGCTGTTTTCAAGTGCAAGATTAAGGCAATCAGCAAGGAAGAAGTTCCAGAACTGACAGATGATTTTGTAAAGGAAATTTCTGATTTTGATACAGTGGACGAGTGGAAAGCAGATGCAAAGAAGAAGATGCAGGAAAATGCAGAACAGACTGCACAGGTTGGCTTTGAAAATGCATTGATTGCAAAGCTGATTGACAAGGTAGAAGATCCGATTCCGCATTGCATGTTTGAACAGCGTGCAGATGCTTTAATGGAAACCTTTGCAGGGCAGTTGAAGCGGCAGAACGTGGACATGGATCTTTATTTGCAGTATACTGGTATGACACAGGATGCATTAAAGGCAACTTATCTGGACCGTGCAGAAAGTGAAGTAAAGCTGCGTTTGGCATTGGAAAAGATAGCAGAGATGGAAGCACTGGATGTATCGGAAGAAGAAATGGATGCTGAGCTGACTAAGCTGGCAGAAGAGAACAATATGACACTGGAAGATGTAAAGGCACGGATTCCGATGCAGGAATATAAGACGGATATGCTGGTAACAAAGGCATTGGATCTGGTAAAGGAAACTGCAATTGTTGATAATACGGTTGCAGAAGCAGAAGAAGCTGCAACAGAAGAGGTAGCGGCTGAATAAGCAGAACAGGAAACGAGGGATACACAGAACGGGCGAACCATTTTCAGTTCGCCCACTGTGTTATTCTGAGATAAACAGTTTTTTTGTCGTTTTTTGTAATGGAAAGAAGGACATAGGGCGAGAAATAAGAAAGAGAGGAAAAAGAAATGAACCATTTTGTTCCGAATGTTGTAGGACAAACTACGATTCCTTATGTTGTGGAGCAGACCAGCCGTGGAGAACGTTCGTATGACATTTTTTCCCGTCTGCTGAATGATCGAATTGTAATGCTGTGTGATCAGGTGAACGATGCAACTTCCAGCTTGGTTGTTGCACAACTGTTGTATTTGGAAAGTCAGGATGCAGAAAAAGACATTTCTCTGTATATCAATAGTCCGGGTGGTTCGATTACGGCTGGTATGGCAATTTATGATACCATGCAGTATATTAAATGTGATGTTTCTACTATTTGTATTGGTATGGCAGCCTCTATGGGTGCCTTCCTGCTTTCTTCCGGTGCAAAGGGCAAGCGAATTTCCTTGCCGAATAGTGAAATTATGATTCATCAGCCACTGATTTCAGGTGGTCTGTCTGGTCAATGTACTGATATTAAGATCCAATCGGATCATTTGGTACGGATTCGTCAGAGAATGAATGAAATTTTGGCAGCCAATACAGGAAAGCCCATAGAAACGATTGCACAGGACACCGAACGGGATAATTATATGTATGCACAGGAAGCATTGGAATACGGTTTGATTGATAAAGTGATGACAAACCGGTAAGGAGTATCAACATGCCAGAAGAAAAATATTGTAATTTTTGCGGCAAGGCAGAACATGAAGTAGCCAGTATGTTTTCTGCTGGGGATAGTCATATTTGTGACGATTGCATTTGTTATTGCTATGAAATGCTCTATGGACCTTCTATACCGCATAATGTAGCAGCAAAAAAGAAAAACTCCAAATCTCAAAAGGGTAATGAGCAGGTGAAATTGCAAAAGCCGGCTGCGATGAAAAAGATATTGGATGAATATGTGATTGGGCAGGATGCAGCAAAGATTTCCCTTTGTGTGGCAGTTTATAATCACTACAAGCGAATTTTGAGTCAGGATGACAGCGAAGAGGTAGAACTGCAAAAGAGCAATGTTCTGCTATTGGGGCCGACAGGTGTTGGAAAGACTTTTCTGGCACAGACGCTGGCAAAAATTCTGGATGTGCCATTTGCGATTGCGGATGCGACTACCATTACAGAAGCTGGATATGTTGGGGAAGATGTAGAAAATGTACTGCTCCGCTTAATTCAAGCAGCAGATTTTGATGTAGAGGCCGCTGAGCGGGGC
Organism: uncultured Oscillospiraceae bacterium; assembly: GCA_958448395.1. GTDB lineage: Bacteria > Bacillota > Clostridia > Oscillospirales > Ruminococcaceae > Ruminococcus_C. The sequence continues at coordinate 15,630 of CAUDDP010000024.1, read as the reverse complement.
ATTATCTATATTGATGAAATTGATAAAATCTCCCGTAAGTCAGAGAACACTTCGTTGACCAGAGATGTCAGCGGTGAGGGTGTACAGCAGGCGTTGCTGAAAATTATTGAAGGAACCGTTTCCAACGTACCCCCGCAGGGTGGACGGAAACATCCGAATCAGGAATTTATTCATATTGACACCAAAAACATTTTGTTCATTTGCGGCGGTGCATTTGATGGTTTGGAAAAGATTATTCAAAAACGGATGACGCCATCTTCTGTTGGGTTTGGTGCACCAATTTCCAATCAGAAAGCAGAGATAAATAATATTTTTCGGAAGGCAATCCCACAGGATTTGGTGAAATTTGGACTCGTTCCGGAATTAGTTGGACGACTGCCAGTCATTACGACACTGGATGACTTGGATGAATTTGCATTGGTACGCATTCTGACAGAACCGAAAAATGCACTGGTGAAGCAGTATCAGAAGCTGTTTGGATATGACCACTTGGAACTGGAAATTGAACCGAAAGCACTTACAGAAATTGCAAAAAAGGCCATTCAGCGAAAAACAGGTGCAAGAGGACTGCGTTCCATTATGGAGAGCATTTTGGTACAAACAATGTATGATGCACCGTCTATGGAGCAGGCGAAGAAGGTTGTTGTTACCGTAGAATGCGTGACGGGTGGAAAATTGCCGCAGATATTGGATGCGGAAGGAAAACCAGTTGAGTTAGCAGAAGAAATCGTTTCTGTTGCACAGGAAACGGAATAAACTGCAATAAAATGGATAGATGAGCGGATTGTTGTGGAAAACGACAGTCCGTTTTTTGTTTTTAACTGCTGAAATACAGAAGAATTGGAAAAATAGAATCATGGAGAATGTCATGATAAAAAACATTATGTTTTTAGAAACCCCTGATAGAAAAGAAATCCGTTTTTCTTTTCATACTTAAAAAAGAAAAGAAAATAAAACGGAAAAATGAAAAAATAAAAAAATGGAAAATAATACTTGACAAGGTAGAAATATATGTTATAATAAAAATAAAGAAGTAGAAAAACCAATTTAACCTTTACTAATGGGGGAATGTCATATGAGAATGAAAAAAATGTTTGCCATGATAACCGCTGTTACGAGTACCATTGTAGGAATGGGAAGTATCTCCGCATTTGCGATAGACGAGTCTTTTATGGAATCGTTTAATCGTCGAGTGCAGTATCCATCCCAAGAAGAACTTGCCATGTTGAACACGGAGGTTGATGCAGAGCAGGCGTATGCTACAAATACAGTTTCCAGTACGCAACCGGAATTTTATTACGCACCATATGATTTTTATTCGGAAGAAAATTTGGCTGATACGACGCATTACATTGGCGTTTTAACTGCAAATCCTACAAGCACCAGTACAACTCCGGTTGCTTTACAAGACGATCAAAGTATTTGTTTTTATTTGAATGCTAATTTGATGAAGGGAAATTATGCTAATTCGAGCAATGTGAAAGTAGGATACGATTATATAAATTACATTACTGTTGGAAATACTTCTGTTTCTACTGAAAACAATGATTGCGTTAAATTATCTGTTGAAATTTCAACAGTTGGTAATGCATCTGTTATAACAGATGCTATTCGCTATAAAATGAATCTTACTGAAAATGTTAAGGATGGCATGAATAAAAAATCGGAAGCTGCTTTGAATGCAGAAACCAGCCGAGATTATATATCAAGTGATATTACAATTAATACTTCTATTAGAGGATTATCCTTTACCAAATGCCTTTATGCATTAGGTGATGTGAATCGTGATGGCTGTGTTGACAGCAATGATTCCAGTGTCATGGAATCCTTTATGGTGATGAATGGAGAACCTAATCCGTCTCGTTCAGAAAAGGAGCAACAATGCGATGTAGTAGCATTTGGATTGGCTGCTGATTGTAATCAGGATAATATTGTGAACCTTTCTGATGCAATTTATCTAAATCATCATTTAGCAGATCCAGAAAATTATCCATTATAATCTGAAACAGATATAGAAAGGTAGGGATAAATATGAAAAAACGTTATTTGGCATTACTTACTGCTGCGGTTTGCGTGGCATCATTTCCTGTTGTCACTGTATCCGTCAGCAATGCTATTTCAGTTTGTGCCGATACAGTTGAATTTGAAATGATTTCAGTGGACGGGCTTATTTATGAAGTCATTTCTGATGATTTGCTTTCATTGGTTGGCGTTGAAGATAAAGATGCTGTTACCATTACCTTGCCGGCTACAGTGAACGGGAAAAAGGTTAAAATTCAGTCAAACGATCTTGGTGATATTTTTTCAGGTTGTAAGAAGTTGGAATCCATTTTTGTGGAAGAGGGAAATGAAAATTATTTCAGTGAAGATGGTGTTTTATATGAGAAAACATCTGATTATGTGGAATTGCGTTATTTTCCAAGAGCAAAAAAGGGCTCGTATAAGATTCCAGATGGTGTAAAGTATGTTTCTGAATATGCATTTGCAAATTGCAAAGGGCTGACGAAAGTTACAATTCCAGATTCTATGGAGGAAATTAGTGATTACGCATTTTCAGGTTGTACCAATTTAAAGGTGATTTCCGGTGCTGCCCCATTGGAGAATATGAGTGCAATTGATGGATGTACTGCTTTAGCACATCTGGAACTGAAAAAAGATTTGTATTTGTATTCTAGTTATAATGTTAACATTCACTTGAATGACTTTCCTAATTTGAAGGAATTTATCATTTCAGATGAAATAGAAATAGGTAAAAATGGCATTACGATTCAAAATTGTCCTTCTTTAACAACATTGGATTTTTCTAAAGCGAAAATAAAATCTTATGAAACAAACGTTCGTATTTTGCGGTGCGATTCTTTGACCGAGTTGAAACTTCCTGATATGTTGTTACCAGATGACGGAAATTTGGGCAGCTACAATGGTACGAATATTTATATTAAAGGATGCCCAAAATTGGAGTCTGTTTCAATACCAGATACAACAGAATTGGCAAAAAGTATGGAAATAACAGAATGCCCTTCTTTGTCGGAATTACGGATTCCAAATAATAATTTCCGTTTTCTTTCCTCTGTGGTTGATCAGAAGGCTGCGTTGAATGTATCAGAAGAAAGTCAAAATTTGGTCGTTTATGGTACATCAAGTTCGTTGGAGCAGACTTGTATCGCAAATGGAATTCCATTTTCTGCTGTCGCAGAAAACATCCTGTATGGCGATGTCAATCAGGATGGGAAAGTGGATTTGACGGATTGCATTACCCTTTCCAAGGTAAATTCTAAAATTGTAGAGTTGAGCGAATCCCAGCAGAAAGCGGCAGACTGCGATGCAAATGGAACGGTAGATGATAAGGATGGAGCAATTTTGCTTGAGTTTGTGCTGATGCTTCTTCCTGATTTACCTTATATTGAAGAGTGAAATAAAACAATTTTATTTAAAAGAACGGACTGTTTTCAGGCAGTCCGTTCTTTGTTTGTTAAGAAAGTACAATATAATCTGCATTTGCATAACCAGTGATGCCTTGATAAGATGTGACATACCAGTTTTCCGTTTTTCCATATATCGGAATATCCGTTCTATTGGGAATGCTGGCAAGAATACGCCCCTGCGTAGAAGGAAAGGCACGCAGATTGAGACCACTGCCGTCTGTCTGTACCATTCCAGATAGGATAGGACCAGCAGATATAAACGGAATACCAAAGTATTCGCAAAGGGACTGTACCAATACGACAGCAATGCTGTTCAAGTGATTCCGAATCCAGTTGGCATCCTGTTCATTATCATGATAACCGATTTCGCAAAGCACAGCGACAGCTTTGGTTTGTGTTACTTCTCCCAATGTGGTGGTTGGTCTGGCACGACATTTGTCTGGAATGGGATAGATGGTCTTAAAGCGGTCTGCAATAATATTCGCCAGAATCTGACTATAACGGCTGCCGGGGGCATAATAAATATCAATGCCACGCAGCTTGCCGGAAAGAGATTCTGGTGCCGCATTGCTGTGCAGTGCAAGATGCACATCGTAATTTCCAGCATTAGAGTCGGCGATAGCACCAGTTACATTGCGGTTTGGATCGTTTCTGGTAAAGGAAATGCCGCTGGAACGCAGATAAGGTTCCATTCTGTCAGCAATTTGATTCATATAAAGTTCTTCATTTCCGCCATTGACATAGGGATTCCATTCTTGTGTAGACGGACTGAGAAACACACTTGGCATGATTGCTACCTCCTGATGAATTTGTTCATGTTTTTTATTTTATTGTATGCAGATATGCGAAAGTGGGAACAAAAGAGATGTCAGATCCTTTATTTATTCCGTATAAAAGCGGTATATTTTTATTTTATTTTGTGAAACCAGAAGAATACAGTGCTATTCTCTTTTTTTTATTAAAAAAAGAAAAAAATAGAATTTTAAGTTGACAAATGCGGAAGGTTGTGATATAATTAATCATGTTGCAGCGGTAATGCAGCAAATGAAAATACAAATGCGGATATGGCGGAATCGGCAGACGCGCTAGCTTCAGGTGCTAGTCCTCGCAAGGGGGTGGAGGTTCAAGTCCTCTTATCCGCACCAATCTTGTTTTTTTATTTGTAAGCTGTATCAAATATGCGGATATGGCGGAATCGGCAGACGCGCTAGCTTCAGGTGCTAGTCTTCGCAAGGAGGTGGAGGTTCAAGTCCTCTTATCCGCACCATATTTTTTAGAAAAAGTTCGTTTTTACGAACTTTTTTATTTTTATATGGAGGAATTTTTATGAACTATAAGGTGTTAATTGTGATGACAGCTGCCGCCTGTATATCTTCCTTTACAACAGCGTGTGGCACTGAAGAAAAGTCAAATTCCGTTTTAGAGTCTTCTATAAATACAACGGAGAACAGTGTTCCAAACCTGTCTAAAAAGCTTACTGGTACTGTTCCTAAAATTGTTGCTACGGTTCCGATTAAGAAATACAGTCACTCCAATAAAGTATTCAAACTGAAGGATTGTACGACATCTATATTTATGGAGAATGGTTGGGAAATCCTTTCTGGTGGGATGGCAACGGAACAGCAAACAGATGAAATCACATCTTTCCCAGCTGTTGTACAGTATCTTGACACGAAAACAACGCTCACGATTACCGTAGTTGGTACGTGTGAAGAAAAGGAAGCTTTCCTTGCTGGAACTGAGGAAACATATATTTCCACTTATGGCAGTGCATATGATAGTATTGAAATAACTGCATTTCGGCAGCTGTCAATTGATGAATTTGATTCATTTGAAATTAAGGCAGATGTTGTGATAAAGGGCGAAAGTTTTACGATGACACACATTCTCACTAATGACGTTTCTGGAAAAAGCTATTCATGGATGCTTCTTGACAATGATGGATCGTTTGTAGATTTTGATCTTGTAGAGGCAATTTGCTATCCGAAGATTGTAGACACTTCAAAATTGAAACGTTTTGATAAGGAAGATTTGGATAGTTATCATAAGGTTCATAGGCAAAATTAAAAATTATGTGGGTATATAGAAAAGTTACAAGGGAAGCATTTGAAAAACGTAAAAAGTACGTGGAGCAGATTATTTTAGAACAGGGTGGAGAGCTTGTTGACATACACCTTCCCTATGAGCAAAAAACCATATCAATTTGTGATGGGAATCAAGAGATAAATTATACAGAAAGAAAAATATTTGAATTTAGGAATCTATATTTTAGCGTAGATGAGGTTTTATCTTTGGATAAACCATTTATTGTTTTAGAATATGGTACATTTCAAGACGTGATAGACAATACAATGGAAGATGCTGACCCATTTCCATATGATTTAAGCAATGATGAAATGGAAAAAGAAGTGCAATATGGATTGGGAATTTTAGAATAATGATGCAAAGGATTCATAATAAAATGCTGTCAGAATAAAACGCCCTGCTGCTGACTGGTTCAGTAACAGGGACTTTTTGTGGGTTATAACATTTTATTTCTCATATTATATTTCTTATTTTTCTCCATATTCTGCAATGTAGGGAAGATTTCGATAAATTTCTCCACAGTCCAAGCCATAGCCAATGACAAATAAATCTGGAATGGTGAATAGGGAAACATCAGCTTTTAGGTTTACTAACCGGCGGTCTGGTTTGTCCAGAAGGGTGATAATCTTCAGGGAAAGCGGATTTCTGGCTTCCAGCAATTTCTTAATATCATGCAAGGTACGACCTGTGTCAATGATATCCTCTACGATGATGACATGATATTGGCTGATATCCTGTGCTAAATCCATGGTAATATTGACAATTCCAGAAGAAACTGTGCCGGTATAGTAGCTCTTGGCACACATAAACGCCGTTTCACATGGAATCTTGACGGCACGGCATAAATCTGCCATAAAGATAAAAGCACCATTCAAGATGCTTACCAGCAGTAGCGGTTTGCCTTCGTATTCCTGACTGATTTGTTCACCGACTTCTTGGACTTTGGATTTGATTTCGTTTTCAGAAATTAAAATGCGTTTGATCTTCTGATGAAATTCCCTGTTTGTCATGGATGTTCCTCCTAAACATTTGACATTGTTTTAAAATGATGCAGACGTGTAATCATACTTTATTAAAGTGTACTGCATTTTTCATAAGAAATCAATCACGATATTGTAAAAGAAACGAGAATGATATGCAGATGATTCTTTGGACGCCATGCGGAAAGGAAGAATTTTTGTACAAATTTTCGTGACACTTTACAAAATCTGCAATCTGTGCTAAAATGAAACTAATTGAAAAAATCGGAGGCATCAGCAATGAAAATTTTAATTGTGGGAATGGGCTTGATTGGCGGTTCTGTCTGCAAGGCACTAAAAGCCAAAACAAACCACGAAGTATATGGCTGTGATGTGGAGGAAACAGTTCTGCAAGCGGCAAAAGAAGAACAGGTTATAGATGGTATCGGCAGCATGGAAGACGGTATTTATGATATCTGCATCGTCTGCCTGCATCACCGAATTGCACAAGATTGTATCAAACAGGCACTGCCGTCTTTGAAAAAAGGTTCGATTCTGATGGATATGTGCGGATTAAAAGGACAGATGGTTTTGGAATTTACGAATGCTTGCCGAATAGCAGGTGTGTATTATGTCGGTACGCACCCGATGGCAGGTAGAGAGAAAAGTGGCTACACCGCCAGCATTCCCAACCTGTTTGATCATGCGAATTTTATCATTACACCGACATATGGCACCAGTAATGAGGCCGTGGAGCGAGTTTCTGCACTGGCAAAGGAAATTGGGTTCGGGAAAATCGTGCTGACTACACCACACCGGCATGATGATATGATTGCATATACTTCTCAGCTGGCACACATTGTATCCAGTGCCTATGTAAAGGACGATTGTATGGATGATGCAGTTTCGTTTTCTGGCGGCAGTTTTCAGGATATGACCAGAGTGGCAACGATGGATGAAAAGATGTGGACTTCTCTGTTTATGGACAACCGGCTGTTGCTGCTGCATCATTTGGAATTGCTGATTGCACACCTGTCAGAATATCGTACTGCACTGGAATTACAGGATGAAACGGCATTGCAATTTTTGATTGCAGATGGCAGACGGGCACAGGAAGAAAATGTGCGGAAAAAGAAACGGGAAATGGAAGAAAGGGAACAGAACGCATGAATTGGACACAAGTGGATATCTATACAACAACAGCCGGTATTGATTTGCTTTGCAGCGATTTAATGGATTTGGGCATTCGTGGCTTTTCCATTCAGGATGCTGAAGATTTCAACGAATTTTTGCAGAATAAAGATGGCAAATGGGATTATATTGATGAGGATTTGATGGGACTCTCTCACTGTGAAAGCTGTGTGACCATTTATTTGCCAGAAGATGCACAGGGTGCAGAAACGTTGCGGATGGTGCAGGATCTGTTGCGAAATAGGAAGGCGGCAGATACAGAACAGCAGTACGGACGATTGGAAGCTGTTTTGACAGGCGTTAAGGAAGAAGATTGGGCAAACAATTGGAAACAGTATTTTAAGCCGTTCCCAGTGGGAGAACGGCTGTATATTCGTCCGAGCTGGGAACATACTGAGCCAGAAGCGGGCAGAACGGTGTTGGAGATTGATCCGGAAAGCAGCTTTGGAACAGGACAGCACCATACCACACGGCTTTGTCTGGAACTGATGGAACAAGAGGTTACAGAGGACTGCAAGATGCTGGATATGGGATGCGGCAGTGGTATCTTGTTTATTGGTGGAATGCTGCTTGGTGCAAAGACAGTCTTTGCTGTAGACATTGAAGAAAATGCGGTTCGGATTGCAAAGAAGAATGCAGCACAAAACCATTTGCCAGAAGACGGCTATACAGTCCGGTGTGGGAATGTGTTGGAAGATGCTGCTTTGAGAGAAGAAATCGGAAGCGGCTATGACCTGATTACTGCCAATATCGTTGCGGATGTTCTGAAAGCAATGGCACCACAGTTCCCACATTATCTCAAGCCGGATGGCGTGTTGATTATTTCCGGTATTATTGTGGAACGGAAGGACGAGGTCATTGCAGCAATACAGGAGCAGGGCTTTGCAGTGACAGATTGTCGGGAAAAGGAAGGCTGGGCAGCTGTGAAATTAAAATTAAGCTGATATTTGATTTCATATAGTTTATCTTAGTATACAATAAAAGTACTTGGATACAGAGTATATCTTGAAAGAGGAGTTGTTGATTTGGCAAAAAAAAGAACAACCAAAACACAAAAAATCAATCCGATTCCCAATGCCTATATTGAGCGAGCAGGTGTGGTAGAGGAAGAACAGATTACAGAAACGCTGGAGAAAAATTATATGCCCTATGCGATGAGTGTAATCATTTCCAGAGCCCTGCCGGAGATTGATGGCTTTAAGCCCTCTCATCGGAAATTGCTGTATACGATGTATAAAATGGGACTGCTGAATGGGGCACGAACCAAGTCAGCCAATGTAGTCGGACAGACCATGCGACTGAATCCGCATGGTGACAGTGCGATTTATGAAACAATGGTACGTCTGGCAAGAGGCAATGAAGCACTGCTGCATCCCTATGTGGACTCAAAGGGGAACTTTGGAAAATCCTATTCCCGTGACATGGCATATGCAGCAAGCCGATATACGGAAGTGAAATTAGAACCGATTTGCAGCGAACTGTTTCGGGATATTGACAAGGAAACGGTTGACTTTGTGCCGAACTATGATAACACCATGATGGAACCGTCTTTGTTTCCGACCACATTTCCATCTGTTTTGGTGAATGCAAATGTGGGCATCGCTGTTTCTATGGCAAGCAATGTCTGCCCGTTTAATTTGACAGAAGTCTGTGAAACGACCATCGCACTGCTGAAAGACCCAAACCATGATGTGGTGACCACATTACAAGGTCCAGATTTTCCGGGCGGTGGTTATTTGATACAGGATGAAGCAGAATTTCGCAAAATTTGTGAAACCGGCAGGGGAAGCGTCAAGGTACGGGCAAAGTGGAATTATGATAAGGCAGGCGGCTGCATTGAGGTGACAGAAATTCCTTACAGTACCACCATTGAAGCCATTATAGATAAGATTGTGGATTGTATCAAGCAGGGCAAACTGCGAGAAGTTTCCTATGTGCGGGATGAAACGGACTTGTCTGGTTTGAAAATTGCCATTGACCTGAAGCGTGGAGCCGAGCCGGAAAAGGTGATGCAAAAGCTGTTTCGGCTGACACCGTTGCAGGATAGTTATTCCTGTAATTTTAATATTTTGATTCATGGGAAGCCAAAGGTAATGGGTGTAAAGGAAATCCTGACGGAATGGATCGTCTTTCGGGAGGAATGTGTCAAGCGGCGGTTGATCTATGATCTAAAACGGAAACAGGAAAAATTACACCTGTTAGAGGGTCTGGAACGGATTCTGCTGGATATTGACAAGGCAATTCGGATTGTACGGGAAACCAAAGAGGAACAGGATGTTGTACCAAACCTGATGCAGGGCTTTTCCATTGATGAAGTGCAGGCAGAGTATGTTGCAGAAATTAAGCTGCGGCATTTGAATCGGGAATATATTTTACGTCGGACACAGGAGATTGATCAGCTGCGGAAAGAGATTGCGGACATGCAGCAGACATTAGAAAGTCCGAAAAAAATTCGTGCAGTCATTGCAAAGGAATTGAAAGAAACCGCAAAAAAATATGGGCAGCCAAGAAAAACGTTATTCTGTGAAGCGGATTTGCAGGCAGAATCCAATCCTGAAGAGGAGATTCCGGATTATCCGGTGCATCTGTTTTTATCAGAGAGCGGTTACTTCAAAAAGATTACGCCAGCTTCCTTGCGAATGAATGCAGAACAAAAGTTGAAAGAGGAAGACCGGATGGTCGGACATTGGGAAACCACCAACCGATCGGAGCTGCTCTTTTTCACCAATCAACAGCAGGTCTATAAGACCAGAGCGAGTGTATTTGATGATAGTAAGGCAAGTGTGCTGGGGGATTATATTCCGGCAAAGCTGAGCTTTGATGAAGGGGAATATGTTGTTTCGATGCTGTTGACCAGTGATTATAGTGGCATGGTACTGTTCGTCTATGAGAATGGTAAGGTGGCAAAGGTGCCGCTGCAATCTTATGCAACAAAAACCAATCGAAAAAAACTGGCAAATGCCTACAGTGATAAATCACCGCTTGTAGCAGCCTTGCCTTTACCGATGGAGCAGGATATTATGCTGCGTTCCAGCGGCAACCGAGCACTGCTATTCCATACAGAACTGGTTGCAGCAAAGGCAGCCAGAAATACGCAGGGTGTACAAGTGATGACACTCAAGCCAAAGCAGACGATTCTCACCGCAGAAACGGTCACGGAGGAACAGGCAGCAGAGCAGAAACGGTATCGTGCAAAGAGTCTGCCGGCTGCTGGTGCATTGGCGAAGGATTTGCCGGATATTGGGCAAATGATGCTGTAGGGATATGTGCAATTTGTCTAAAATGATTTTTGAAATATGTGTAATTTGTAGAAAATGGATGCGATTTATTGCTTTTTTTTGCAAAACGTGCTATAATCATACTGTATAGCAACGTGATTTTTGTAAAACGAAGCGTGGTACAATGGAACATCATTCTTTCACAGGAGGGATTGCAAATGAAATCAATCATACGAAAATTAACTGCATTGGCAGTCAGCAGTGTGATGGTAGGAAGTATGGCTTCTTCCTTGCCAATATCTTATCTGGCACAGGCAGTAGACGAGGGCGTGATTCTACAGGCAGAATGTGAGGATCTGGAAGGTGCGACCCTTTGGACATCTATTTATGAAAAACAGTTTCCGAATTATTCGGGAGAGGGATTTGCTTATTTGACAAATGAAACCATTACGGTAGAGGTAGAAGTGCCGGAAGAAGGCATGTATGAATTCAGTACACGCTGTGTACAGATTCTGGATCAAGGAGGACGGGAGCAGACGCTTTCTATCAATGGAACAGAATTCATGTACAAAATTCCATATTATGACACGTGGACAGATTTCAGTATCGGCATTCATAGACTGAAGAAGGGGACAAATACCATTCAGCTTCTGCCAAAGTACGGCTATGGTGCATATGATACCTTGACAATTAAAAAGGCAGTTTTGCCGGAGTTGAAGGCTGCTCCAACATTAAGCGATTCCAAGGCGACAAAGGAAACACAGGGCTTGATGAATTATCTATGCGATGTTTACGGAGAACATATGCTTTCCGGACAGCAGGAGATTTATGGCGGCGGTCATACACCAGATGCTCCATGCGGTTACAGTGGTGCAGATTTGCAGGGATATGAAACAGAATTTGAATGGATTAAAAAGCAGTTCGGCGATTATCCGGCAATCCGTGGCTTTGACATGATGAACTATAACCCGCTCTATGGCTGGGACGATGGCACAACCGAGCGAATGATTGAATGGGGTACCAAAAGAAATGGCATTCCGACGCTTTGCTGGCATATCAATGTACCGAAGGATTTCGCAAATTATACGTTAGGCGAGGCAGTAGATTGGCAAAAGTGTACTTATAAACCAGATGAAACTGATTTTGATACAGCACAAGCAGTAATAGAAGGTACAAAGGAAAACGAATATTTTAAGCTCGCTATTGCAGATTTGGCAGAACAGCTGCTCCGTGTGCAGGAAGCAGGTGTACCGATTATTTTCCGTCCGCTGCATGAAGCAGAGGGCAATTCCAACTTGGATGGTTCTGGCTCTTGGTTCTGGTGGGGCAAAGGCGGTGCAGAAGTGTATAAGCAGCTGTGGCAGTTGCTGTATACGACCTTGACAGAAGAATATGGCGTGCATAACCTGATTTGGGAATACAACAGTTATGACTACTCTACTTCTCCATCATGGTATCCGGGTGATGAGTGGGTAGATATTGTTGGGTATGACAAGTATAATTGTATTTATAACCGACATGATGGCAAACCAAGTGGCAGTGGTCCAAACGAAGATGCTATCTCTGGCACATTCTATACGTTGGTGGATTTGACGGATGGAAAGAAACTGGTTTCCATGCCGGAGAATGATACGGTTCCGAGTTTGGATAATATTATGGTAGAACAGGCATACTGGCTCTATTTCTGTATCTGGTATGACAATGGTTCGGAAAACTTCCTTTCTGGTTCAGATAAAAATGATCCAGAAGTGCTGAAGGAAATGTATCAGAGTGATTTCTGCATCACACTGAGCGAGCTGCCGGATTGGAAGAACTACGAGAGTACTGTGGAACCAACGGAACCGACTGAACCAGCTGTCATTGTTGGCGATATGGACGGTAACGGTGTGCTCAATGTTGTGGATGTCATACTGATGAAGCGGTATCTGCTGACGGATGCAGCTTCTACCGATACGGATGTGGTGCTGTATGAAGAGAATTGGGACTGGAATCAGGACGGCAAGTTCTCTTTGCTGGATTTGATCGGTCTGACAAAATTTTTGCTGCGGAAGAGTTAAGTTAGAAAAGCAACCGTAGATATTGCATAGGCGGTTGAAATGGAAAAAGGAATGGGACATACTTTTGAATGAAGTGTGTCCCATTTATTTTTTGCTGTTATAGATTGTATGACTATTCGAGTTATCAGAAAACGGATATAGAATGTTTATAAATATAGGGTAAAAGCTGAAATAAAATTGTGTTACAATCGCAGTAAAGGATGAAAACGATGAGATGGAAATGGCTTATTTAATGATGTAGGAGTGAGAAAACGCTTTGATAATTGATTTTGTAAATTATACGCTCTATGACCCCGGTGCAGAAGCATCTATCTTATTTCGTTTACATGAATGCGGTCTGCGTGTGCCACGGTTTTTCTGTGTGCCGGAACAATATGAGCCGGAGGAATTGGATGCTTATTTTGCAATGCATTTCCAGGACGTTTTGCAATTTCATGTCCGAATGACAGCGACGATTAAAAGCAGTAGAACAGATAAAATCAGCAGAATGCCTGTGCCGGAAATCATTTTGCCGGTTTACACAAATGTCAAAAAATATGCACTCTATCGCTATGTGGAACGAATCTGGCAGGAACGAGAGGCTTATCGGCAGCAAATTATGCAGGCAGAATCTGTTGCACCAGAACAAATCAGTTTTCATATTATCGTACAGGAAGTGAAGAAATTTACAGAGTTTGGTGTGATTGACGGAAGCAGAGCAGATGGCATTTTGAATGAAACTTGTATCCAAATGGGGTGCGGATGGGATGCTGATTTGGTTTGGCAAGATACCCCTACTATGCAAATTTGCTATCATGATACGGATCACATTTTGTACTACGGTTTGCCGAGCGGACAAAAACCATTGGAACATTTCCTATTATGGCAAATGGAGCGAGCCGCACAAATTGTAAAATCGCAGTTTGGAATGCAGCTGCAAGTTTCTGTTTTTGTAGAACCAGAAACGCAGTATCTTTTTGCCATTACAGCGAGACGCACGATGAAACAGCCGTATAAGGGAATTCTATTTGACAGCCGCAGCGTATTGAGCACACTCTACCCCACAACGCTTACCCCGTTGATGGCAAGTCATATGCAGGAGATGTATAACCAAGTAATTCATGGATTTTTTAAGAGAACGCTGCATTTGTTTGAGGGTTCGTATGAGGTATCGGAAACAACAGAAGACATTGTGGTTTATATTAATGGTAGAATTTATTTTTGTGTGGAACATTGGAATGAGCTGCTGCACTATTTTCCCACCTTTCATAAGCAGCAAAGCTTTAAAAATATCTATGCAGTGCTGCACGATAAGGGGGGGATTCGCTCTTGGCTGATGCATCGGTATGTCAGTTTTCTCTGTAATTGTTTAATGCGGTCGAATTTTAAGATGGTTCAGGAGAATCTGCAATTACTGGAGCAGAAAATTGAAAAGTATCAATCTTATGATTTTTTTAAAATGTCACTTGCAGAATTGAATATATGCTATAAAACACTGCAAAATACTATGATTGCTTGTTGGCACTATACCCTGTTGTCTGTTTTAAACAGTCGAGATGCCATTCAGCGTCTGAAAAAAAACTTAGAACGAACACGTTCAGAAATGCCTGGTACATATTATCAATATGCAGCAGGTATGCTGCCAGTGCCATCATGGGCAGGAAAACAGCTGCGAAAGCGAATTGCAGTTGCACAGAAATCCGAGAATTATCGAAAGCAGTTTTTAAAGAAGCAGGATCAGTTGGTGACATTGTTCAAAACGCTGTTTCAAGCAGTGGGAGAACAGCTGGAGAAATTGAATGCGATTTCTTGTGCAGATGATGTACACTATCTGACGCTGAAAGAAGTATGTGCCCTTATGGAAACCCCCTCTATGCAGTGGGATACAAAAAAACCGCAATGGAGGAAAGCGTCTTATCGTTGGTATCAACAGCTGCCAAACTTTACAGAAATTGTTTTGCAGGAAAAGTGCATTGGACAAAGAGAAGCACTATTGACACACGTTGTTTTTCCAAGCGGTAATGGTAGGACACAGGGACGTCCTTGTATGCCGGGAACGGCAAAAGGTAACGTGATGATTTACAATGCAGAAACAAAGCTGGATGCAGAGCAAATGAAGGGTAAGATTTTAGTTGCGGAGAAGATTTCAAAAGAATTGCTGTTGTTGCCGGTGAAGGGATTGATTATAGAAGAAGAGCGAACCTATGAAGACGTGGCTGCAATGGCAAATCCGAATGTGTCGTTTCCGGTATTGACCGGTGTGCGTGCAGCATGCAGTTTGCTGCAATATACGCAGCAAGTGTATCTCAATGGCTGGACAGGAGAAGTGATTGCAGATAGCACACAGGAAGAATTTATACAAAACAAGTGGGCTGGCTATCGACTGAAAAAATACAATGCATTCAGAAATGATAAAAAGTATGGCTGTACATGAAAATATGTGCAGCCTTTTTTGTTGGAAAAGGATATGATTAGGTATCATGCAAATCCATTTTCAAATGATGGAGTGGATTGCTCCGCCGAATGGCGATTGCGGTCAAGCTGGCTTCAGCTTGGCGGAGGGGGATGCAAGGGGGACAGTGTAGCTTGCCATGCAAAACGCAAAAAAATGACATGCAAAACGCAAAAACCACCCCTGTTTTATCCAGTTTTAGGATAAAACAGGGGCGGTTTTTTATACTATGCGATTTTTGAAAAATTCATTTTGAGATGTTGA
>CAUDDP010000023.1 GCA_958448395.1 uncultured Oscillospiraceae bacterium | reverse complement strand
ATACTTCTCATATCATACTGACTGGAAAAATGGATCCTGACTGGTCCCGTCTCCCAAAGGATGTCACAGTGCAGCTGACAGATGGCACAGAAGTAAAATCAGTGAATTTGCATCAGGGAGGAAAAGGCGGAACCACTGCTGGATACGGCATTCTCCATCAGCCAGATGGTACAGGTGTCATAGAATTTGACCTGTCCCAGCCGATTGACCCGAACGAAGTTGCATCCATAACATTAGATGATACCACAATTACACTGACAGAAACTACAACAGAATAATCATACTCCTTTAAAAAAACCATCTTCATAAAAAGCCGGTGTTCCGCTCTATCAGGAAACGAAACACCGGCTTTTATTTTTATTCTATGAACGACTTAATCAACTTCATCCACGTCCCAAGTTTCTATAGGATAGTAAGTAAATGACCAGGTATCTTCTGGTTTCTCGGCTTCTATGCCAGTCATTCCATTGATTTCCAGCATCATTGGTTGAGAAGCATATAGTTTGATTTCATGCAGCGTACCGTTGAAGTAGGCAATGGCACTAACCAAATCTGCATTATTTACATCTAAATAGGATTGTGCTGTATTCACAATATAGCTACCTTCTTCTATCTGCATTCCATACTGATAGGACATTTTCCCATCCTGCTCAAACGTCAGATATGGTGTAAATTGCTGCATCTGTAATGTTTCATCCATCACTTCCCAGTAACCGTAAGTGATGTCTTCTACGGAATCAGACGGGACAGCAAAGTCATTCATTGAAATGGGCGTGCAACTGGTTGGACAAACTGCACTGGAAAGCACACTTTCGCATTCGTTCGCCATCGCCAGAAATGTTTCCATTAAGGCAGAACTATCCGGATTGCACTGCAAATCCTGCGGAACATAATAAAATACGCAACCCTCTGCACAGGAACCCAGCAGCACATAGGGCGTGTTTGCAGCCTGCTCCAAACTGGTCACACAAATGGAGAACAGCTTTCCGCCACCATTAGTATCCTCCCATACGGCACGATGATAGACAGTCCCTTCCTGTACAAACACCTGCTCTGCCCACGAAGCTGGTAATGTGATTTGACAAGCACCCTGATAGAAATCCAACAGCACGCTGCCGTCTACCTGCATTGCTGCGGTGGCAGAGCCATCGGTTTCCACAGAAACAACTGGTGCGGCTGTTGTAGTTTCTACGGTTGTTGTGTTTTCTGCTGTGGTTATCACTTCTGTTGCCATCGTATCGGTAGAATCCGTTGTTGTAATTGCAGTTGTTACTGCTTCTGTTGTTAAAAGCGTGGTTTGTTCCGTTGTGGATAGGGTTAACGGCACTGATGATGACTTGTCTCCGCATCCACTGCTGCACAGCAAACACCCCAAAGCACAAACCAATACAAACTTGTGGTAACCTTCTGTCATTCTATTTTTCCTCATAAAAGATTCTCCTTCTCCCTATAATTGCATGCATTCTCCCTTTTACGTCTTTATGTGTCTCATTTTATCACACAATTGCGAACACTTCATTAAATAAACATGAAAAAACAACTCTCTCCATTGAAAAAAACGACGTTATCTTCCCATGTAGGAAAGTAACGTCGGTTTTGTATTTCCTGTTGTCATTGCTGTTTTAACTCTGCCATTGTGGTATGGATTGGTTGCTGCACAACAGGCAATCCCCATTGCTTCTCTATCTCAGAAACGATTGCAATCACACCGTAACCGGAAGCTTCTGTTGTAATCCAATACAAAATTCCATTAACACAGCGACATCCATATCATTCACTGTACCGTCTGCATTGCAGTCTCCTGCAATTTCCTGCATATCGGTTGCAGCAATGATGTTTGAACAAATCTTATTCAAATAAATCGCATCTATCAAGTCGACTTTACCATCCAGTGTAACATCTCCTATCAGAACATCGACAGGTGCTGTCGTTGTTGTAGTGTCTCCACCGCTTACCAATGTAACCAAATTGCTCTGAATCAGGTAATCTTCTACATCCTTTACACAAGTAAAGGTATGTGCTTCACCAGCCTCATCTGTATACACAACATCGCCATAATTGAAGCTATCCGATTCGTTCAACAAAATTAGCAGAAAGGTTGGCATATCATTTCCACAAAAAGTAAATGATGTTCCCGTTTCATCATTATCGTACGAATACAAATTATATGGTGTTTCCCCATTGGGATTATCCACATACCCAATCCAGTCTATTCGTTCTTTCCTTGTCGTAGTTTCTGTAGGTGTCGGTGGTTCTGGGCTTGGTTTAGAAAGTGCGACCCACGGCAGATCTTCCTCTGGAATTTCATCAATGTCCAACAAGTCCACATCATAAGTCTGTATCACATAGTCTTCCACATCTTTCAAACAAGTAAAGGTATGGGCTTCGCCAGCCTCATCTGTATATATAATATCGCCGTAATTCACAACATCATATACACAGGGATCAGCTCCAACGTTGAAATAATCTCGTGCTGTAATTTCTGCATCTGGGAAAGAATACCATTTCAACCAATTTTCTCCTGTATACGTCCATTTGAGACCCTTTTCAAATGTATTCGATTCCATAAGCAAATCCTTGATGGGAACTGGAACTTCTCGTCCAGAAAAGGTAAATGCAGTTCCGGTTTCATCATTGCAATACAGCCACAGGAAATAATAATCATCGACTTTCCCAATCATGTTCATTAGAGGCTTTGACTTTGCTGCTGTTGCCTCTGCCAATGCTGTGTTACTGATTACCGGCAAAGAGGTAACCGCTAAAGAAAGGGCGAACACACCTGCTAACAGTTTTCTTGCAATTTTTTTGAATTTCATTTCAAAATCCTCCTTTTCGTCATTCTGTTGAATTTTTGATTTTGTTTCAATCCATACAAATGATCCCCAGTATAGTTTTATTCTCCATCTCTCTATATCAATATTGTATCATAATTTTCCATACTTGTCAATAACTAAATGCATATTTTTTTCAATTTTAGAAATTATTTTTAGTATGGTTCCGGATAATCATTTCACAATGTACTGGACAAGCAATACTAAGGCGGTAATTGGCTTCTGCCCTTTCGACAGCATTTGCACAGGGAATATGCTATAATCAAAAAACAGGTGGTGATATACATGCAAACCATCTATCTGGATGTCCTGCTGTTCTTCAACTTCTGCGTAAACTATTTTCTCCTGCGTGGCACAGCGTGTCTCACCCACACGCCCTGCCGGATTCCCCGCTGCCTTGTCAGTGCCTTACTCGGCAGCTTGTTTTCTCTTGCAATCCTCCTCCCACCGCTGCCCTGGTATGGCACACTTCTCCTGCGGATTGGTGCCGCCGCCTGCATGAACGGGATACTCTGCCTTGGACTTTCCAAACGCACCTTTGTGCGGCAGACCGTCTGGTTTTTCTGCTTTAGTATGCTTTTCGCCGGCTTTCTCATGGCAGTCCAGCAATGTACGGACAGTCAACACATTTTCGTGGGAAATCACTGCTTTTACCTTCAGCTTTCTCTTCCGGTCTGCATTTTTTGTACACTGCTTGCCTATGGAATTCTGCGAATCTGGCATACTGTTCGGCTGCACTGCCGGCACACAGACCTGCACTATCGTGTCCTCATCCGCATTGGTACAGAGATGCTCACACAGGAAGGGCTTGCAGACACAGGGAACAATTTAATTGATCCCTACAGCGGTCTGCCGATTATCGTATGCAGTAAACAGGCTTTCGCTGCTCTACTGCCGCAATGTCAGCAAAAACAGCGACACTACCACTATGTTCCCTATGCAACTGTGTCCGGCACCAGCATGATGCCTGTCTTTCAGGCAGATGAAGTACTATTGCAAAACGAAACAACCGGAGCCCGTCAGCAGGTTGCTGTTCGCATTGGATTAGCAGAATCTCAGAACAACGCCATTTTTCACCCGAATCTTCTTCAAACCGTTTAACAGAAAGGAGCATGTATCATGAAGTCTTTGCTGCAACTTCTGCGGCAGCTGCAATTCTGGCTGCGTCCCTGCCAGATAGATTACATTCACGGAGCAGATACGCTGCCGCCACCACTCTCCGCACCAGAGGAAAAGGCAATGCTGGATGCACTTGCCAGCGGCAATGCCGATGCCCGTGAACAGCTCATTGTTCATAATCTCCGGCTTGTGGTATACATTGCAAAAAAGTTTGAATCTACTGGTATTGGTTTAGAAGACCTGATTTCCATTGGCACCATCGGGCTCATCAAAGCGGTCAATACATTCTGCCCCACCAAAAAAATCAAGCTGGCAACCTATGCCTCTCGCTGTATTGAGAATGAAATCCTCATGTTCCTGCGAAAAGCAACACAGTACCGTGGAGAGGTTTCCATTGATGAGCCACTCAATATCGACTGGGATGGCAACGAACTCCTGCTCTCTGATGTACTCGGAACAGATGCTGATGTGGTCAGCCGCAACATTGAGCAGGAATCAGAACGGGATATGCTCCGCTCTGCCGTTTCCGAACTGGGAGCAAGAGAACGGGAAATCATGGAACTCCGATTCGGGCTGTTGGATGGCAAGGAGAAAACACAAAAAGAAGTGGCACAGGCAATTGGCATCTCACAATCCTATATCTCCCGTCTGGAAAAGAAAATCATCCGCAAACTACGTGGAACACTTCAGCAATTCAATCAATAACAGAAAAACCGCTGTACACGAAATACGTGTACAGCGGTCTTCACTTTGGTAGGAAAATAATTATGGAGTCAATTCCGTAAAAATCTTATTCCGCAACTGGCAGAGCTGTAATCAACATAACAACATACTGAACCAAAATGGAACCATCCTGTTCGTTTACATCTCCGTTCGGTCCTGATACATCGGCATTTGCAAATGCTTCTTTTGAAAGCGTGATCTGATTTGCCAAGAAACGATTCATTACAATTGCGTCACGCAGATCTACAATACCATCCAGATTGGTGTCACCATACAATGGTACAAATGGCTTTTCTGTGGTAGTTGTGACAGTTGTAGTCGCATTGACCGTTACTTCTACGGTTGCAGTCTGTCCCTTTGGCGTGGTAACTGTGATGGTAGCAGTACCAGCTCCTGTACCAGTTACATTACCATATTCGTCTACGCTTGCAATGGTGTCATCAGAAGATTCAAATGTGCAGTCATTTACATTGGTTGTAATCTTCTTCGTATCGCCAACTTCCAGCACGATACTATCTGGATTTGCCACCAGATCCTTTTCAAACATATCCTGCTTTGCTGTATTATTCTTATCATCTGTGGTATAATAAATGGTAACATCCTTTACGGTTGCAGAAGTAATTTCCTTTGCAGAGGCATCATCTGCATAATACAGACCCAGCTTAAAGTTATCATTTTCCTGTTCTGTACTAATGTAGTTAGAAACCGGACTGCTCTTATTGATGGTGCCATCTTCTGCATACTTATAAGCTTTGGCAACTGCACTTGGCATTACCCACATATAAGTGTATGCCTTATCTTTTTCATTTTCCTTCAGTAATGTAATCGAATTGCCATTTGCATCTGCCTGATACCAATGATCACTGCTCTTTGAATCCAGAACAGTGGTACCGCTGCCCAGTGTAATCTGTCTTGCATCTACCTTGGTATCCAATGTAAACAGAATTGCATAAACATCTGCTGTATTCTTATACGTCATCTGATCAAAATCAGAGAACAGGAACTCAGCTGGATCTGCACCAGTTGTAAGCGTTTTATTGGTGGTCAGCTTCTGAGAAGCCTGATACGGGAATGTGATTTCCTGTGTATAGGTCAGCATTGCACTTTCGATATCCAGAGATTCCAGCGGAGTATATTCTTCTGCTTCAATTTCACCATACCACAGCTGGAAGGACAAATCCTTCGTATCTGCATACGGCTTTACATCTGCCGGAACATCCCATGTAACTTCTACATAATCGCCGAAGTTCTGTTCTTTCAGATCCTTACCATTTTGTACGGTTACACCGAACTCACCGCCAGCATTCTTCACATTGGTCATGATTTCATCGTAGGTATCTGCACCAATATCGTTGTACCAGTAACCAGAGTTTGGATCTGCCTTAAAACCAGCCAAAGAAGAATCCACAACATTGCCATCTGCATCACGACCGATTAATGTCTTTGGTGCCTCCGTATCTGCTGGAGATTTTCCCATTACATTCAAACCGCCGCCGTACATAACACGGGTTACATTCTGTCCTTTCGGAGCACGCATTGCAAGAGTCAATGCTTCCGGTGTAATTTTTTCTGCATCAGAAGTAGGCGTAATGCCGAAATCTGCAAAATTGAACCGATGGCTGTTCAGTGGCTTGCCTGCCTGCCGAATTTCAGCCTCCTTCATAACACGTTCTTCTTCTTTTCCAGTGATTGGATTTTTTTCTGTTATCGTATAGTTTTCTTCACTATAGTCCTCACCCTTTGGGCTTGGTGTCAAGGTAATTTTATCTGTACCGTAATTTTCCTTTGCATAAGCAGCCAGATCCTCAGCATTGATCTTCTTGGTCAATGTGGATTTAATGGTTGCTGTGCCATCCTTATTATCGACGAAAGAGTAGTTGCCGCTCTGTTCATTCTGGCTGTTGTAGAAGCCTGCATCGCCAGTATTCGGATACTTCGCTTCCGGCTCTGGACCTGGTTCTGGTCCTGGATGTGGATTTTCGTTATTGCTGGTATCAGTAGTACCATTTACCTCAATGGAAGTCAATGTTACCGGCACCTTTGTCTCACCATTGGCAGCATACGCATTCTGGAATTCAATATGCCGATCAGAATGCCACTTTGGATCAACACAATATCCAATGCCTGCACCCTGCAAATCCAGATCCTTCACGTAAACAACAACGGAAAATTCAGATGCATATGGCGTACATTCCTTGCTCGTACCTGTCCACCATGGATCCGCATCCAAATTGATGCCAAAGTAGTAAGAAAAGTTAGAAACTTCTTCTTCTGCTTTGAAATTGAACTGTAAAGAGGTCAACGTTGTATGACTTTCTCCTGTACCAGTCAAATCTGACATCAAACCAGTATACGTACACGCCTCCTTGTTTTTCGGCACATCGGGATTTGCCGGATCTGGGATTGCAACCTCCAGCGTTTTTCCCACAGTTACTGTCTTATTCGCTGCCCAAACAACCGGAGTGGCAATCAGCGTGGTGGAGAGCATCGCTGCACTCATGACCGCAGCAAAAGCACGTTTCTTCCATGTGTAATGTTTCATAGAATACCATCCTTTCTCTTCTTTAAATCAAATGTATTTATGCTTATGTCATAAACCATTCATTTCCGACTGTTTTTATTATAGCACAACCTTCCCCCTAAAATGTGGATTTTTTGTGAATATTAAGGGGTGAGTTCACTTTTTTATGTAGAAAATCCGGTCTTCATTTTTGTGCATTTTGCACAAAAAAATAAAATGTTATTGAAATTCAAGAGAAATTCTCTATTTTTTCCTTGTCCTATTTGCTGATAAAAAACAAAAAACATATTTTATTTTTATGCAAAACACGCCAAAAAAAGAACAGGTCTTTTTTTGGCGTGTTTTCTTATTTGTGATATCATACAAATTTTTTCAAAAACAATTTTTCATTACCATTTAGCAGCCGTTCTGCCAGTGCATCACAAACACCAATCAACATTTGTTCATAAGTACACTGCAACGGAGAAACCTGATTTTCATCACCGGTTTCCAGACGATTCATACAGCCGCAGGAATTGGTACAGCGTTTTTTCAGTGCACAATCCTGACAGGCGGTTGGCGTGGCTTCTCTCTGCACCAGCTTCCGAACCTTCTCCTGATCCAGTCCGTGGAATACATCTCCCAGCCGATAAGCGGGGTCACCAATAAACTGCGTGCAGGGATACAGAGAACCATCTGGTGTCACCGGCATTTGCCGCAATCCCAAATGACAACGTTCTCCAGAACAAGTCCCTCGAATACTGTCCTGAATCTTACCATCAAACGTACCAAAATAGAATGGCGTTCCCTTTTCAAATTCCTCTGCATAGAAATCAGCCGTTCGATTTAACTCTGTTTGCAGCAGCTCCAGATGGGCATCCGTCCAGTGCACTCGTTTTCCATATGCCAATGTAGCAGTGATATTACGAAAACCCAATTGATGCAGATACCGAACAGAATCTGCATAGGTATCCACCGTCTGTGGTGCAATCGTCATCATCGCATAGCTTTCCGGCATCGCTGAAAGCAATAATTTTGCATTCCGCTCCAAATCAGAAAATGTCCCACTGCCATCCCGATAGCGACGACAGCGATCCTGTCCGCATCCATCAAAAGAAAGTCCGATAAACAGTCCAACCTGCTTGGCATAGGCAATAAATGATGCATCCAACAGTGTTCCGTTGGTGGTCATTTTACAGCTGAACGGCATACCCGTTTCCTTGGAAAGCGTCTGACAGCGTGCCACTGCCTTGTAAATCAAATCCTTTTGCAGCAATGGTTCTCCGCCGAAAAAGCAGATCCCAGCCGCTGTCCCACTTTGAAAAATATACTGACAAGCAGCTTCCATCACTTCTTCTGACATGTTTCGGCTGCGTTTTTCATGGACGCAATAGCTGCAATCCATATTGCATTGTTCCGTCAGGTGCAGGGTAACATACAAAATAACCCCTCCCTGTTACTTCAAATCTGCAATTGTTACATCACCGGCAAGCTGTATCGGCTCCGTCGTTTCTTGTGGTACAATATAGGTGCCCTCTAGCATAGTTTTGGTAGTTGCTGTAGTAGTGATACCGGTCTGTGAATCCGTGTAAGACCCCTCCATGATAGTTGTTGTTGTAGTTGATGTAGTAGTGATGCCAGTCTGTGGAACCGTATAAGTCCCCTCTAACACAGTCATTGTGGTTGTGGTGGTTGTACCATCTGGTGGTGTGGTGAGCGTAGTGGCAGTGGTTGGCGGCGTGGTAACCGTAACAACACCCGGTGTTGTCAATACAGTTGTAATCGTAGTGGTTTCCTGTGGAATCGTTGCTTCGCCCTCCAGTGCAGTGGTGGTAGGTATCGTTTCTTTCGTTGTGTTTTCTGTAGTGCCAGTAGTTACTGTGGTAGTGGTTCCCGGCTGCGGCGGATTCACTGGTTTTGCTGGTAAATCGGCACAGCCTCCCATCATACTAGTTGCTGCAAGCAGAGCAGCTGTTTTGGCAAGATACGCTGGTAATTTGTAGTCTTTGACAGGTTTTAATTGCATAAGACAACATCCTTTCTTCATTTTACTTTTTTCATAAAGGAAACAGAAATAGACAGACGCCCCTAACAGCTGCCTATTTTTCATTTGCAGATAAGTGCATTTTACCAGCCTTCCAAATCTCCATCAAAAAGCAGCTCTGTTGTCGGCAGCGTTTCTTCTACAATGGCAACATCTCCATCCAACAAAAGTTCCGTTGTTGGTTCTGTTTCTGATGCAACCGATTCCCCTGCCAATTGCACCTCTTCAGTTCCCTGTGGATTGACCGGTTTCACTGGAAAATCTGCACAGCCACTTAATGTACCAGTTATCGCAAGCAACGCTGCTGCTTTTGCAAGATAGGTCGGTGGCTTGTAATTTTTAACAGGCTTGAACTGCATAAAAATCCTTCCTTTCCGTGTTGTGCTGTAGAAAAGTTAGAAAATCCGCATTCTCCGCAATCGTTCCTTTATAGGAATATTGTAGCAGACTTCTATAAAAATGTCAAGCAACCTTTTATCTTTTTAGTGAATTAGTTCCAACAATGCCACTGCATGTACGGCAATTCCCTGTCCTGCTCCGGTAAAGCCAAGTTTCTCTTCCGTTGTTGCCTTGACACTAACCGCAGAAATTGGTACGCCACAACAATCCGCAATATTCTCCCGCATCTTTAAAATATACTCTGCCAATTTTGGTCGTTGGCACAAAATTGTAGCATCCAGATTCCCAACCTGATACCCCTCTTTTTTTATCAGATTTACAACATGCCGCAGCAATACCATGCTATCCGCCCCGGCATACTGCGGATCATTGTCCGGAAAATGCTTGCCAATGTCGCCCAACGCCAATGCTCCCAGCAAGGCATCTGCAACCGCATGCAGCAGTACATCTGCATCGGAATGCCCCAGCAGCCCCAATGGAAAGGGAATTTCCACACCGCCTAAAATCAACTTCCGTTCTGGCACAAGGCGATGTACATCATATCCGTGTCCAATTCGCAATTGACTCATACAGATTCCTCCGTTCTCTTTTCCAGTAGCATCTGTGCAATTAGAATATCCTCTGGTGTAGTAATTTTAATGTTAGTATAATCACCGGTTGTCATATAAACTTTACAGCCAATTGCTTCTGCAAGCTGGCAGTCATCTGTAAAGTCCAATTGATGTTCCAATGCAAAATCCAGTGCTTCAAAGTAAACACGCTTCTGAAATACCTGTGGTGTCTGAGTAATATACAAGTGCGGACGATACGGCGTGTCCACAATCAAGCCATCATTGACAACTTTGATGGTATCTTTCACTGGTACGCCAAGCGTTGCACCACCGAACACAGCTGCATCCCGAATCACCGCTGCAATTTGTTCCGGCTTGACCAACGGTCTTGCCCCATCATGAATTGCAAACAATTTTGTTTCTTTTGATGCCGCCCGAATGCCATTGATGACACTCTCCTGCCGTGTTGCACCACCGCTGACAATTGCACTACACTTTTTCAGCTGTAAGTCTGCAATGGTTTGCCGAATGGCATCCTGATCAGACGGTCTTGCAACCACCACAAACTCCGCAATCCGTTCACATTGTTCCATTGCCAGCATAGACATACCGATCACATTGGTCTGTCCAAGTGGCAGCAAGATCTTATTTTTTCCCTGCATTCGAGTAGCATTTCCAGCACAAACCAAAATGCCGGAAGTGTCCTGTATCATTTCCATAGTAGATGTCCTTTCTGTTCTCTTTTCTGAATGGTACTGCAACCGCATACAAAAATATCATACTATTAGTATAGCACGAGTAGCAGGGGAGGTCAAGCAGAATGCCAGTTTGCTCACAGAAATCCATTTTTGTATTTTCTCTCACGGATACCAGTCTCATCTCCGCCGGCAGAATCGCTACGCTGTCTGCCTGTGTCCACTGTCCGCCGTTGTACGTTGTACAAACTTACATCCTTGTTCCTCTGTATTTCTGTATTCTGTATCGTTTTGTTATTTTAGGAGGCGGACAGCGGCAGCTTGTTCTTCATTCTGTTACCAAAACTCTAATTGCAGCGTTTCGCAGGGGACAGCTTGACCGCAGTTGCCGTTCGGCAGAGCAATCTACTCCATCATTTGAAAATGAATTTCCTTGTCTTGACCCAAACACATCCTGACATAGTATAAAACGACTCCCGCACGCTTTTCCTTCTTCTGCATAAAATAGTAATATCCAAAAAAAGAAAGGGGGAGAGAACGATGTTGGAATGTCAAGTGGGTGTACAGTCCGACACGCAGGCTCGAAAAGCACAGGCAATCCTACGCCGCTACGGCTATCCCAGCAAGGTGCAGCGGCAAATAAACCCAACGCCAGAAGGATGCAGCTATCTGCTGCAAGTCAAGGGCGACTGTAAACACATTGCTGCTTTACTGGATGAAAACGACATTCCCTATTTGTCTCTGCGGAATGTGCGTGATGCATCATGATCAATTTCGATAATGCTGCAACCACGTTTCCAAAACCACGCTCGGTACGACTGGCAATGGAACGTGCGTTGCTGGAATACGGCGGAAATGCCGGACGGGGCGGTCACCAGCTGACAACCAAAACCTCTGAACAGGTTTTTGCTGCCAGAGAAGAAGCTGCTGCTTTTTTTGGCGGCAAACCGGAAAATACTATTTTTTGCTTAAATTGTACCCATGCACTGAATATTGCAATCCAAGGAATTTTACAACCCAATGACCATGTGATCATCAGCAGTCTGGAACACAATGCAGTACTCCGCCCTGTTGCTGCAATGGTGCGAGAACAGGGCGTTCGATGCAGTATTGCACCGGTTTTCGCTAACGATGCCGAAACCGTCGCCGCATTTCAGGAACGGATTCGCCCGGATACCAAAGCCATTATCTGTACACTTGCCAGCAATGTCACTGGTCAGATTTTACCCTATCGGGAAATCGCAGCACTTTGTCAGGCAAACGATATTTGTATGATTGCAGATGGTGCACAGGCTTGCGGTACGCTGCCGGTTCAGCTCTCAGACGGCATGAATATCCTCTGTACTGCCGGCCACAAGGGATTATATGGTGCAACTGGTACGGGCTTGCTGCTGACAGATACCAAATTTCCCATCAAACCGCTGCTATATGGTGGTACGGGAAGCCTTTCTGCCAAACTGGAAATGCCAGACTTTCTGCCAGATCGTCTGGAATGCGGTACCCTGAACATTGCTGGTATTCTATCACTGCGTGCCGGTATTTCCTTTGTACGAGAAAAGACAGTCAACCGAATTTTTCGACATGAAACCGCCTGCTGCGAAAAACTGCTTTCCATGCTGCAAACCATGCCACAAATCACAGTTTATCGGCAGCCAAATGTCAAGTATGCACCCATTATTTCCTTCAATGCCAACGGATTTCCGGCAGAAGCCCTTGCAGAAGCACTGGATCAAAAAGGCTTTTGTCTCCGGGCTGGTTTGCATTGTGCACCATTGGCACATCGTTCCATTGGTACAATAGATGGTGGAACCGTTCGATTTGCACCATCTATTTTTAATACACTGCCGGAAGTCGCTGCATTGGGAAATGCCATTCGTACCATTACCACATCATAAAATAAAAACCGGATGTATACCATATTAAGGGGCGAGCAGCCCCTTCTATTTTGTAGTGGGAAGATACAAATCATTTCTTCCTGTCCTGATAAAAGCTGATATGACATGATAATGCAACAGCTTGTCTTACAGGAATCCAAACGTAATTTCTATGAAAATTTTGTGAAAGCTATTGCAATTCTGCCGGAAGCTTGTTACAATAGAAAGAGAGAAACAAAATGTGCCCAGAAACGGGAGCCCATGTAAATTGTAGTTTCGTTTGCAAAAACAACGGCTCCCTGTATTGCAAGCAGTGGGAAAAGAAGGGTGTGACAACAAACAGGTGAGATGGACAGAGTTGGTGACATGGTGTAAGGATGCATTGAACAGCCTGTTCAGTATTCTAAAAACCACAGAATTGGTGGATGTTTTTGATATTCTAGTACTTTCCTATCTGGTGTACTGGGTCATCAAACTGGTACGGGAAACCCGTGCCGGACAATTAATGAAAGGCATTGCACTGTTGTTCATTGCCTATATTGTTGCAAAATTTATGCAAATGAAAGTGGTTTCCTACCTGATGGAACAGGCATTCAGTGTGGGGCTAATTGCTTTGATGATTATGTTTCAACCGGAACTTCGCCGTGCATTGGAAAAGGCCGGCAACAGCAAATGGGGCTTATCGCTCGGGCTCTCTATGCCAACCGGTGATGCCGCCGTCTGGGGGAACGCAATCGAAGCCATTTGTGATGCCTGTGTAGAGTTATCTGCAACTTCTACGGGAGCACTGATTGTAGTAGAACGGCAAACCCGTCTGGGAGAACAGATTGATAATGGTACTGTACTCAATGCCACACCCAGCAAAGAGTTATTTGGAAATATCTTTTATCCGAAGACACCACTGCATGATGGAGCTGTCATTATGCGGGACGGCATGATCTTAGCAGCTGCCTGCTTTCTACCAAAACCACAGAAGGAAGAACTGATTAACAAAAAGCTCGGTTCTCGTCACCGTGCTGCCATTGGCATGAGTGAAAATTCAGATGCCATTGTGATTGTTGTATCGGAAGAAACGGGTTCTATTTCTGTTGCAGAAAATGGTCTGCTCAAAAGCGGCTTTACCCGGGAACAACTGAAAACACTGTTGATAGAACGGTTAATTCAAACGGATACGGACTCTGCCATTCGCAAGGCTGCCCGTAAAATTCCGTTTATCAAGTCAAAAAAGGAGAAGGAGAAGCCATGAAAACAGCAAAAAATCCAGAAAAAAAACGGTTTCGCCTATTCTCATACCTATTTAATACAAAAATGGGAACCATGATTTTTTCCATCATCACTGCTATTTTTCTATGGTTTGCCATTTCCATTAGTTTGTATCCCACTACACCTCGCACCATTTCCCATATTCCGCTTTCTGTTGATATCACTGGAACAGCGGCAGAACTGAACGGTTACAGCGTCATTGATTACAATGTAGAAGAAGTCACCGTACAAATCGAAGGCAATCGTTCCCAAATCGGTAATCTGGATGCAAATGATATGGTAGCAACACCAATCGTAGAAAATGTAACCACTTCTGGTGTGAAAACACTGGAAATCGGTATCTCCAGTAAAGATGGGACACAATTTACAATAAAATCCATTTCCCCGAAGTCTGTAAATGTACGATTTGATAAAATTGTCACAAAAAAATATCCCATTCAGGATGACATCAGCAAGGTTACCAGTGCCGATAATTGTATTATCAATACCAATGAAGTTCGTGTAACGCCAAATGAAGTGGAGGTCAGCGGACCAGAGGCCATCCTGAACCGCATCAGCTATGCAGCAGCGGTGATTCCAAAAGAACGAGAGCTTTCCGCAACTACCATCCTGACCACAGATCAGTTGGAATTTCGGGATGAAAATGACACGCCAGTCCAGAGTTCGCACTTAGACTACACCCTTTCCAACTATGCGGTAGAAATTCCAGTTCAGTATACACAGGAGCTGGATATTACATATCAGCTGCGAAATGTGCCGACAAACTTCGATGAGGCATACTTACGAAGTATCTTGAAACAGTCAGCGGATCATATTACACTGGCGGCACCGGATGCGAATCTGGATGCAGAAACTGCATTCAGCATGGGACAACTTTCCCTTTCTGACATCGGCATGGACTTCTCCAAGGATTATACGCTGGAGATTCCAGAAAACTACGAAAACCTCTCCGGCATCACCTCTGTCAATCTGTCGTTGGATTCCTCCAATCTGATAGAGAAGGAATTTATTGTGACAGATATCAGCATTATGAATGCCCCCACAACTTATAATATGACCGTCGATACCAGCCAGCTGACCGTTACCATGATTGGCCCGAAGAACCAGATTGAACAGCTGTCTGCTGCGGATTTGACGGTAACCGTCAACCTGCTGGGTGCTCCGCAGATGGAGGGAGACACCGTTTCCTTTAACTACACCCCAACGATTTCCTGTGAAAAGTGGAATCGTGTTTGGGCAGTAGGAGACTATACCAACAAGGTTTATGTCAAGGGGAAAAAGGTAGATACCCCGACAGTAGAAGCAACCACCACGGCTGTACCGGTTGCCAATGTAACGGTTGACACGGCTGCTGTTACAACAACAAAGAAAAAGCAGTCCTGATTCCTGATGGAAACGAATTGAAAAACACCGCAGCGGTTTGTTCGCTGCGGTGTTTTTGCTATCAACCAGATAAAAAAGCGTGTCCGGACACGTTTTAAAGTGACAGCCATGTCCGGACACAGTTATATCATGAAATGGATTCCCATGGAATCCCAAAAGGGAGAGAGAAGAGAACTTACTTTCTCTTCTTATAGATGATAGCAGCAACACCTGCTGCGGTCATCGTCAAACCAAGAGCAACTGCCGGAATCGTGGCAACATCGCCAGTCTTCGGTGTGCCTGCGGTATTGTTGGTGGAAGGTTTGGTGGAAGTGCTGTCAGAATCGGTCTTGCCGTCGTCTGTTTTACCAGAGTTTCCAGTTTCTACAAACCTTTGGCTGGCAGTATCATAAGCATAATCGACACCATTTAACGTAATGGTGTCATCTGTCCATGCAGTAAAGTAATCCTCTAACTCAATCGAAGAGTTCGGATCCGTAACAGGGTAACCATGCGGTTTAATTACATTTCCAATGAGAATTCTGTACAAATTTGTTTTCACTGGAGTGCCGCTGCTCACATTGTAAACGTTAATTGCATACAAACATCCGCCGTTGCTATAAAGGTCAACAACTGCGACAATGAATCTGGAATCATTGCAAGTAAAGTAAGCAGCTTCTTCAATGTCCCATGCATCCTCTTCATAATTCATTTCACCTAAATCTTGTTCTACAACACCATCTTTCGTAATTACACACAGTCTATCGTAATACATAGAACCATTTCGTCCATATACACCATATGCAGTTTGTGTTTCTGCATCGTAATAGAACGAATCAATATCTCCAACAGAATGTGACGGATCTGCTGCCTGCTTCTCTGCTACATATTCTTCGAAAATCTGATACAGCATTCCCTCTGTCACAGTTTCATCTGAAGTTACAGTTGTCGTTGTAGCGTTGCCTTCTTCAATAACAGTTGTAGTAGTAACTACTTCGTCAGCCTTTACAAACTGACCGTTCACATACTGATAAGACACCTCACCACGGTACGCATCAATCGTCAAAACATCACCGCTTACAGAGAAAAAGTCTGAAATGGACTTTTTGGCTTCCTCATAATCTCCCAATACAAATAATTCTATATCAACAAGATTAGTCGCAACTACCGTTCCATCTTCCTGAATGCGATTAATCGTCAAGCCAGCACATCCAGACTGATATAACGGATCTTGTGGATCTCTATCCTGTGGATCGACCTGAATCGCTTGAAACTTGACCCCATTCAAAGTGAATTCCGCCGTATCCATGATTCTATTTACTGTTTCATTTTCTTCCGTTGCAACCGTTGTCTCTGTCTCACTGCCAGTTATCGTTTCTGCGGTGGTCTCTGCTGTTTCGGTTGTTCCTTCCGTTGCAGTGGTCGTTACCGCTTCTTCTGCGGTGGTCACAGTTGTGGTAACCACTGCCTCGTCTTCCGCTGATGCGGTGACACCCATCGTCGCCAGCATACTGATTGCTGCCAACACGGCTAACATTTTCTTCATTCTCATGTTACTTCCTCCACCTTTCCAATTTAGATGGCAAAAAACAGGCATCATACGCCGCTTCCTGCATACACACCCGTCCTTTTTCTGTAAGCAGATTTCCGCCTTGTGCAATTTCCTTGAGAGTTGGCAATCAGCATCCTACCTGATTGTATATCTTCACCAACACCCATCCTGCACAATGCATCTTATCCACTTCCTTCCATCTCTTTTTCTTTATTTTACCACCCAAATCTGGAAATGTCAACCGTTTTTTTCCTTTTTGTAATTTTAAACAAAATTTGATTGTAAAAATGTGCTACTTTTACAACTCCGTACAATTTTTTTGTTGAAAACCTGTATTGCTTTGATAAAATTTCATTTTTATTTAAGATCGGTTCAATGAGAATGCATTCTATCCATCCCAATACAAGTACAAGCAGAACCAGCCTGACCATAAGTTCTCCTCCCCTTTGTCTCTTCGGGATATTTCTCCACACTGCGAGGAATCACCGCTTGGCTGATAAAACTTGTTCATCAAATGACGTGTTTTATCAAAAAAGGCTGCCAGCAATGCACTGACAGCCATTTTTTATTTTTCTGTTGTGTTCTGGTGCAGCCGATAGGATAATGCCATCAGACTATCCCCCAGATGCACATTTTCCACCTGTATCCGGGAATGATCGACTTCTAAATCACAATGACTGAAATTCCAAAACCCATTGATTCCCATCGCCACCAGATCTTCTGCCACTGCCTGTGCAGCATGCTCCGGAATACAAAGCACCGCCGCAGCCGGATGCATCTGTTCGCAGAAGGTGGAAAGCTGCGTCATATGCTGTACCGTCAATCCGCCCAGCACCTGCCCGCAAACTGTTGGCACAATATCAAAAATACCTGTCAAATAGAATCCATATGCTGTGAAATCAATGTTCACCGCAATCACGCTGCCCAAATGACCAGCACCGATTAAAATTGCCGGCATACACCGTTCCAATCCTATAATTCTACCTAATTGTGCCCGTAAGTCTGATACATGATAGCCATAGCCCTGATGTCCGAATCCGCCAAAACAGTTCAAGTCCTGCCGAATTTGCGATGCCGTCAAGCCGAGCTGTGCTGCCAGTGCCTGCGAGGAGGTACGTTCTACGCCCTCTCGCTCCAGTTCCGAAAGATAGCGATAATATCGTGGCAGTCTCCGAATCACAGAGTCAGAAACCGATTCTTTCAGCATCATTGGATTGCACTCCCATTCTCTTTTTTCTGCAATGTTTACTGCATTTTTGCAGCCAGTCTCTCATGGATGGCCTCCAAAAATTCCTTGGAGTTGACCTTCTTCTTATTCTCCAGCTTGGAAATCAAGTATAGATCGCCAGTCATCACGCCATCTTCAATCGTCTGGATGGTTGCCTGCTCCAGCTTGTCTGCAAATGCCATCAGCTCTGGCAGGTTGTCCAGTTCACCACGCTTCCGCAATGCACCGCTCCATGCAAAGATAGTAGCAACAGAGTTGGTAGAGGTCTCCTCACCCTTCAGATACTTGTAATAGTGCCGCTGTACTGTGCCATGTGCTGCTTCATATTCATAGATACCAGTCGGGGAAACCAGTACAGATGTCATCATTGCCAGACTGCCGTAAGCTGTGGAAACCATATCAGACATGACGTCCCCATCATAGTTCTTGCAAGCCCAAATATAGCCGCCATTGGAACGAATCACTCTTGCAACTGCATCATCAATCAAGGTATAGAAGTATTCAATGCCTGCTGCTGCAAACTTTTCCTTATACTCTGCATCAAAGATTTCCTGGAAGATATCCTTAAAGGTATGGTCGTACTGCTTGGAGATGGTGTCCTTGGTTGCAAACCAGACATCCTGCTTCAAATCCAGACCATAGTTGAAGCAAGCCCGTGCAAAACCAGCAATCGAATTCTTCTTGTTGTGCAGACCCTGAATAATGCCATCTGTATCCTGAAAATCAAAAATCAGCTGACGCGTTTCCTTGCCCTCTGCATCTGTTACCACCAGCTCTGCCTTAGAACCTTGCTGTACCTTCATTTCAGTATTCTTATACACATCGCCATATGCATGACGGGCAATGGTAATCGGCTTTGTCCAAGTCGGAATATATGGTTCTATCCCTTTCACCAGAATCGGGGTACGGAATACCGTACCATCCAGAATGGCACGAATCGTACCATTCGGGCTCTTCCACATCTGGGAGAGGTTGTATTCCGGCATTCTGGCAGCATTCGGGGTAATGGTTGCACACTTTACAGCAACGCCATATTTCAAGGTTGCATTGGCACTGTCAATAGTCACCTGATCCTTGGTCTTTTCCCGATATTCCAGACCGAGGTCATAATATTCTGTCTTGAGGTCTACATACGGTGTCAGCAGAATGTCCTTAATCCATTGCCACAGGATACGGGTCATCTCGTCGCCATCCATCTCTACCAGCGGCGTTGTCATTTGAATCTTTGCCATTGTTTTTTCCTCCTCAGATTTTTTCTCATTGTTGTAACTGCAACAATTCAACTTAAAGCGTTTCTGCTGGAACAATCCTATGTCCGGCACGCTTTGCTAACACAGAAATTTTGTCATATACCACCGTTGTCACCAGAATCAATTCTATATCATCGCTGTCAATATCAATGCCACAAAACAACATACCTTTTTCCTGCAAAAATACATTACAGGTGGCATACCATTCATACACATCCCCATCTTCTGACAGGTGCAAACCGGAAAAATCCAAATCCTTTGCTGTTCGCAACTGTTGAATTGCCCAGAGAAAATCCTCCAGATAAGAGTTGCTGTCAATCTCCACGACATCACCGGATGCTTCCAGCTCATCCACCATGGCAATCCAGCAAAGCGTATCCCTGTCACAGGTCTTTCCATCTATACCACGTTCTGCATACCGTTCCGCATACTTTTCTGCATAAGCAGCTGTGTTTTCCAGACATTCTGTCATAGCAGCATGCACAGAAGGATTATTTTCACTGATACGATCCGCAATTTCCAAGAGCATTTGAACAACCCCCTCCAAATTTATTGTATCAGGAAGACTTTGTCCACTCCTGCATCAGGATATATCCAATCCCTATCAACAATCCTGCCAGCACAATGCAAAATTCCAGCAAGTGTGTATGTTTTTTCTTCCCAATCCTTCGGATGAAAGCATACAAAATACAGGTAACCGGAAGCAGTACCGCTGTCATGCCAACTATGAAGACGGGATCTTCTCTCAGAGCATGAAAAAATCCAACCAGCGTTTCTGCCTTCCTTTTTAAATAGTATAAACAAATGGGAAGACACAAAAGCAAAGCAATAACCAAAATTCCAATTGCAATTGCCCGTTCTTTCCGCTCCTGTTTTCCCTGCTTTCGCTGTGCATTTTGCAGCTGTTTACAGAGAGCTTCCTCCTGCATGACTTTTTCCATAGAAATGTATTTTGCTTTCGTATCCGGCTGCCCGAAGATAGCCCAGATATCCGGCTCTTTCTTGTTCCGTGCCATTTATGCAAATACCACCCATTTCAGCAGCCCCAGCACCAGCAAATGTGCTGGATAGAACACATAGAAAAACCACTTGTGAAACGGTTTTTTGCTGCCGCTTTCGCCATTGTAACAAAATTGAATGAGCAGTGGCACCATAAAAATACCAAGTTGAAACAATGCTGCCCACCACGGCTGTGCAAAGAAAATATCCAGACAGCAAAACAGTGTGATAACACAAAATGCCGTCCACTTTGCTCTTGGTTTCTTCCGATAGATAAACAGAAATAATGCATACAGCACATCAAAAATCGGCCAATCTCCAAATAATGATAAGATGCACAGCCCAATGATACCCAATACCTTTACGGGTTTTGCACAGTTGCCCTTATCCCAGAGCCAGATTCCCAGCAAACTCAGCAGCAAGGTATAAATCACACCAAAGCTGAGCCTGAATCCACCATACTCAAAATAGGAGAACGGCAGCCATGAGAGCAGGGCAAAAATGCCCAAACGCAACGCATACTTTTTCACATTTCGAGTGTAACAATACCCTTCTGCAAGCATGTATGCCATCGTAGGTCCGGTCAGACGACCGATAAAGTGCATAATCTGCCCCAATATGGAAGCAGTTGGAACAAATGCCCATGCAATGTGGTCAATCAGCATTGCCACAATGACCAGATATTTTAGTTGGTTGCGGTTCAAGGAAAGCTTATTTGTCATGTCATCACCTCAGGTCAGCCAAGCTATTACAGTTTCCACAACCGTTTCCAAAAACAAATAGATCCCATCCCATAAAGTAAAATGCTCCTGCTTTTTCGACTTTGTTCGTTTTTGATGCAAAACGGTCTGCTTTCGCTTCTTCTGCTTATTTGGCTTTTTCATATTGTCTCCATTCGTAAAGTGTCAACAGCATATAAACATGTAAATCCATGCCATGATAAATAGAATCACGATAATCCCAATCTGTATTGCACCTTGTGGTACATTCGGGAACAACCTTTTCGCTGCATACTGCATTCCGACATAGAGCACGGCCATTCCCATCACAAGTAAAAAATCTGTCCATGAACGAATATGCACCCGGCGAGCCGATTGGATCCCACTTCCAACCTGTACCCAATATTCCATTTCTGTCTCTTCTTCTGCTTTCTTACTTACTCAATGCATTTCTGGTATAATCCAGCAAACCGCCTGCCAAAATAATATCCTTGGTTCTGCCGGTCAGTTCACAGAGTACTGGAATTTCTGTACCGGTTGTCTTGTTGACCAGTGTCAGCGTCGTTTCCCCTGCTTCCACCTTTGCACGAACATCTGCCAGCTCCAGTTCATCGCCCTGAGAAATCTTCTCATAATCTGCTTCCTCCACAAAAGTCAGCGGCAGAATGCCAGCGTTAATCAGGTTTGCCCGATGGATTCTTGCAAAACTCTTCACCAGAACTGCCTTAACGCCCAGATACAGCGGTGCAAGTGCAGCATGTTCTCTCGAAGAACCCTGTCCGTAGTTGGAACCGCCGACGATGATGCTCTTGCCCATTTCCTTTGCTCTGGTTGGGAATGCTTCATCACAAACCGTAAAGCAGTGCTGAGAAATCGCTGGAATATTGGAACGCAGCGGCAGAATCTTTGCACCAGCCGGCATAATGTGGTCGGTGGTGATATTGTCGCCGACCTTCAAAGAGCAGCCAGCGGTAATGGTTGCTTCCAGCGGTGCGGTTTCCGGAAATGGCTTGATGTTCGGACCACGCAGAATCTCTACACTGTCCATGTCTGCTTCGTCTACTGGCTTTACAATCATATTGTCGTTGACCGTAAACTTCTCCGGCAGGGTAAAGGTCGGCATTTCGCCCAGTTCTCTCGGATCGCTCAGATAACCCGTCAATGCAGAATATGCTGCCAACTCTGGAGAAACCAGATAAATCTGACCGTCCTTTGTTCCAGAACGACCGAGGAAGTTTCTGTTAAAGGTACGCAGGGAAATACCGCCGGAGTTCGGGGACTGTCCCATACCAATGCACGGACCACACGCACTTTCCAAAATTCTTGCCCCGGCATCAATCATAATCTTCAGCAAGCCCAAATCTGCCATCATGGTCAGCACCTGCTTGGAACCCGGTGCAATGGAAAGAGAAACATCTGGGTTGACCGTCTTCCCCTTCAGAATGTAAGCCACCTTCATCATATCCAACAGCGAGGAATTGGTGCAGGAACCAATGCAGACCTGATCAATTTTCAGCTTGCCGATTTCAGCCACACTTTTGACATTGTCCGGAGAATGCGGACAGGCTGCCAATGGAACGAGTTCACTCAGGTTAATCTCTACGACTTCATCATAAACGGCATCTGGATCTGCCTTCTGTTCTGTCCAGACTTCGCCTCTGCCCTGTGCTTCGAGAAACTGCTTGGTCACTTCGTCAGACGGGAAAATAGAGGTGGTTGCACCCAGTTCTGCACCCATATTGGTGATGGTGGCACGTTCTGGTACAGAAAGGCTCTTCACGCCTTCGCCGCAGTATTCAATGACTTTTCCAACGCCGCCCTTTACAGAGAGCCGCTTGAGGACTTCAAGGATGACATCCTTTGCAGCCACCCACGGAGACAGCTTGCCGGTCAGCTCTACTTTTACAATTTTGGGACAGGTAATATAGTATGTACCGCCGCCCATTGCAACAGCAACATCCAAACCGCCTGCACCCATTGCAATCATACCAATACCGCCGCCAGTGGGGGTATGGCTGTCCGAACCAATCAGGGTCTTGCCCGGTACGCCAAAGCGTTCCAGATGTACCTGATGGCAAATACCGTTGCCCGGACGGGAGAAATAGATACCATGCTTTTTGGCAACACTACCGATAAAACGATGGTCGTCTGCATTTTCAAAACCGCTTTGCAGGGTATTGTGGTCGATATAGGCAACACTACGTTCTGTCCGTACTCTCGGCACACCCATTGCCTCAAATTCCAGATATGCCATGGTACCAGTCGCATCCTGCGTCAAGGTCTGGTCAATCCGAATGCCGATTTCGGTACCCTTTTTCAATTCACCCTCTACCAAGTGGGCTTTCAGGATCTTTTCGGTTAATGTCAATCCCATATTCATCAAGTCCTTTCCGATTCTTACTGTGGATTCCGACTGTTCTGCCAAATGTGCCAGCCGAAAAAAAGGAACCTATTTTCCTTTCTATACGTTTATTGTACCAGATTCAGCGGTATCTTGTCAAGAAATTCAAAAAGATTCTTGTTTGCAAAAGCATTTTTTCATTTTTTCTGTGATTTTTGCAGAATCGGAAAATAGGAGATGCAATCTGAAAAAGTAAGTAGAAAAACAATTCCTTTTTCTCCAATTTTTCCATTTCTCCATGCTTACAGGTACATTTTCCTGAATGCTGAGAAAATCCATTTTTGTATTTTCTCTCACGCATACCGGTCTCACCTCCGTCGGCAAATTCGCTTCGCTCTTTGCCTGTGTCCGCTGTCCGCCGTTGTACGTTGTACATACTTGTTACCTTGTTTCTCTAAATTTCTGTATTTTGTATAGTTCTGTTTTTTCAGAGGGCGGACAGCGGCAGCTGATTCCTCGTTCTGCTACTTTATCCATCTCGTTTACTTTGCAGGGGACAGCTTGTCCCCTGCCCTTCCCTTTTGTCCCTTCGGGACATTTCCCCACACTGTGGGGAATAACCCCTCCGCCAAGCTGGAGCCAGCTTGACCGCAATGCCTACGGCGTGCAATCGTCTCCCGCCCTTGAGGGCATCCAATGCCCCATCTTTTCCATTTTATAACGGTAGATGGACTGTCGGCGGCGACTCGCCGCCTGAAGCCAGCTTGACCGCAGTCGCCGTCTGAACGCAGTTCCCCAACATAAGGCATTTTCTCCACTTTAATAAAAAGCGGAAAAAATGCCTTGACTGCCTCCTACAAATATGATAAAATAAAGAAAAAATCAAACAAACGAGGAGCGTTTTCTATGAAACAATGCCAAAAAATCACGGTTATCCTGACGGCTGCTCTGCTTACCATACAGAACAGCAGCTTGTTTTTCACTACATATGCAGCAGAACCCATTCGTGAACAAACCTTACAGGAAACCTATCTGCAATGGAAAGATACCTATGTGATGGAAGACACCTATGTGCAAACTGGTGAGCCACAATATTATGTCTCCTACAATGAGGAACGTTATGCTGGGGATGAAGTCTCTGTTCCAGTAACTGTTTCAGAAGCACACGGCTATGGTATGTTGATTACTGTCTGTATGGCAGACTATGATACGGAAGCAAAAGAAACGTTTGACGGCATGTACCGCTACTATCGGGCACACCTGAGCGACATCGGACCAAACCTGATGTCCTGGCAGCAATGCGACAACGGCACTGCACTCATTGATGGGGCAGTAGATGGTGCCATGCAGGGGGGAGAAGCAGATTCCGCCACAGACGGTGATTTGGATATTGCCTATTCGCTCCTATTAGCGGATCAAAAATGGGGCAGTGACGGTGATATCAATTATCGGGAAACCGCATTGTCTGTCATCCATGACATTATGGAGTACGAGGTCAACCAAACGGACTGGCTGTTACAACTCGGTGACTGGGTGCACTGGTCAGAACCAGGGGAAACCTACTATCATGCCACTCGTTCTTCCGATTTTATCTTGCAGTACTTCCCAATCTTTGCCGCCGTAACCGGCGATACCCGCTGGAATCAGCTCTATGATGGCACTTGTGCAGTGATTGCATCCATCACGGAAGGCCAGCAGACTGGTTTGCTGCCGGATTTTATCATCAAAGATGCAAACGGCGAATTTGTTCCAGCACCAGCCAATTTCTTAGAAGATGTAACAGACGGTCAATACGCCTATAACAGCTGTCGTACCCCTTGGCGACTCGGCGTGGAGTCTCTGTATCATGCCAAAAATACAACGGTGGAAGCCGTTCTGAACAAACTGAATCAATGGATACAAAAAACAACAAATGGCGACCCCAATCAAATTATGGCTGGCTATACGCTGGATGGCATCGCAACAGAAGATTACAATGATCTCTGCTTTGTCGCACCGTTTCTGGTTGCAGCAGCCTGCGACAGGGAATCTTCCGAATGGGAAGAAACCCTTTGGGACTATATCAGCAACTATGGGGAAGATGTTTACTATGGAGATACCATTCGGCTGCTCTGCATGATTTCTGTAACAGATCACTGGCTGGTGCCAGAAACCGCCATTGAGGAAACGAAAGGCGATATCAATGAAGACGGTAAGACTGATTTGATGGATTTGGTCATGCTGCATCGGTATTTGCTGCGTCGAGATACGCTGACACTGGAGCAGTGGAAACGAGCGGACTATAATCTTGACAAAGCAGTCAATGTGACGGATTCTATTTTATTAA
This sequence comes from uncultured Oscillospiraceae bacterium, assembly GCA_958448395.1. Taxonomy (GTDB): domain Bacteria; phylum Bacillota; class Clostridia; order Oscillospirales; family Ruminococcaceae; genus Ruminococcus_C. The sequence continues at coordinate 2,489 of CAUDDP010000023.1, read as the reverse complement.
AACGCCATTTACTGCTGGAAAAATAATTTTTATAAAAATGTGAGTTCGACAAGAATGCATTCTACCGCTGCCAATCACAAACTGTGCCGGCAGAATCGCTTCGCTCCCTACCTGTGTCCGTTGTACGTTGTACATACTTGCTACCTCGTTTCTCTAAATTTCTGTATTCTATATCGTTTTGTTTTTTCAGAGGGCGAACAGCAGCAGCTGATTCCTCGTTCTGCTACTTTATCCATCTCGTTTACTTTGCAGGGGACAGCTTGTCCCCTGCACCCCTCTGCCAAGCTGGAACCAGCTTGACCGCAGTTGCCATTCGGCAGATAAAACTCTCTCATCGAACTCACGTTATAAAAAATAAAAACGGTCTGATGTGTATTTCAGACCGCTTTTCTGTTCTATTGTTGCATTGCTTGCTTTTTATCCCGACTTTTTCAGAATATCAAACCTTAGTCATTCTGTAAAAGTAACCGTCTAAGCAATATAGCGTCTACGACATTGAGACGATTGTCTGCATGCAAGTCGGCACGCTTAGCCTGTTCTTCTGTGAGCGTTCCCTTGCGAACCAGATACTTTTGCAGCAGAACCAAATCTGTCAAATCAGTTTTGCCGTCTCCATTGACATCCCCAGCCGGCAAGGTTTCTCCTGTTGTAACAGTAGTAACCGTCGTTGTCGTGGTTTGTTCTGTTGTTTCTGTTGCTTTAGTGGTAGTGGTCGTGGTCGTCACTTCTATAGTAGAATCTGTCGTAACAGCACTGCCCTTCAGATGGATCACAACCTTCTCCAAAGTTGCTTCTCCATAGAATTTGCTGATTGTCATTTTTTCATAATCTTTTGACGGGGTAACTGTGAGTACTGTCCCATCAAAATCATCCAATGTAAAGCTAGTAGGCTCCTGCCAGTTATCAAATGAAACATTCCCATTCATGCCATATTCCGGACGTTCTTGGATGACAATATCAATCGAAGCAATATCCTTATAAGCACTGATGTCAATCACAGTATCAAATGCAACATCCGTCAGCGTGATGTCAGAACCATCGCCAGACGGTGTGGTTTGCGTATGCGTTGTCGTGGTTTGTGTTGTAGTAGTTGTCTGGGAAGTTGTTGTGGTCTCTATCGGCATTTCTGTTGTAGTAGTTATAGTTGTCGTGGTCTCTGTCGTTGTTTCTGTTGTAGCAGTCGTTGTAACCGGCGGTTTTACCATTCCATTAAAATACGTCTCCGTCAACAAATCTGCCCAGTGTTGTCCCATACAAGCATAACCATCTTCATTTGGGTGAACACCGTCTTCCAAACCCGTCTTCCTATCTACAACACTGTTAATATCAGAGAATACAATATTTGCTCCTTCTGCCTGTTTTTTAGCAACCAGATTTTTCACCGTTGTATTGTAGTCGTCCAATGCCTTCTGCACATTTGCCGTAAAGGTAATCGGATCCTCTGCATAGGAAACGCCGCCTTCTACTGCCCATTCATAAGCACCCAGCCAGTCATAGCGAACCGAAACATCAATTTCCGGAATAGAAGCAAGATACAGCACCTTGCCAGTTTCGGAAACATACGGTAAAATCTTGTCCACCAATTCTTCCAATCGATCCCCAATGCCGTTCAGTTGTGCATCCAAAATATCGTTTGTACCAATTTGCAGCATAACAATATCCGGATCATAAGCATCCAACATATTACCACTACGGTCGCCGTTTGTGTAAGTATTATCAAAAATCGTCTCCTGAATGCCCTGACGACTACCAATTTTCCGAATCGCATAACCGCTATATCCAGCATGTTGCGGATCGTAGGTAATCGTTGTACCATTCCAATCATAGGTTGCTTCATTTGACCAAGCATTATTTGGACCAACCATATCAAAATTGGTGATACCGTTTTGCTTCAAATCATAACAAAAATACTTACGGTAACCATTATCACCGTTAATATAACCATGTGTAATGGAATCACCGACTGCTAAAATTTTTACTGTATCCTCTGCTGCGACTACCGGGGCAGCATTCCAGTCCTTCAAGGATACTGCTGCACTAACGGTAACAACGGCTGCCAGCAGCAATGCCGTCATTTTCGATGCCTTTCCAATCATTTGCATACAAATTCCTCCTCAAAAATCCAAATAAAATTACATCTCTTTTAGTATAACGAAAACGCCGCACAAATTCAAGCTTTTTTTGTAAAAAAGCAATGATAAATAGGAAAAGAAAAAAGAAATCCCCCAGCAATTGTAAAATTGCTGGAGAATTTCATTCGGATTCAACTCGGATTGGTGGTGGCAGCGATACAATAAGCGTAATCGTCTACTCACCATTTTTAATTACTATAAGAACACTCTTATAATAACATATGGAAAAGTATATACATAAGCCACCTCACCGGATTCAATTCCAGAGAGGCGGTTTCATGTATTCGTCTGCCTATTGGACGGTCAGCGAATGTAATATTAGGATACTACATTTTGGTGCATTTGTCAACGTGATTT
>CAUDDP010000022.1 GCA_958448395.1 uncultured Oscillospiraceae bacterium | reverse complement strand
TCTGCCGGCACAGTTTGTGATTGGCAGCGGTAGAATGCATTCTCATCGAACTCACATTGTTATATTAAAGGACTGCTTCGCACAAGATCAATCAATTACTGCCGACCGGTTCTGCATTGCTGCACGAGAAGGAACAATGCAGGAAGTAAGCCGGCTGCATAGGGAGGACGTTATGACAAGACATGAAACAAGAGAGTGTGCATTTTATATTTTATTTGAAATGCAGTTTCAAGAGGAAGCACCAGAAGTATTATTTCAGATTGCAGAAGAATCTGCGGCACTGCCTATTTCTGATGCAGTAAAGGAAATGGTAAATGGTGTGGTAGTGCATCAGGCAGAATTGGATGAGATTATCTCTGCTTATAGTACTAAGCGGGTACTCAACAGAATTCCCAAAATTAATCTGAGTATTTTGCGGCTGGCACTGTATGAAATTCGCTATGATGCACAAATGCCAATGAATGCTGCTATTTCCGAGGCAATTTCTCTTGCAAAAGCATATGGCTATCAGGAAGATATTTCTTTCGTCAACGGCGTATTGGGCAATTATGCTCGAGATCATGCGAAGGAAATTGGTGCAGAATCTCATGCGTGAATTTTTGGGATTGGATACCAGTAATTATACTACTTCCTGTGCCTTATTGGATGCAGAAAGTGGGCAGGTGCGGCAGACGAAAAAATTACTCCCAGTAAAAGCTGGTATGGCAGGTTTGCGGCAGAGTGATGCTGTATTCCATCATACCCGACAGCTGCCGGAAGTGTTGCAAACGCTACTGCCAAAGCCGCCGCAAAACTTAACAGGCATTGGTGTGACGGTACGTCCACGCAATATAGAGGGCTCTTATATGCCTTGTTTTCTTTGTGGAAAGACTGCTGCCAATATGATTGGCATCACTGCTGGACTTCCTATTTACGAAACATCTCATCAGGTTGGTCATATTTTGGCGGCTTTATATTCTGCAAATAAGCTTTCTCTGCTGCAAACCCGTTTTTTGGCATTTCATGTCAGCGGTGGGACAACGGATTGCCTGCTTTGTGAGCCAGACGATGTGCTTTGTTTGAAAATTACACAGGTTGGGACATCATTGGATTTGAAGGCAGGTCAAGCAATTGATCGAGTTGGACTCATGCTGCAATTGCAATTTCCTTGCGGTGCAGAATTGGAGCAGTTGGCTGCCAACAGTATGAAGCAATACCGTACCAAACCAGTGATTCGGGATGGGAATTGCTGCCTTTCTGGTTTGGAAAATCGTTGTCAATCTATGATACAACAGGGGGCTTTGCCGGAAGATGTAGCACGGTATTGTCTGACCAGTGTGAGAGATACCATTTTTGCAATGACGACTGCTGCCAGACAACAATATGGGAATTTACCCGTTCTGTATGCAGGTGGTGTCATGTCGAATCAATGGATGCGGGAAAAATTATTGCAGGCTGGAAATGCTTATTTTGCGGAACCGGCATTTTCCTGTGACAATGCGGTTGGAGCGGCAATCTATGCAGCGATACAAGCAGAAGGAGGTGTGACATGGCAGTCTTAACGGTCACACAACTGAACCGCTATGTGATGTTTAAATTAAAAGAAGATGTACATTTGAATGGAATTCTGGTTCGAGGAGAAATTTCCGGATTTATTCGAAATCAACGTTCCGGGCACTGTTATTTTACATTGAAAGATGCGGAGAGTAGTGTCAAAGCGGTGCTGTTTCGCACGCAGGCAAGCCGCATTCGGATACCACTTGCAGATGGCTTATGTGTGATTGCTGCCGGTTCGGCTACGTTGTATGAGCGGGATGGCACCTTTCAGATATATGTGACAGATTTGCAAATAGACGGCATAGGACAGCAGCAGGCTGCTTTGGAGCAACGGAAGAAAAAGCTTGCAGCAATGGGTGTATTTGATACTGCAAGGAAAAAAACACTGCCGCCTTTTCCAAAGAAAATTGGTGTGGTAACCTCTGCTTCCGGTGCAGCTATTCATGATATTGAGCAAGTGATTGGCAGACGGTTTCCGTTGGTACAGTTATGTTTGTTTCCAGCACAGGTGCAAGGGGATGCTGCTCCACAGTCGATTTGTCGTGCCATGCAAACAGCAGAACAATCTGATTGTGATATTTTGATTATCGGACGAGGCGGTGGTTCTGCGGAGGATTTACAGGCGTTTCAGACGGAAGAAGTGGTTCTGGCTGTCTACCACTGTCCGATACCGATTATTTCCGCAGTGGGTCATGAAACGGATGAGACATTGACGGATTATGCAGCAGATTTACGAGCACCGACACCATCGGCAGCGGCAGAACTGGCGGTTCCATCAGCATTGGACTTGTTACAGCAGATACAAGCATACCGCAAACGGATGGAAACGGCAATGGTATTATTATTACAGCAAAAACAGACGCAGCTCACCGCACAGCAAAGGACACTTTCTCACTTTGCCCCACAGAGACAGTTTTCTGTTCTGCAAAAAGAAGTACAGGCAAGTCTGCATCAGCTGCAAGCAGTCTTATACAGATTGTTGCAGGAAAAACAGATACAGCTGCAAACACAGGTACAGCTACTCCAGCAACATTCTCCGCAGAATCGTTTGCTGGCATTGCAGCATCGACAAAAAGGACTGGAAAAACGGCTGCAAATAGCCATGCAGCATCAGGTTCAACAGCAAACATGGCGGCTGCAAGTAAAGCAGACAGCATTAGAAAGTAATAATCCGCTTCGGATTTTATCGAATGGATATGCCATTGTTTATCGAGAAAATCAAGTCATCCGATCTTCTAAAAGCATCAAAGCAGGAGATCGACTGACCATTCAACTGGCACATGGTACGATACAGGTACAAGTCGTGGTACAGGAGGGAGAATCCTATGACATTTGAAGAAAATTTGCAGCAGCTGCAACAGTTAACGGAAAAGCTGGAGAAGGAATCGCTGCCATTGGAGGAGGCCATTGCAGTTTATCAGAAGGGTGTACAGTTGTCAGAAGCCTGTCGGAATGCCTTGCAGGAAGCAGAAAAACAGTTTTCTTTGACGACAGAGGAGGTGCAGCAGGGATGATGACAGAAGCAGAGATGAAACAGCAATTACAGCAGGATGCTGTAAAAGTGGAAGCTGCTTTGGAACATTATTTGCCAAATGATGCTGTGAGTGCATTGCAGAGAACTTCTGTTGTAGAAGCAATGCGATATTCTCTTGCAGCTGGTGGAAAACGAATTCGTCCGGTTTTGGTATTGGAATTCTGCCGGATGTTCGGCGGTACAGAAACACAGGCAATGCCAGCTGCGGCGGCGATTGAAATGATACATACATTTTCCTTGATCCATGATGATTTGCCGGCAATGGATGATGATGATATGCGGCGTGGCAGACCATCTTGCCATAAGGCATATCCAGAAGCCCTTGCAATTTTGGCAGGAGATGCACTAAGTATTCATGCTTTTTCCATTTTGGCAGAGGATGCTGTTTTATCGGATGCACAAAAGATTCGTCTGATGACAGAATTGTCAGAAGCCAGCGGACAGCATGGTATGATTGCCGGACAGGTGCTGGACATGGAACAGGAAGGCAGAAACGATGTTACAGCAGAGCAATTACGTACAATGTGCGGTTTTAAGACAGGAGCGTTGATTCGGGTTGCTTGTCGGATGGGCTGTATTGCAGCGAATGCCACGCAGGAACAGATCGCTGCCGCTGATGCATATGGCAGTTATTTGGGCTTGGCATTTCAGATTGTGGATGATATTTTAGATGTGACCAGTACAACAGAGGTACTTGGAAAACCAGTCGGCAGTGATGCGGCAGAACAGAAAGTGACATTTGTGACATTATTAGGATTGGAAGCTGCTCAACAGGAAGCAGAAGATTTGACACAAAAAGCAATTTCTGTTTTGAAAACATTGCCGCATTCTGAATTTTTACTGGCATTGACACAATCACTTTTGGTGCGGAAAAAGTGAACGGAACAGAAAGTATGCCCTCCTGACAATGAAAATACAGACGTGAAAATCATATTTTAAGAAGGGATATTATGAATGAAAAAACAGTTCAGCCGGAGAAAAAGTCTTTTCTGGCTTCTATACAGCTGCCAGAATATCTAAAAAAGCTAAATTTGGAACAATGTCAGCTGCTTTGTAAAGAAATCCGTTCGCTTCTAGTGCAGACTGTTTCTAAAAACGGCGGACACCTTGCCTCGAATTTGGGGGTTGTGGAGCTGACGGTTGCGATGCATAGAGTCTTTGATTCTCCGCAGGATAAGTTTGTATGGGATGTTGGGCATCAGTGCTATACCCATAAAATTCTGACAGGACGTTACAGCCAATTTGCAACGCTTCGGCAGGAAAACGGTATTTCCGGTTTTCCAAAGCCAGAAGAATCGCCGCATGACACCTTTATCAGTGGACATAGCAGTACGGCAATTTCTGTGGCAAGTGGTGTTGCAGAGGCGATGCGACTGGACGAAAATCCGCATCATGTAGTTGCTGTATTGGGTGATGGTGCAATGACGGGCGGATTGGCTTTTGAGGGCTTGAATAATGCCGGAAAGAGCAAAAATCATTTGATTGTGATTTTGAACGACAATGCGATGTCTATTTCTAAAAATGTTGGTTCGGTTGCAAAATATCTTTCCAATATCCGAAATTCTGAGAACTATGTAAAGACCAAAAAAGCAGTGGAACGCAAGCTGCAAAAAACACCTGTCATTGGTGCACCAGTTGCCAAAATGCTGAAATCCTCTAAAGATGCTTTGCGGGATACTGTTTTTCGTTCTGCGACCATTTTTGAAGATTTTGGATTCGTTTATCTGGGGCCTGTTGATGGGCATAATCTGGAGGATTTAGAAGAGGTATTACAGGCTGCTAAGACCTATGCCTGTCCTGTTTTTGTGCATGTGCGTACGGTAAAAGGAAAAGGGTATCTGCCATCAGAAAAAAATCCAGGAGAGTTTCATGGTATTTCTCGTTTTAATGTGGAAACTGGAAATCCGGAAATCTCCGGAAAGGATACTTATTCAGATATTTTCGGAAAAGAACTGGTACGCCTTGCCAAAAAGGATGATTCTATTTGTGCCATTACAGCCGCTATGGAACATGGCACCGGTTTGCAGTATTTTTCACGCACCTATCCGCAGCGGTACTATGATGTCGGCATTGCAGAACAACATGCTGTAACGTTTGCAGCAGCGTTGGCATCACAGGGCAAGCTGCCGGTGTTTGCAGTATATTCATCCTTTTTGCAGCGTGCCTACGACCAGCTGCTGCATGATGTTGCAATTGGAAAATTGCATGTTGTGCTGGGGATTGATCGTGCTGGTGTGGTAGGGGAAGATGGAGAGACCCATCATGGTTTGTTTGATGTTTCTTTCCTGACATCCATTCCCGGTACAACTATTTATGCACCAGCATGTTATGATGAGCTGACTCTTTGTTTGCGGCAGGCGATGTATCAGGATATAGGGCTGGCATGTGTTCGTTATCCAAGGGGAGCAGATAGTACAACCTTTGATAAAAGTGCATTGAATACTGCTTATACGCATACTGCTGGAAGCCGTACGGATATACTGTTGATTGGATATGGCAGAACCTATGACAATTTATATCGTGCGAAGAAAAAGGCAGAACAGCAGGGAATTTATTGTGACTTGCTGAAACTGACACAGATTTTTCCGCTGCCGGAACTGGTACCGGAATTGTGTTGCTCCTATCGGAATATTCTCTTTTTTGAAGAGGCGTATTATTATGGCGGTATTTCGCAGCTATTGGGGGATACGCTAATGCAGAAGGGGTATCATGGGTTATATCAGCGGATTGCACCAAAACGATTTATTCCGCAGGCAACAATTTCTGCTCAGCTGGAACAAATCGGACTTTCTGAGGCTGCTATGCTTCGGGCGATCTGCGAAATGGTACCCAAAACTACAAAGGAGCAGCCAGTATGATGCGATTGGATATGTTGGTCATGCAAAATGGTCTGGCTAGCAGTAGACAGCGTGCAAAGGCATTGATTACGAATGGGCAGATTCAGGTAAATGGTATGATTTGCACAAAACCAGCGAAGTTAACAGAGGAAACCGCAAACCTGGTACGGATGGGTGAAGATTTTCGTTATGTCGGCAGAGGTGGTTTTAAGCTAGAAGCTATTTTGGAGCAGCAGCATCTGTCGTTGAAAAATTGTATTTGCATGGATATTGGTGCATCAACTGGCGGCTTCACAGATTGTATGCTCCAGCATGGAGCGGAGAAAGTCTATGCAGTAGATGTTGGCCATGGGCAGCTTGCAGAATCTTTACGGCAGGATGCCCGTGTGATTTGTATGGAGGGAACGGATATTCGTACATTGCAGCGGGAAGCCATTTCGGATCAAATTGATTTTATCTCAGTAGATGTTTCTTTTATTTCTCTGGAACGAATTTTGCCGGATATTTGTCGGTTCTTGTCAGAAACAGGAATGGCGGTACTGCTCATTAAACCGCAGTTTGAAGCAGGTCGGACAGATGTTGGAAAAAAAGGCATTGTGCGTTCTAAAGCAGTGCATGTTCGTGTTTTGCAGACGGTTTGTATGGCATTGGAACGGCATGATCTGCACGTACAGCTGCTTTGTCCTTCACCAATTCGAGGCGGTTCCGGCAATGCAGAATATCTGGTGTTGGTAAAACGAGGGAAACAAGAACAATCTATCCCATTCTCACCAGAAATTGTTGCAGCACAGGCGTTGGCAATAGACAAAAAATAGGAGGGGACTGGTACATGAAAGCCGTCATTTTTCCGAATTTAAAAAAAGATACCGCACTTTCCTGTGCGAGGGAAGTCTGTGATGTGCTGCACAGCTGTGGAATGACGCCTGTTGCAGATCCAGAATTGCGGGCACTGTTTTTTGATAAAGCATTTGTAAAATATCAATCGTTTGCAGAAGCGGTACAAGAAGCGGAATTTGCAATTGCCATCGGTGGAGACGGTACCATTTTACGCTGTGCCAGCCATTTGATTCATACGAATATTCAGCTGCTCGGTATCAATACGGGACGGCTTGGATTTATGGCAGCTTTAGAACCCCATCAGCTTCAAGAGATTGCACGTCTGCAAACAGGGGATTATCGTGTTTCCAGACGAATGCTGTTATGTGGTGATCTGGTGGATTTGCATGGACATGTTGTACAGCATTGTACCGCACTCAATGACATTACCATTGCCAGACAGTATGCACATGTGGTGGACTTTCAGGTTTATCGGAATGAAGTATTGCTGGGAGAATACCGAGCAGATGGGGTATTATTCAGTACGCCGACTGGTTCCACTGCCTATGCCCTTTCTGCTGGGGGACCGATTATTGAACCGGAATTTTCCTGTATTGAAATGACCTTGATTTGTCCGCATTCGCTTGCTGCCAGACCGATTTTATTTTCACCGGAAAGTCGACTGCGTGTAACGCTGCAATTACAGGATGTTAGAGATGTATATATTAGTGCAGATGGTGCACCGCCAATTTGTCTGGATGCTTATCATATGATGGAAATTTATCGTTCTCCTCACGAAATTTCATTGATTGATATGAGTGGCAATACATTTTTTGATTCACTGAATCGAAAAATGATGCAGTCTCTAAAAGGGGAAATTGGAAAAGAGAAGGTACAGAGATGGGAAAAAAAGAACGACATGCCGCAATCATGAAACTGGTGCAGCAAAATGAATTGGAAACACAGGAAGATCTGCTGCAAGCATTGGCAGAACAGGGAATCTCAGCAACACAAGCAACCATTTCCAGAGATATTCGGGAGTTACAGTTGGTGAAGCAGCATTTAGAAACAGGGGTCTGTTGTTACCGTCTGCCGGAGCAGACACCGGTTTCGGATCAACTTTTGAGGGATTCGATTTTGCGAACAGATTATGCTGGACAAATTGCGGTATTACATTGTCGTGCAGGTATGGCACAAGCAGTGTGTGCTGCTTTGGATGCCGCTCAGGATAGGCGAATTGTTGGAACGTTGGCAGGAGAGGATACAATTTTTGTTTTGATGCGTTCAGAAGAACAGGCAGCCATTTTTGCAAAACAGTATGCTGTTTGGATGCAGGCAGGAGAGAAGGGGGAAACTGTATGCTGACAGAACTTTATATTGAGAATCTGGCAGTGATTGAGCAGGCGAATATTCCGTTTTCCCAGCATTTTAATGTGTTTACAGGAGAAACCGGTGCCGGAAAATCCATTTTGATTCATGGCATCAATGCAGTATTGGGACAACGTGTGACAAAAGATTTGGTACGGACGGGATGTAAAAAAGCAGTAATTTCTGCTTTGTTTACTGATTTGGAACCGCCGGTTTTATCGTGCTTGGAGGAATTGGGTTTGTCTGCACCGGATGGGGAACTGCTGCTGACGAGAGAAATTATGGCAGACGGCGGCAGCACAGCTCGTATCAATCACCGTACTGCAACAGTTTCTGCTTTACGGGAGCTTGGTGCACGATTGATTCACATTCACGGACAGCATGATAATCAAATTTTACGTTCCGTAGAACAACATTTACAGATGATTGATCAGTTTGGAGAAAATCTACCATTGTTACAATCCTATCAATCCCATTTTCGTGCACTGCAAAAAACCGCAAAGCAACTTAGTCTTGCACAGAAAGCAGCAAAGGAACGCAGACAAAAACAAACGTACTTACAGACGTTGATGGAAGAAGTACAGGCATTACAGATATTGCCGGGGGAAGAAGACCAGATTGCAGAGAAAATGACACAATTGCAGGAAGCAGAAGATGCAGCAGCGGCGTTTCGGTCAGCATGGAAGTTACTGGAGGAAAATGAATGCAGTGCTGTTTCCAGTGTTGCAGAGGCAGAACAATTGCTGACAAATGCACCGCTTTCCGAGGCAGAAGCAGCAGAACAAGATGCATGGGTGCAGCGGCTGCAAACTGTCAAAGTAGAACTTTCGGATTTATCAGAAAGTTTATTTCATAAGATACAAACATTGGAGGAAAATGAATTCCAATATCAGCAGCTGCAACAGCGATCTGAGGCGTTGCGGCAGATTTCAAAAACCTATTTGTGCACCTGTGATGAATTGATAGAACGTGCTACCGAAGCAGAAGAACAACTGCAAAAAATGGAACATGATGCGGAAACAGTTTCGGCATTGTTAGAGGAGAAAAGCCGACTGTTAGAGGTGGTTTCGCAGGAGGCAAAGCAGCTTTCTCAGAAGCGTGCAGCGGCGGCAAAATATTTTACAACTGCGGTGATGGAACAACTTGCATTTTTGAATATGCCGGATGTTGTGTTACAGGTGGCACATACAACTGGAAAACTGACCATTCAAGGGATGGACAGCATGGAATTATTGATTTCTGCTAATAAAGGGGAAACGCCAAAGCCGTTGGCAAAAATTGCGTCCGGTGGGGAATTGTCTCGGATTATGCTGGCATTGAAGTGTGTTATTGCAGATCGTGACCAGATACCAACTATGATTTTCGATGAGATTGATACTGGCGTCAGTGGAAAAGCGGCTCAGAAAATTGGTATGAAACTGAAGGAAGTCGGACGCAATCGGCAGGTATTGTGTGTGACCCACTTGACACAAATTGCTGTGATGGCAAATCATCACCTGCTGATTGAGAAACAGGTAGAGCAGGAACGAACCGTAACACGTGTTACATCACTGGATTTTGAAGGAAGGGTACAGGAGATCGCCCGTATCATGGGGGGAGAATCACCAAGCGAATTGATGTTACAAAATGCTAGAGATGAACTACATCGGGCAGAACAGATATAGCTATTTTTAGATTATTATTGAAAAATCAATTGCTCTATGAAAGCTGGCAACGTGGACAATTTTGAAGTAATTTAGAAAAAACTTTAAAAAATTAAAGAGAATAAGTATGGAAGAAATGTTTGTAACAAATTAAAACCGATGGGAATTGTTAAAGAACCTGTTTTTGCAAGACATTGTCCAGAATCCCACTGTATAATTCAAGATTCCATAGGGTATCCTATCCGTAACAATGTAAAAAGGGAGGAACGCTATATGAAAATCAAGAAAATCGTGGGACGGGAAGTGTTGGATTCCAGAGGAAATCCGACTGTAGAAGCAGAAGTGCTTTTGGAAAATGGTGTACGTGGCAGAGGTATCGCACCGAGTGGTGCTTCCACTGGAACGTATGAGGCATTGGAATTACGGGACGGTGACAAGCGGCGTTACAACGGAAAAGGTGTGACAAAGGCGGTTCATGCTGTCAATACAGCCTTGTCAGAAGTGTTATCGGGAAAGGAAATTGACGATCCGTTTGTATTGGATGAAGAAATGAGAAAAGCGGACGGCACACCAGAAAAATCACATTTTGGTGCGAATGCCATTCTGGCAACCTCTATTGCTTGTTATAAGGCAGCTGCTACCCAACATGGAATGCCATTATTTCAGTTTTTAGGTGGAACAGCCGCTCGTACTATGCCAGTTCCGATGATGAACATTTTAAATGGTGGGGTTCATGCAGCCAATACTGTGGACATTCAGGAATTTATGATTATGCCGGTTGGTGCTCCAAATTTCTGTACCGGGCTTCGCTGGTGTACAGAAGTATATCACGCACTGGCTGCTCTCTTGCGAGAAGCTGGTTTTTCGACGGCAGTCGGTGACGAAGGCGGATTCGCACCGGATTTGGAAACCGACACGGCTGCCATTGAGTGGATTCTCAAAGCAATTGAAAAAGCAGGTTATCATGCTGGTTCTGATTTTGTATTGGCATTGGATGCGGCTTCCAGCGAGTGGAAAAGCGACAACGGTTATCGTTTGCCAAAGTCTGAAAAGATTTATACAACAGATGCATTGATTGCCCACTGGGAAACACTTTGCAAGCAGTATCCGATTGCATCCATTGAAGACGGTCTGGACGAGGAAGATTGGGAAGGATGGAAGAAGCTGACTGCTCAGCTTGGTAATCAAGTACAGTTAGTTGGTGATGATTTATTTGTTACCAATCAGAAGCGTTTGGAGAAAGGAATTTTTACTGGTTGTGGAAATTCGATTTTGATTAAGCTAAATCAGATTGGAACGGTTTCTGAAACGATTTCTGCTATCCAAACAGCACATCATGCAGGTTATACAGCGATTGTTTCGCATCGTTCAGGGGAAACGGAAGACACTACGATTGCCGATCTTGCTGTTGGAATGTGTTCTGGACAAATCAAAACTGGTGCTCCCTGCCGAACAGAACGTGTGGCAAAATATAATCGTTTGCTGCGGATTGATCGTTCCTTGCTGGGAACCGCTTGTTATGCAGGTAAGCAGGCATTTTCAAAAAAGATCTCTGCGTATCATTAAAAAATTGATTTTTTAAGAATAAAATGAAAGTTATGCTAAAAAAGATACAGAAAACACTTGAAAAGTTCTTACCAATGTTGTATTATAATAAAAGTATAATGTAATAAAATGGAGCGTGACAGTATGGGAATTCGACTGCATACGGATAAAGAATTGGTGAAAGCAATTCAAGAGGGACTCAAGAAAAAAGATGGATACTGTCCCTGTCGCATGGAACGCATAGAGGAAAACAAATGTATTTGCAAAGAATTTCGTGCACAGATTGCCGATCCCGATTTTGAGGGCTACTGTCATTGTATGCTCTATTATAAGTACAAGGATGTAACAGGAAAGGATGAAGAAAATGGCAGTGATAAGAGTAACAAATGATAATTTTGAAACAGCGATTTTACAGACCAACAAGCCGGTTTTAATTGATTTTTATGCAACATGGTGTGGGCCGTGCAAAATGGTTTCGCCACTGGTGGATGAAATCGCTGAGGAAAACAGTGATTATCAGATTTGCAAGGTAGACGTAGACGAAGTACCAGAATTGGCGAAAAAATTCGGTGTGATGAGTATTCCAACATTAGTGGTATTGAAAAATGGGAAGGTGATTTCACAGAATGTGGGGGCACTTCCGAAAAATGCGATTCTTGAAATGTTAAAACAAGCGTAAGAGAAACAGAAGTGATCAAATAAAATTCGTAACGCTCTTAAACATGATTGAAAAAAGGCAGCCTGCAAGGTATAGGCTGCCTTTTTCTTGCGATTTTATGGTAAGAATCATCCAATTGTGAGACAGCAGTATACAATCTCGCTGACGAGACTATTGCTGTCAAATGTGATGTCAAGCTGATAGTCATTTTCGCCGTCTCCATTGCTGTCAAACTGGTAGCGATAGATTGCTCCGCCGCTGACAGGTTCATAGGCACTACCGTAGGCAGCTCTTACTTCATCTGGTGTGGAACCCAGATGGATTCCTTTTTCTGTGGCAACAGCGGTTCCGGAAATGGTAATTGCCTTCGTTCCTAAACCATCACCAATCAGTTCTAGTTTGATTCCGAGTTCATCATAGGAAATAAACGGGAAACCATCCACCCATTCGGTTGTGATGAATCCTTTTTCCTGCATTGCAATCCGAAATGCCGAACTGTCTTCTCCCGGCTTGAGCGAAATGCCGTCAAAGGTAAACCGCATATCATCTTCTGCAAACATGCCATTTGGTGCAATCAATGAACCAATTGTTGTGACTGTTTCTGATGGTGTTTCTGTCACAGGGGCTTCTGTAAGGGATGTTTCTATTACGGAATCAGTAGCAACAGTTGTAACTGGTGCCTGTGTGACAGGCTGTGTTTCTGGAATGACCTGAGCCGTTTTCCGAACTGTCAAGTTTGGATTGCCAGCATAATGAATTGTAGTTACGACAGTAGTGCTGGAAATAGAACTGCTGGCAGAGATATTGCTGGTATTGCTGCCGTTACTCCTAGATGTACTGGCGGTTGTTTGATAAGGAGCATTGGAGGTGGCAGAAGTCGAAGAAGTGGTTTTTGCGATTTCGATGATGGTATCTGGAACAGACTGGTCAATTTCATTTTTCTGTCCGCATCCAATCATTGCACCCAATACCGCAGTAGAAAGTATAGTAGCACAAATTCGTTGCTTATTCATATGGATGACTCCTCTCTTTTTCTGCAAGCAATAGAAAATAAATCATAGCTGTGCAGCATGTAAAATTCGACGCAAAATACAATGTTTCTTTCTGAAATACTACACCATTATACTACAAGCCGTACCACTTGTCAACAATGAAAGCCGGATATTTTATAGAAACTTGTTTTTCATTAAAATTTAGAAATAAAAATTTGCTTTTCCATCTTACAATCATTTCGATGCTGCCATGCTGCATCGCTGCAAAGGGTTTCCCGATGTTGCTGATAGCCCCGAACGGTTTTGTGGTAGGTGAACAGCAGTCGAGTGGAAATTCCCATCATACGCCATAAAGTGCGAAAAAATCGACGTTTATTTTTTTTAGCTAATACACCCTTTGGGATAAAAGGATGGTATAAAAAAACGGCATCTTGCTTTTTACAGTCTGCAACAGTTGCACGAAAAAACGGAATATGTGGTATATCTGCTGAAACCTCACTGATATTCGTAGAAAATTGTTCTATTCCAGTTTTTTGTTGTTGTAGTAATGCCTGATGCAGTTGTATTGCATCCATTTTCGCAAGCCAAGACCAGCCATGTAAAAAGTCACGATATCCTTGCAGAACAAAATCTGCTGTATCATAGCGATATAGTAAAAGCAATCGCAGAACAGTGCTCCAGAATTCCTTGGTAACAGAGAGAAAATTGCCAGCCTGTTCATGCATCGCATAGGTAATGCAGCCGTTTCGGGTAATGTAGTACTCATTCCATGGTGCATATTTCAAGTAGAAGTTTTCATGCCAGACACAAACGCCTGTCATCATAACAACAGTTTGCTGCATTTGCAGGGCGTATTCTACATCATCCATTTTAATAAAAAAAGGCATTGGCAGACCAGCTTTTTTTACCGCAGCAACTGGCAGAAAACATGCCCACCATGCTGCATAGTTTGCCGGAGACGGTGACATACGTGACAGTAAAGCATTTACATCTGTCAAGTCAGCTTGTGTTTGTATGCCAGTTAAGCAGCGATTTTTACAGTATGCACCAGCTTCAAACTGGACTGCCGGATGCATCATATCCATCATGGTGCCACCGATGGTAAGCGTTTCTTGGAGTTCTGGTTTACAAACAGAGAGAAAAGCAATGGTTCGAGCAATCCCATTCCAGTCGGCAATGATATCATCATCCATCAATAAGATATGGGTATTGTCTGTTTGCTGTAAAGCTTCCTGAATACCACGAGTAAAACCGCCGCTGCCGCCAGTATTTTGATTATGGAACAATTGGATTTGTTCTGTTTGCGGCAATTTATCGGTTGTCCATGTTTGTCCGTTATCAATGAGAAAAATTGTCAGTGGGAGTGGATGCTGTTCTGTCTGCCATTGCAAGAACTGCTGTATGGTACGAGACACCCATTCTTCTCGCTGGTGTGTACAGATAACAGCGGCTAATCTGACAGGATATAATGTGGGCACATCTGCCAAGTAACAACCGCTTAAAAAATGACAGTGTTCTGATTTCGCCTGAAGCTGAAAATACAAAAATCCGTTTTCCGGCAAGTTAGAGAGGGAAAAGGGAAATACCTGTGGATGAATTCCATCGCCGGTTACTGTCTGCTGATAGAGCATAGAAACATTGCTTGCTGTACGAACAAAACACTGTACTAGCATTGTGCCTTTTATCTGAAAACAGGCAATTGGGGTTGTGACAATGGTATTTTTTCGCCATTGCATATAGTCGAAGCAACCGAACCATGTATCGAAGGAGAGCACACTATCATATGCCATTTGCAGGCAGTTTTCATTTCGGATGACCGTTCCTTTTGTACGGATGTATAACGTTTCCGGTACGGCATTCGGTGTTGATGCATTTGGCAGACGCATTGCGTAGAGTTCAATATTCATGCTGTTTCCTCCGAGGGTGTTGATTTTTGATGCAAAATGAAACCTGCTTTCAGAGCAAGAAACGATTACCAATTCCCTGCATGGTCAGATGCCTATCATATGATTTTTATTATTATAGCACATAAGCGAGAAAAAGTCAAATTTATGGCCATTTGGGAGCAGTGGATAATCGCATTTCCAAAGGAAACTTGCAATGTTACAAAAAATTAAATTGTTTAAAATTTTTATGATAATATCAAAATTAAACACAAATTTTATTTTAAAATAAGAGCATCCTTTCCATATTTCTGAATATTTTACAGGGTACTTGCAAATTTAACTGTAGGGGTGTATAATGAGTCTCAGTATGATTTTATTTAGTTTTTGAGTGTTTTTTATATCTTTGAAATCCAATGGAGGTTGGTTTGATGAAACATTGCGGTTTTCTTCTTTTTAGTGGGATTACTGCCACATTTCTGTTCTGTGCCTGTACAGCATCTTCAGATTCCTTAGTATCTAAAATTGAACAAGAAACGTTCAGTTTATCTACGCAGCGGGAGGAACAAACTACTACAGTACAAACTACAATTGTTACAACAACAGAACGAACACCGCAGTTGTTGGAAACCATTCCGGAACGTGTTGTATTGGAAGTAGAGCCTATTTTTCAAAATCCAGAGTTGCCAACAGGCTGTGAAATCACCTCTTTAACGACATTGCTGCAATACCTTGGTTTTGATGTGGAGAAAGAGACGATGGCAAATGATTATTTATTTTGTACATATGATACTGCGAAATACACATTAGATGACGCTTATGTTGGCACACCAGATGCAGATAATGGATTTGGATGCTATGCACCTGTATTAGTTGATGCAGCAGATCAGTATTTACAGACACAAAAGTGTGAACAAAAAGCGATTGACCTCACTGGCAGCAGGGAAGAAACGATTTGTCGCTATGTAGCAAATGGCTATCCAGTTGTGATGTGGATTACCATTGGACTTTATGATGTGTATGAGGAGATTGGCTGGACAACTGAGGACGGAGAAGAAGTGATGTGGTGTGAACTGGAACATTGTGTTTTATTGCATGGATATGACAAAGAGACAAATACCGTCTATGTATGTGATCCACTAAATGGCGATGTTACCTATGAGATGGAACGTTATTTTGAAGTTTATGATGATATGCATAGAAGAGCAATGACAATCTATTGACAATATACTTTTAATTATATTATAATAAAACTTTATTTATTATAATATATGCTATTGCCGATGAATTCCCGTATCAGTGAGGTTTCTGGGATCCAGTCTAGCGAAAATGGTATGGCTGCTTGTAGCATAGCTGCCAATTCAGGTATTTGCTGTGCGATTTCCATTGCTTCTGGTATCTGTTGAAAAATCGCTCCATAGGCAAAGGTTTCATATGGTAAAAATGTATTAACAGTATAGTTGGCAAGCTTTTGGTAGGGTGTGATAAAGGTATCTTCGCCGATTTGTACAGAGCGATGCATATGAATGGTGTTAGTAAGGGAACGTTTTCGGTATTTTAAATCTCGTATCATGCGACGCATAAGTCGAATATAAGACGGTGGTATCAGCATATTTGAACTCGTTCGCAATGCTGTTTGTACGCTGACATAGCAGCGTGCCGCTTCTTTATCAGAGAGTGTGATCACAGATGGATTTAGGGCGTGAATCCCTTCCAAAATGACCAATTCCTGTGGCTTTCGTTGTAGTATTTTTCCAGATGGGATTCGCTTTGCAATGCGGAAGTCATATTTCGGCAGAGCAACTGGTTTTCCGTCTCGAATATCTTTCAGTTGTGTATTGAGAAACGGAATATCCACCCGTTCTGGTGACTCCAAATCAAATTTTCCGATTTCTGCAAGCTGTTGTTCTTCTACTGTCATGCTTTTAAAATAATTATCCATAGAAAGTGTATGCGTTTCTAAACCAATGTGGTCGAGAATAGATTCTATCATCATAGCAGTAATGGTTTTTCCGGAACCAGATGGTCCGGATAGCAGCAGAATGGGGCAGGTGTTCTGTTGTTCTTTCATGGAAGTAACGATTTTTATGAGTTGTTGCCAGTGTTCTTGTTCTATTTTTTCAATATACTTTTGAGGATTACTTCTTAATTCATATTGTACATCAGTTAGAAATATAGATTGCATAAAATCTGTCTCCTTGCTATTATGTATTACAGAGAAAACTGTTTATTTCTTGCAAACAGGGGATTCTCTTTATATTATATCATATTTTTATAATACTTCAATTGGTTTTATGAATTTTTACAATTTTGAGAAAGGATGTTCTTATGAAAATTAGACTAATAGCATTAGATTTGGACGAAACTGTTTTGCACAATGATGGTTCTATTTCTCTTTTTACAAAACAGATTTTAACACAGCTTGCAGCAACAGGTTGTCATGTTGTCATCGCAAGTGGAAGAAGTTTTCATACGCTGCCGCAGGAGTTGTTCTTGATTTCAGGTATCACATATGCAATTACCTCCAATGGTGCTTCTCTTTATGATTTGTCATCGCAGAAAAAGCTGCTGACCCATATACTGTCCGAGCAGACTGTTCGGCAGATTTTGCAGTATGCTCAAACTTGCAGTGCACCATTAGAAGTTTTCTGCAATGGTGAAGCACATGCTTCCAGTGCCTATGTTGCCAATCCGAGAGCTTATGGGCGTGAGAAAAAAGCGGCGGCGTATATTCAACAAACCAGAATACCAGAGACAGATTTAGCAGCATTTGCTATGAAACACATACAGGAAATTGAAGGCTTTGATTTTTCCTGTATAACAGATGAACAGCAGAGACATGTTACAGCAGAATTGTTAGAGCAGGTGTCAGGAATCCGTATTACTTCCTCCGGCCATCGTTTGGTAGAAATCATGCATTTGCTTGCTGGAAAAGAGTCTATGCTGCAAACACTTGCAGAACGACTTGGAGTAAAGCAATCTGAGGTGCTTGCATTTGGCAATGCAGATAATGATGCTGCTATGTTGCAATGGGCAGGTGTAGGAGTAGCCGTGCAAAACGCATCAACAGTTTGTCTGGAAGCCGCCAGTGTTGTGACAGCCTCCAATGAGGAAGATGGTGTTGCAAACTTCTTGCAGGCACATATGCAGAATGGCATCTTAATTTTATAATTCGTTGTTACATTTCAAAAGATTGAATCACGGGAATCCACTTTAAAATAAAGATGGATTCCCGTTTGTTGTTTTCATAAAAAATAATTTTGAACTGTTTGCAAGTTTTGTAATAATGTGATATAATTGATATATACCATACAGAGCCCTTATGCAAATAAAAGCGGAGGAAAGGGCACAGAATGGGAATCGTTTAAGGGGTATGGTAGATCTGTGCCTGAAAAGCGGATATGTTCAAAATTCCAAAAGGGTATGAGAATGTAACAAAAACCATACGGATACCGGAACCGATTGCACAGAAGCTTGAAATGCTTGCAGCGAAGAATTCCATATCTCTCAATCAGCTTGTGATATCGTGTATAGAGTTTGCACTTGACAATGCTGATACAGAAGATAGCGATGAAATCAAGCAGAAATGACTGCAATTATTAAATGGAGTCAAAGATTTATTCCATTGATAAAGTAGTTTGAGAAGCTGACATATAAGAATAATGAATCAGTAAGTGGACTAATCATCCAGTACATCAGATCTGCATGGTGTCATTTGGAATAATATCGCAGGTTATCGGTAAATTGTTTTTTTATTAAATGGGGGTGTTGCGGATGCATAGAACATAGTTTGCATATCATGTTAGATTATGAAACTAAAATGAACATGAAAGCTTTATAAACTCCGCTTCAGAAGCTGCCATCTGTAATATGATGGTGGCTTCTTTTTTATTTTAGATGTGTAAACAGATCTGCAATGAAACTATCTTGCAAAATGATAGCAAAAATGAGTCTATCTTTTGAAGGGGTGCTTTGTTATAATAAAATATAGCCGAATGGCTTTGAGAGAATCATTTGATCAGGAGGGATGCGTATGAAAGTGTGTAAAAAACGTGGCACATTATGAAAAAATATTATATCGGAGGAAATAAAAATGAAAAAGTTGAGTATCATTCTTGCAATCATAACAATGGGGAGTATGGTAGTTATGGCTACAGGCTGTGGCAGTTCAAGTAGCGGTGAGAAAGATCTGTTTGATGCAAAATCATGGGACTATGATGGAGACGGGAAGCTCAATGATGACGAGCTTGAAGATTACAGTGATTTTTATCAGGATGCATATGATTATGCTTATAATTAAAACGATTAAAAGTATACTGAATAGAGTGTACTTTTCGTAAATTTCTGCTGCAATCCTGTTGACAAGTTCAAAAAAGTCTGCTATACTAATGACAGCAACATAGCTTTCAAAAAATGGGGTGCACCACCTGTGGGTGCAGCCCTTTTTCTGTCTATTTGCGAAAAAGAAAAAGGAGTGGTGACAAATGCGTGTCAACGGAATCGAAATGGCACTAGAAAAGCCGGTTTCCCTAGAGGATTTTTTAACTGCACAAGGATATGATATTCGTACCATTGCAGTGGAACGCAATGAAGAAATTGTACCCAAAGAAACCTATCCGGAAGTGATACTGCAAGATATGGATATTCTGGAGGTTGTCCATTTTATGGGCGGCGGACAGGCAAAATGAATAGGAGGAAATCAAGATGCAAACAAAACAATATCCGGATGATGTATTCATCTTAGGCGGCCATATATTTCATTCTCGTTTTATTTTAGGTTCTGGAAAGTTTTCGCTTTCCTTGATTCAGACTGTTATGGAATACGGTGGAAGTGAAATCGCAACCATTGCACTGCGTCGTGCCAATGCTGATAGCAAGGAAAACATTTTAGACTTTTTACCAAAAAACATTACGTTGCTACCGAATACTTCTGGTGCCAGAAATGCAGAAGAAGCCATTCGGATTGCACGTCTGTCCAGAGAACTTGGCTGTGGTGACTTTGTAAAGGTAGAAGTGATTCATGATTCCAAATATCTGTTGCCCGACAATGAGGAAACCATTAAGGCAACTCGTCAGCTGGCAAAGGAAGGGTTTGTTGTACTGCCCTATATGTATCCAGATTTGATTGCTGCCCGTAAGTTGGAGGATGCTGGAGCAGCTGCCATTATGCCATTGGGTGCCCCGATTGGCAGCAATCAGGGATTGCGGACAAAAGACTTTATCCGCATTCTCATTGACGAAATGAAGCTGCCGATAATTGTAGATGCTGGCATTGGTGCTCCATCACAGGCATGTGAGGCGATGGAAATGGGAGCTGCTGCGGTGATGGCAAATACTGCTGTTGCAACGGCAGGCGACTGTGCAGCAATGGCAACGGCATTTCGTTTGGCAGTAGAAGCAGGTAGACTGGCATATCTCTCTAAGCTTGGAAGAGTGCTGGACAAAGGTGCAGAAGCCTCCAGTCCATTGACAGGATTTTTACAGGATTAAAGGGGGCGTTGTTATGCAAACCATTTATGACCCGATGACCTATCAGCCGCATATGCAGCAACTGGATTCTCATATGTTTGAAGTCGTTCAGGAAGCGATGACTGCATTTGAACAGGCTGTGTATACAGAAACGGATGTAAAAGCAGTCCTGCGAAAGCAGACTTGCAATATACAGGATTATGCTGCTTTGCTGTCTCCGGCAGCAGAACCCTTTTTGGAACAGATGGCAGAAAAGGCAAAACAAGAGCGTGAAAAACACTTTGGCAACTGTGTGCAGCTGTTTACACCTCTTTATATTTCCAATTACTGTGAGAATCAGTGTGTATATTGTGGTTTTAACTGTAAAAACCAAATTCATCGCAGCCGATTGGCAGCAGATGAAATTGAGAAAGAAATGCAGGCAATTGCTAAAACGGATATGCGGGAAGTTCTATTATTAACAGGCGAAAGCCGCACGGCATCGGATGTACAGTATATCGGTGAAGCGGTTCAAATTGCAAAAAAATATTTTCCGACCATTGGACTGGAAGTATATCCAATGAATGTGGAGGAGTATCAGTATCTCAATCAGTGCGGTGCAGATTTTGTCACGGTTTTTCAGGAAACCTATCATCTGGATTGCTATGAAAAAATGCATCAAGCCGGTGCAAAACGATGTATGCCGTATCGTTTTTATGCACAGGAACGTGCCATATTGGGCGGTATGCGTGGTGTTGGGTTTGGAGTATTATTGGGGCTGAGCAGCTTCCGAAGCGATATGTTCGCCGCTGGCTATCATGCGTATTTGCTGCAAAAGCAATATCCACATGCAGAAATTGCGATGTCTTTTCCAAGACTTCGTCCCTATAAAAATCATGAA
Source organism: uncultured Oscillospiraceae bacterium (assembly GCA_958448395.1). Taxonomy (GTDB): domain Bacteria; phylum Bacillota; class Clostridia; order Oscillospirales; family Ruminococcaceae; genus Ruminococcus_C. The sequence goes on along the minus strand of CAUDDP010000022.1, from coordinate 7,799 downwards.
AAAACAACCGAAAATGATGTGCATGAAACACAGTTGTTGCAAATGATGTTGGCACTTCGCATTTTCCTGCCGTTTGCAAGCATTACCATTTCTACCAGAGAACGTGCTGGATTTCGTGACAACGTGTTGCCGCTTTGTGCCACAAAGATTTCTGCTGGTGTGAATGTTGGAATTGGTGGACACACGGAAGAAGAACAGAAGGGTGATGCACAGTTTGAAATTTCTGACAGCCGCAGTTTGTCAGAGATCCACAATGCCATTTTAAAACAGGGAATGCAGCCGGTTTATACCGACTACATTAACACAAATTTGTTATGATTTTCTGTGTAACAAACCGGGCACTCTGCAAAGCAGATTTCTTGCAGCAGCTGCGGCGAATTGCCAGTGCCAAACCAGATGCAATGATACTGCGGGAAAAAACACTTTCAGAAAAAGCTTATGATCTGCTTGCACAACAGGTATTGGAAATTTGTGAAGTCAATCAGGTGCAGTTGATTTGTAATACCTTTATCCGAGTGGCAGAACAGCTTGCCGTTCCCGTGCAAATTCCGTTTCCCAGTCTTTCGCAAGCTGGCACATTATCTGTACCATTTGGTGTTTCCGTGCATAGTCTGGAAGAAGCAATACAGGCAGAGCAGGCAGGTGCGGCATATTTAGTTGCTGGACATATTTTTACAACCGCCTGCAAACCAGACCTGCCTCCGAGGGGATTGCCGTTTTTACGGGGAATTTGTCAAGCAGTCACCATTCCGGTATTTGGGATTGGTGGTATTCATGTACAGAATGCGGCTTCTGTGATGCAAACTGGAGCAGCAGGGGTTTGTGTCATGTCGGATTTCATGCAGGCAGATGCACCAGAAGTCCTCATACAAAGGCTGCGGCAAATGAATTAAAAACCAAGAATAAAACATCCGATACAGCGAAACAGCTGTATCGGATGTTTTATTTCATATTCCCTCGCATTGACATAATTTGGATGAAAAATTATTAAATTGTATTATATTGACTCAATCAACTGAAGCTTACAGAATCATTTATCTGATTAAACTTTCTAATTCCGCCAACGAAAGCCCCCTTATCAAAATGGAATTTTTGTTTGTATCAAGAACATATTTTTCAGCTTTTCTCAAAGCTGAAAAATAATTAGTCTCTCCTATAACTGCATGCTTAGATATACTAACAAGCACCAGATTCCAATCTGATACAACTTTTCCATCAATCCTGTACCCTAATTGTGGATTTTTAGGAAGTATTGTTTCCGTGTCTTCTGTTAAAGCAATCGCTCCAAATGGATTACCATCTGGTTTTCTGTAAAACTTTGGTGTTGCATTGTAAGCATCGCTCCAATTGACTGTTTCTTTTTCTTCCATATCCCAGTGAATCCAGTCATTTTCATTCCAGTTTTTTTGTAATAAAAGTGTATCCGGCATTTGCACCCAGTGTTCTGTACCATCTTCTGCACGCAGCAGCACTTGATCCATGGGTTCTTCGCCCTCTGGAATCCCTTCACAGCCGTGGTCTTCCTCATAAATCGTGATAATCTGATAACGTTTTCCCATATTTGATTCCTTTCTTTTCTGTAATTTAATCCAATAATGTCATAATATCTTCTGCCGACATTTTGAGTAGATCTGCATCACCAGCAACAGCAAGTTGTGCCAGTTCTGCTTTTTCTTTCTGCATTTGCTGGATTTTTTCTTCAATTGTTCCTTTTGCAATCAACTTGTATACCTGCACATTCTTCTTTTGTCCAATCCGGTAGACACGATCTGTTGCCTGTTGTTCTGCAGAGAGATTCCACCATGGATCATAGTGAATGACAATATCTGCACCAGTTAAATTTAATCCAGTACCACCTGCTTTCAGGGAAATTAAAAAGATAGCGGTATCATCTTGATTGAATGTGTTGACCATTTCCATACGGCTGCTTGCTTTGGTTGCACCTGTCAGCAGGAAAAAGGAAATCTGCTGTTGACGGAGACGTTCTGCGATCATATCCAACATAGAGGTGAATTGAGAGAAGAGCAGTAATTTATGTCCGGCATGGACACAGCTTTCTATTAGTTCCATACATTGTTCCAGCTTTGCACTGCCATTCGTATAATTCTCGTAGACCAAAGATGGGTCGCAACAAATCTGACGCAGTCTGGTCAACATTGCCAAAATTCGCAGTTTGCCCTCTCCGGAGTTTTGGTCTGTACTGGTCGCCAACATTTGTTTTGTTTGCAATACGGTTGCAGTATACAATTTGTCCTGTGGTTCTTCCATTTCGCTTAGTAAAATGGTTTCTGTTTTTTCTGGAAGTTCTGTAAGGACATCTTTTTTCATACGTCGCAGAATAAATGGAGCCACAATCTTTTGCAGTGATTTTATCGCAGCAGTCTCTTTTCTTTTTACAATTGGTGTTTCATAAGTGGATTTGAACTTGCTGTAGCCAAACAGATATTTTGGCATGATAAAATCGAAAATACTCCAAAGTTCTGCAAGGGTATTTTCTACCGGCGTACCTGTTAAAGCGAAGCGAATGCGGCTGGAAATGCCCTTGACAGCTTTTGCTGCCTGTGTTGTATGATTTTTAATATACTGTGCTTCATCTAAAAATTGCAAATCAAAAGAAAAATCCCGATATAAAGCAATATCTCTTGCCAAAAGAGAATAGGAAGTGATTAGTACATCATAGTCTGTAGCGTTTTGCAGCAATTGTTTTCGTGCAGCTGCTACGCCGATGATGACAGCTGCTTTTAAATCTGGTGCAAATTTTTCGATTTCGTTTTTCCAGTTTAAGGTCAAAGAAGAAGGACAGACAACAAGATACTGTCTATGTTCTCCTGCCGGAGCAATTTGCTTTTCGCTGCACATAAGTGCAATTGCTTGCAAGGTTTTTCCCAAACCCATATCATCCGCCAGAATGCCGCCGAATCCATAGGCAGCAATAGCATGCATCCAGCAAAAACCCTGTTTCTGATAGGGACGCAGAATGGGAAGCAAGGTAGATGGCAGAGCGGTTTCAACATCTTGTTCTGTCATCGTACGGTATTTCTGCACGGCTTGGCAAAATTCACTGCTGCGTTGAATGCGTATGCCATCCGGCTGGCTTTGTAAGCTGTCCAAATATAACATTCGATATTGTGGAATCTGCATTTGTTGCTGTAAAATTTCCTTATTGCTCAGATTTAATCCTTCTGCCAGTTCTGAAAATGCACCCATACCGGATTCTGTTAAAATTGCAAATGAACCGTCCCGCAAACGATGATATTTTTGCCCCCTGCGGTAGGCAGAAAGTAGTTCCAGCAGTTCTTCCTGATCATAACCTTCTGCATGAATATCCAACGCCAACAAGTTGTTGTTTGGACGAATGCCGACAGTTGGTCGAATTGGTGGGCGGACAGTGATTCGTTGAAAGCGGTCGCTGGCATAGAGCTCCATTTCTTTGGATAACAGCGGAATTCCTTCTGCAATTAGGTGGTAAATTTCTGCTTCCCCCGTCAGAAGAAGGGGGTGGTGCAGTTCGTCTGGATGATATGTAAAATATTGCAGGACACCGTGTTCCGCACGCATTTCTTTTTGTATGTTGCACACTCGATTATTTTTTTCTTCAAATGCTGCAAAATGCATCGTATCATAGACAAATTCCAACTTGCCACAAATGATGTCATCTTCCAGTACATCCAGATAGAGTTGTGCACGAATTTCTGGTGGTGCAAATCTTTCCAATTGATCCATACCTTGAATAGATAGGTATGGACTGATGGATTGCAAAACAGTGCTATAAAATGCTGGCATATCCTTGTCAAGAATATGGATCTGTTGGTCGGGTTCTTTTAATAATGTTTCCAATAATTTTCCAACTGCCATAGAAAAATCTGCTGCTGCAATGTAAATTTTGGCTTGTTCTGGATTGTAAAAACAGATTTGCTTTGCGATGCCAAGAAAATGATTTTTTTTATCCGACATTAAAGTGTATTTCTTTCTGGAATCATATTGTTCTTCTTTTATTTTCAAAGAAATGGGTGGATCTTCTTGGCAGATTGTTACTGTTTTTCCATCCAATACGACAGATTCGCCAAGCAGCATGAGAAAATCTGCCAGCATAGTTGGAGGGATTTCTATTTTTCTTCTATTTTCAGTGTAGTAATAGCTGTACGGATTTCTTCTTGGCAGCAGCATATTAAGAAATTGCAGCAATTCCTGTTCCTTTTCCGTTAAAATAGCATAACTATGCCGGAATTCTAATTCTTTTCCGTAGCGTACTACATTTTTTTCTTGAAAATCCTGTTGCAGCTGTGTAATATCTTTGACAACATACATTCGACTGTTGCCGATTTTCAAGCCTGCTGAGATGGTTCCAGTATGACTATAGTATAATTCTGGTACTAAATGAATTGGTTGTTGCATATATGTTATCTCTGCTTCTGTCTCATATTGATTATGATAATCTGTGATAAGAGCTGAGACAGCAGCAGAACTTTGATAGCGGGAATACTGCATTTTTCCGGTTGAAAAAGCATATCGGAGCATATAGAGCACAGCAACTTCATGTTTACAGTATGCATCATAGTGATATGGACAACTACAGGAAGCAGAGAGAATTTTCGTCTCTTGATTCAATGTGATTTCCACATGATAGCAATCGTTTCCGATTACTTTGGCATGATAGACACCGTCCATTACTTGTTGTAATTGCTCAACAGCACGTTTATTATAGTAGTTTTTCCCACGTTTTAAAATAGGGCTGCTCATTTTTTGATCAAAGTTATATAAATCCAGATGCATTTCAAAGTTTCCTCCTGTTCTATTGTTTTTAGTATAGCATAATTTTGCATGGATTGCAAATAGAAACTGCATGAGATACGGAAATTCATTTTCAAATAATAGAATTGAGAGACGTTTTAAGTTGATGAGATCGGATTGGACTGCTATTCATGAGGAAATTACAGCAACTGATTTCTATGTGTGTGATAGCAGATGATTTGTCTATATCAGTAAGAGCAGTATTCCTTAGCGTGTCTATTTTCTGCTAATACAGCATATAAAAGGAAAATTGCAACGACAAAATGTATTGACAAGTCTTCAGAAATCCAGTATACTGAAAATGATTCCTTCCAAAATACAGCTCATATATTTTGGGGGTGCAAGAATGATATAAAAATAAAGAGGTGTAATATGATTAAGAATAGAACAGTTTTGATAGCCGTTTTTTTAACCAGTCTTCTATGTACTACAAATGGATGTGATAGTGTGAAACCGGTATCAGAAACAATGGAAACCATGCCGATCTCGGAAGATGCCGCACTTGTTACAACGACCGTTCCGGCAGTGTCAGAGGCAGTGCAAACGATGGTTCCTGCAACGCAAGCAGTTGCGGAACAGATTACCAGTGCAGCAACTTGTACAACAGCAGAAACAGACATGATGCTGGTAGAAACGCTGCTTTCAGAAATGACGCTGGAGGAGAAAGTTTGTCAGATGTTTATTGTTACGCCAGAAATGCTGACAGGCTATAATGGTGCTGTAACAGAAACAGGAACATTAACTAGAGAATCGTTTGATCAGTATCCGGTTGGTGGATTGATTTATTTTGCAGAAAATTTGGAAGATCCGCCGCAGACATCGGAGATGTTGACAGCAATGCAGTCCTATGCACAGGAATCAACTGGTGTTGGTGTCTTTCTTTCTGTCGACGAAGAGGGTGGAACAGTTGCCAGAGTAGCGGATAAGCTTGGTACTACCAAATTGCATGATATGGAATATTACGGAGAACGCAATGATCCGGATGAAGCCTATGCAATTGGCAGCACAATTGGCTCTGACTTGCGGCAGTTTGGTTTTAATTTGGATTTTGCACCCGTTGCAGATATCGGTTTGCATGCAGATAATGAGTTGGGCAACCGGATTTTTAGCAGTGATTCAGATGTTGTTGGCAATATGGTATCTAATATGGTATCTGGTTTACAGGGGACTGGTGTCTGTGCAACATTGAAACACTTTCCAGGATTAGGTGCAGGGGACGGCAATACACATTATGATGACTTTGTCTTGATTGACCGTTCTTTTACAGAATTGTCTTCAGAAGAATTTACAGCTTTTCAGGCAGGGATTGATGCTGGTGCAGATTTTGTAATGGTTGGACATCAAATCACAACTGCCGCAGGTGATCAGCTGCCGAGCGATTTGTCTCATACGGTTGTTACCAATTGGCTGAAGGAAACACTTGGTTTTACTGGGATTGTGATCACAGATGCACAAAATATGTCATCCATCACAGAAAATTACAGCCCTTCCAGTGCAGCAGTACAAGCTGTTTCTGCTGGTGTGGATATGATTCTCATGCCGCTGGATCTTTCTAATGCTGTGCATGGTATTTGCGAGGCGATAGAATCTGGAACAATTACAGAACAACAAATTGATGATAGTGTCCGTAAAATTTTAATACAGAAATGTGAAATGGGACTGCTCCAATATGAGGAGAAAGAAACAGAGACAACGGTAACGAAATAAACCGGAATCTCTCTAATTGTAAATAATTTATTTCTTATTAAGAATTGCTATTGACAGCAAAGAAAAAGTATGTTATACTGTAACTGCAATCGAAAAACAGATTGCAAAAAAGAAATTCGCATTTTTAAATTATAATATTAGGAGGAACACATCATGAAAAAGTTTGTATGTCAGGTTTGCGGTTACGTGTACGAAGGCGAAGCAGCACCGGCTGTATGTCCTATGTGTAAGGCACCGGCTGATAAGTTTGTAGAACAGAAAGAGGAGAAGCTGGATTGGGCCGATCAGCATTTTGTTGGCACTGCAAAGGGCGTAGATCCAGAAATCGTAGAGGGTTTGCGGCAGAACTTTGAAGGGGAATGTTCCGAGGTTGGTATGTATCTGGCAATGGCAAGAGTGGCACATCGGGAAGGTTATCCAGAAATTGGTCTGTACTGGGAAAAGGCTGCTTATGAGGAGGCAGAACATGCTGCAAAGTTTGCAGAACTGCTGGGCGAAGTCGTAACGGATTCTACCAAGAAGAACTTGGAAATGAGAGTGGCAGCAGAAAATGGTGCATGTGCTGGCAAGAAGGCACTGGCAGCTAAGGCAAAGGCTCTGAATCTGGATGCCATTCATGATACCGTACACGAGATGGCAAAGGACGAAGCAAGACACGGCTGTGCATTTGCTGGTCTGCTGAAGCGGTATTTTGGAGAATAATGTTCGGGCGAAACATCATATAACTTTATAAAAGCAGAACACGCACGGAAATGTTTGATTTTCCGTGCGTGTTGTTTTATTGCTGTTTTAGTTGTTTCTATTAGCTTTTGCGAATCAGGAACTTGGTCAATCCAACAATATCCAGCAGATTAAATTCACCGTCTGCATTCCAGTCATAATTCTCTCCCGGATAATCAATGTCAAAGTACATAAAAGCACGTTTCATTTGTATCAGGTCAACAACATTTAATATGCCATCCTTGTTAATATCGCCCTTCACAACTATTTCGGTTGGATCAGTTGGCTCTACAATCGTTGCTGCCGGCAGAATGGAGATGCTGTAAACCAGAGAACTGGTGTCACCAACGCCAACACATACACTGTTAATGGTAGAGATATCTCTATCTCCCCATGCTTTTTTGATGTCTGCATAGCTGAAGTATGCGATTCCCTTTTCTTCGTCGATATCGTAAGCGGCCACTGTTGTCCAGCCACCCCAGCTGGCATCCATGAAGTTCAGATCTGGTTTTCTGATATTGCTGTACTTGTATTACAGTTGTAAAAAGTGAAATTTCCAATGACAAACAGAAGCAGTAAGC
>CAUDDP010000021.1 GCA_958448395.1 uncultured Oscillospiraceae bacterium | reverse complement strand
GCTGCAAATTTGGACACAGCAACAGGGCGGACAGCGGACACAGGCAGAGAGCGAAGCGATTCTGCCGGCACAGTTTGTGATTGGCAGCGGTAGAATGCATTCTCGTCGAACTTACAGTGTTTAAGAGCCAAAGTGTTTCACTGCTTGGAAATCAATTACACCACTGTAGGGATCGTAGAAAATATCACGATTTTCATTGCGGTAAATGAGATAATTGCATTTATAATAAACTGGAAGAAAGCAATAATCTGAGAGCAACAAACTTTCCATCTGCATACAAAGATCAGTCAGTTGTGCTGCATTGTTACATTGGGTTGTTTGAGACAACATTGCATCGAAGGCATCATTGTGATAGAATGGATTTGCGTCAGAGGCGAATGCAGACAGCACAGAAGCTGGATTATTTTCGGAACCGGTTACGCCGTAAAGGGCAATGGCATAATTGCCAGATTGCAGCCGTTCTTCATATTCTGTGGCAGTGACTTCTTCAATGCCAATATAAAATTCAAATGTATGCTGCCAGTTTTGCAGAATCTCATGCAGATAGGAACAATCCATCAACTCCGGGCAGACCAGAATTTTATCAGAGGGTAGGGAGTCGATTTGCAGTTCCTCCAATCCTTTTTGAAAATCTTGTTTTGCAGCATTGTTATCATAGGGAAGAGCGGTTTCCGGTACATTATCCCGATATTTGACTGCATCCACTCTGGTATCTGGTGGAACAATGCCGGACGCACCCGTTAAATCCCCATTGGACTCTTTTCCGATATTTTCTCGATCAATACTTTCAGAAAGAGACTTTCGAATATTTTGATTTGCATATGAGGTATTATTCGGATTGAAAATCAATCCCAGCGTGATAGAAGCGTAAGGTGTGACAGTATATTCTTCCGGTTTCCCGATTTCGTTTTGTGGATAAATTGTAGTGGTGAGGATGTCAGAGAGTTCTGATGCAAATGCCTCTTCTGCTTGGGACTGCTTTTTCCGAATGAGAAATGTCAGGTCAGAGGGGTATACTTTTCCCTCCCCTTCTTTCTGGTCATTGGCAGAATTGCATTGCATATAGATGAGATTATCGCTGCCATACGGATCATAGAACCACTTTCTCATATAAAAGGCACCATTGGAAATAACGGATGTAGCATCCAATCCATATCGTCCCTTGGTTTGTGTGAAAAAAGCTTCGTTGCAAGGAAGTGCTGCGGTTGTTGCCAGTAATTCCGGAAAGCGGCTGTTGGGTTCGGCAAGCTGAAAGGTCAGCGTGGTTTCATCTTGTGCAGTAACACCGATCTGGGTGTAATCTGCTGTACCATTGATAATTTCATCAGCATATGCAAGGCAGGAGAATGTTTCCCGATAAGGCGAACGTGTTTCTGCTAAAAACATCCGCTGAAATGCATATACGAAGTCATATGCAGTAACCTGCCATGTTTCTCCATCATCAATTTTTTCGTTTTGATTTTCATCAAAATACCAGTAGCAGTCATCCCGCAGGTGAAACGTATAAGCAAGTCCATCATCCTGCATGGTATACTGTTCGGCAATTGCATTGGAAATAGTGCCGTCTGGATTTTCCTTTAATAATCCCTGCATCATATTGCGTAGAATTAGCTTAGAAGAAGCGTCTGTTGCCAAAAGCGGATCTAAATTTTCTGGATTGCCAAGCAGTGTATAAGTAAATAAGTAGCCAGAACCGTCCGATTCTTCTTTGTGAAATGGCGTGTTGCATCCGCTGAACAGTACTGCCGGCAGACATAGACAAATGAGTTTTTTCGTGAGATGATTCATAAGAAATTGTCCTTTCCCTGAAATCAGATGAAAATGTAATTATCATATGTTCCAAAAATACAAGTTGTTTTTGGAGTTTATTATTTATATAGTATATATGATTATTTCTTTCAAGAAATATCATAAAATTATAAGCATTTATTTTGTAATAGAGACTAATATAAACAGATGCATGCTATTTTATTATAACACTTCCCTGAAAAATATGCAATCCTTTTCGTGCACAGACACGCAAATCCATTTTTGTATTTTCTCTCACGGATAACGTTCTCACCTCCGCCAAGCTGAGCCAGCTTGCCCGCAATCGCCGTTCGGCGGAGCAATCCACTCCATCATTTGAAAATGGATTTCTGATCACACTTTCCTGCTGCTTGACAAGTGTAAGCCGGTTTGCTATAATGAAAAACGAAAAAACAAATGGTCTGATTCTCCAGTTAATGGGGAAGGCTTCATTCTGCTACGAAAGGAGCGGTTACAGTGTGGCATTATATCAATCCCTCTAAACAACAACTTCTCGCTGTCATGCGGAGCATAGAAAAAATGATTGCAGAGTTCTGTACCTCTCCGCTCGAGCTGTTTCCACTAAACGAAAAAAACTATTTCTACGAACGAACTGGAAAATGTTGTTGGGAACGTGACGGCATTTACTATCGTGTAGATGTGATTTTCAAACTGTGGAAACCATTTTTAACGGTTGCCCATGCTGATAACGCAGAAATGGCAAGAAAACATCAATTTCAAAACAGCAAACCGTTTCCCTATGATTTAAGTGATGCGAAACTTCTACAGCAAGTACGGCTTGCCATGCAGGTACCGGAAGACGAAACACCAATGGCACCAACACAGCGATTTATCAATAAATGCATAGAAAAAGATGAAAAAGAATACGAACAGACGAAGCAGCATCCACGAAAGTGGAATGCACCACTACACCTTGTCTATGCAAAAACAACAGAAGACGAGCAGTCTGCCCTACGCTACCGGCTGACGATGCGGTGTCGAATGGGACTTATTATGCTGGAAAATTTGTACCGCATTCGGAGTCAACTGCCAGAAGAAGCACAGGACATGATGCGAGATGCAGATTATCGGGAATCTATGACAGACTGGGTGTATGATAAAGAAAATCATATTATCTTTCTTCGCCAGCGGCAACAGTACGATACGAATGCATGGCAACCAATTGACCCGTTAGAGAAACGATATACCCTACTGATCGGTGACGGAGAAGAATTAGAACTGAAAATGGATTATCGGGAAACACGGTATCCACTGGAACGCATTCCCCTCTGGTTCTGCAATCAAACAGGATTTTTGCGGAAATCTATACAGGAAGTCATCAATGCTGCCATCGCTGCTTATGAGGGTAACAAAGAAATCCATTCTATCCAGACAAATTTGGATGCTGCCGCTGATCCTGAACAGCTTGACACACAACGCAAACAGGATCCCTTGACAGAAATAAAAATGGGAGCAGAAAAAATACTTCGTATTTTGGTACACTTGTTGAAAAACAAAGACAATTGCTTGAACTGTAAGGACTTGCTTTTTTATGCAGGTGGACTAGCTGGATATGCTGCTCAAAAATCAATATGGGAAACATATGGAACAAAACAAAACACAGTTTGTTGGCGGATCACTGCTAAAAATGGAAAACAATATTACTATGATAATGGCATGATCAATCAATATTTATTTACAGATCCTTATTCTATCTGGATAATAGCAGCCAAAACATTAGAAGAACTACATCCACAGAAGAAAGAACTAACCGGCGACACGTTAGCTGTTATTGCAAAACGAATCATAGATAATACCAATACGTTTGTTGGAAATGATAACTATCGGCTCAATGAGAAAATAGAACTAACAGATTCTAATCTATCCGATCTGCACGATATTTGGAAAAATATCAAACCAATAATATCCCAGCATTGTGCGACACCAAAAGAATGGCCACTTCTATTCAGCATGGTGGTACGGGGGGCTTTACAGTTTTCTGATCAAGCAGCTCCCCCAGAATACGCACTTCGTTTGATCATGGAAAGTGCAATCTGTATTGCAAAATTAGATTTGTCGGAAGATTAATGTCTTATAATAACATTCAGACAGGATTTTTGCAAGAATCCATACAGGAAGTCATCCATGCCGCCATTGCTGCTTATGAAGAGAAAAACAGATGCTGATGTGATTTTTACAAGCAATAAATTTTAAATGAAATTTCATTTAAAAAATATAGATAGATCTATAGTAAAAGAAAGGTTGTGGCACATATGAATTGTCCCGCTTGCGGAAATGAATTTTCCGATGAAATGCCAATCTGCCCCTATTGTCAAACCCCTATTGCAGAGAACCTGACAGAAGAATGGGAAGATTATGATTATGACAGTTTCTATTCTGTGGATACCAGACCGCTGCGAAAAAATCATCGGATTGTCTTTTTGCTTAGTCTGCTCTTTGTGCTGGCACTGACAGCATTGGCACTCTTCTTTCAGCTGCAAAAACCGTCTCTTGCCACACAGATACGACGGGCAGATGCAGCAGAACTGGCCGCAATCTGTACGAAATATCCAGAAGAAACTGCGGATGACACTTATACCCAAACCCTGCTGAATGCTATTACAGACTTACAGCAAACCTATATCATGCACAATGACCGAGAATCGGAAGTGCTGGAAAGTCTTCGAAAAATGGCAGCTACCAAAAATGTTATGGTACGGGAACGTGCCTGTGATGCCGTTTCTGAAATGGAATCCGACCGCCTGTTACAGGAAATCAATCGTGTACGTACACAACGGCAAAAGCGTATGCTAACATCGGACGATGCTCTGAAGGAAACCGCTCTTTTACTGGCAGATACCTATCAAGCATCCCCAAATACTTATGAAGCTGAGGCACCCCGTATGGTAAAGGATAACATGGCGGACTCAGCAGATCAGGTTTATCACGTCATGCTGATGCACTGCAATACCTATGCAGATGCAGTTGCACAGTATAATGAGGAGAAAAAAGAGATTTCTGTCAACTTCCTCACCACACAGGATTATACAAGCATTGGCATTGCCAGCACCTATGATCCGGCTACAAAACAATTTGCATTTATTATTCTGCTACTGCCATAACAAAACAACAATTTCTATTGCAATCACAATCAGAAAAGGAGCATTGTGCATGAATATCCCATTTTCCACAGATACCCTGCATACCCCCTGCTATGTCACAGACGTTGCTGCCCTGAAACAAAACGGCGAAATTTTAAAATATGTACAGGAGGAAACCGGCTGTAAAATCCTGCTGGCACAAAAAGCTTTCTCCATGTTTTCCGTTTATCCCCTGCTGAAACCCTACCTTGCTGGCACCACTGCCAGCGGTTTGTATGAAGCAAAACTTGGCAGAGAGGAAATGGGCGGAGAGGTGCATATTTTCTCCCCTGCCTATCCGGTTGCTGACATGCCAGAAATCTGTGCTGTCAGCGATCATATCGTGTTCAATTCGTTTCATCAATGGCAGATACATCGAGATACGGTAAAAAACTGTGGTCGACCGATTTCCTGCGGCATCCGTATCAATCCGGAATATGCCGAAGTAGAAACAGATCTCTACAACCCCTGCATTCCCGGTTCCCGAATGGGGACAACCATTGCCCAATTTTCAGAAGAAGCCTTCGATGGACTGGACGGCATTCACTTCCACACCATGTGCGAACAGGATGCACCTGTATTGGAACGTACCCTTTCCCATGTAACAGAAAAATTTGATGCCTATTTAAAACGCTGCAAATGGGTCAATTTCGGCGGCGGTCATCATATTACCCGCCCAGACTATGACTTGCCGTGTTTACTTCGCTGTATCCGCAGCATACAAGACCGCTACGGCGTACAGGTCTACTTAGAACCGGGAGAAGCCATTGCACTCAATGCCGGCTATCTGGTAGCAACAGTACTGGACTTTGTACAGAACGGCATGGAGATTGCTTTGCTGGACGCCTCTGCCGCCTGTCATATGCCTGATGTACTGGAAATGCCCTATCGACCACAAATTATCGGTGCAGGTCTTCCAAACGAAAAAGCCTATACCTATCGGCTTGCTGGAAACACTTGCTTAGCAGGAGATGTGATCGGAGACTATAGCTTTGATCATCCACTACAAGCAGGCGAACAGCTCATTTTCTGCGACATGGCAATTTACACAATGGTGAAAAACAATACCTTTAACGGGATGCCACTGCCGGATTTGGTGCTGCGACAGGAAGATGGTTCTTTTTCTGTTATAAAAACATTCTCCTATCAGGATTTTAAAGGCAGGCTTTCTTAACATGAATTTACAGCATTGTACGCTTTGTCCTCGTGCCTGCGGTGCCAATCGCAAAAAAACAGCTGGTCTTTGCGGCGGCGGGGCTGAATTGCGAGCAGCAAGGGCTGCCCTGCACTTCTGGGAAGAACCTTGCATCAGTGGCACAGGTGGTGCAGGAGCCATTTTCTTTTCCGGCTGTGCCCTACGCTGCTGCTACTGTCAAAATCGGCAAATCAGTCAGGAACACTTCGGCAAAACACTCTCTACCGCACAGCTTTCTGAAATCATCCTGCGATTACAAGAAGAAGGTGCAGAAACCATTGACCTTGTAACAGGTTCTCACTATACTCCATGGATTGCAGAAAGCTTACAGCAAGTCAAAAAAAAGCTGCATATTCCAGTAGTCTGGAACAGCAGTGGCTATGAATCCAAAGAAATTTTATCTCTACTCAATGGTCTTGTAGATGTCTATCTGCCAGACTGGAAATATCTCGACAATACGACTGCTGCAACATACAGTGGTATATTAGATTACTGCACGGTTACAGAACAAGCGATTACGGAAATGGTACAGCAAGTAGGAAAACCTGTTTTTCAAAACGGCATTCTGAAAAGCGGTGTTTTAATTCGGCATCTTATCCTGCCAGGACAACGACATGCTTCCATTGCATTGATGCAGCGAATTGCAGAACGGTTTCCAAATGGCACAGTACTGGTTAGCCTGATGGGACAGTATACTCCACCGGAAACCCCACTACCAGATCCCCACCTAAACCGAAGGCTTACCACCATGGAATATCAAAGCGTTCTGAAGGTTGCACAGGAACTGGAAATGGAAGGTTTTGCACAAGATCTCTCCTCTGCCAGAAAATCCTATATTCCTTCCTTTCAGCTGGAGGGACTTTCCCTCTGATAAAAGGGCTGTTGCGACGCAAGCTGCAACAGCCCCCTTTTATTTTTCATTTGCTGTCCCATCTATTTCAGAATCAATCGCCGTATATTCCCGATCAAAAGTAATCACAGTATAATACTGCACCGGCTGCGTTTTCAAAGCGGCATCTATCATTTCCTTCAGCTTATCATCTTTATATACACAATCAAACGGCACAACCAAATCAAAAATCAAATTGGTATGCGTCTCACCTGATACCATGCGAAAATCATGCATGTGCAAATGCGGATCCAACTGGTGCAAAACTTGCAGCAGCAGCGTTCGACAAGCATTCACCTGCCCATTATTCAGCTCAATTGGATCCATATGGAGCGTCATATTCATATGTAGCTCGTCTTGAATCTGATGTTCGATCTGATCAATTTTATCATGAATTGCCACAAAATTCGATTGACTGGATACTTCCACATGACAGCTGCCAATCATTTTCCCCGGTCCATAATTGTGAATCACCAGATCGTGAAGTCCAAGAATTTCCTCATTTGCACGAATCAGCCTGCAAATACGCTGTACCAATTCTGCATCTGCCGGCTTTCCAAGCAAATCATCCACGGTATCTCGAATAATATCATATGCTGTCTTCAAAATAAACAACGAAACCAGAATTCCCATCCAGCCATCTAATGATACATCTGTAAATAAGGAAACCAATAGCACCACAAGTGTGGCAGTTGTCGCCAACACATCACTACAACTGTCTTTGGCTGTTGCTATCATCACAGAAGAGTGGATTCGTTTGCCAAGCGTTCGATTAAAAAATGCCATCCAGAGCTTCACTGCAATCGAAAACAACAAAATACAAAGCACTGCCCAGTGAAATGTAACTGGTTCCGGTGAAAATAGTTTTTCCACAGAATCCCGCAGCAATTCTCCCCCCATCAATACAATTAAAATAGCAATCAGCAGAGAGGTCAGATACTCTGCTCTGCCATGCCCAAATGGATGCCCTTTATCTGCCGGTTTTGCTGCCATCTTATACCCGAAAAATGTCACCAGACAACTTGCACAATCTGATAGATTGTTAAATGCATCTGATAAAATCGCAATAGAACCAGAAAGTGTTCCTGCAAGATATTTAATACAAAATAAAATAATATTACATGTAATTCCTACAACGCTACTTAATGTGCCATATGCTTTCCGAACAACTGGATCTTCTAACTCTGCACTGTTTTTAATAAACCGTTTTATAACAAAATTAATCATCTCACAACAGCCCTTTCCTGCCATGTTTTTTGTTCAAGTTCGTGCGTTTTATTCTAACAGAAAAATAAAAATATGTCAAGTTGTTTTTTAGTCACATTTGTTTAATAAAATTTCTCATAAAATTTACACAAATTTATTTGAGATTCATTAGGAAAAAATGTATAATAAAAGAGTAAATGTGATAGCTACATGAGCAGAATGGAATTTGCCTGCAACGCATGATTTTAAAGTGCTCCTGCCCCTATCTCAATGGTATCTGTATGTGCATACATACAAAAAATATTTTTATGAACAGAAAGGAAAAGCTATGAAAAAGGTAACAAAATTAGTTTCTTTTTGTGCTGCTGCCGCTATGGCAGTCACTGCCATTCCTGCCTCTTCTCTTATGTTGGCAAAGGCAGCAGCAGACAGCACAACGCCGACCATTAAAGTCGGTACACAGTTTGTAACAGCTGGTGAAAGCTATGAGACAGCGATCAAGCCAGAGATTTATGGTGGAGGTGCCTTCATTACAGAAGGTTTATCACTGGCATTCAAGACTGGAGCAGATGCTGATCCGGCAACCGCAGCCCTGATGTCCAAGTGGTCTTATGATGATCTGGAATCCAGTGCTGAATTCAATGATCTGGGCTCTTGGAAGGTAAACTCAGATGGCATGATTTGGGCAACCCTGACAAACGGCACCAGTAAAATTGCTGCGGGTGTACTGACAGACGGTATGAGTCCGTTGGAACTGTATTACACCATTCCGGATGAAGCAACCGTTAATGACATTGCAAAAACAAATCAAATGGAAGTCAAGCAAACGGATGACGGCAAATATTATTATGAATTCTCACTGGAATTTGATCCGGAAAAGAAAAATGAAAAAGATGGCTATGCATTGATGTGGGCAGGGGAAAACAATTCTGTTATTGATGCAACTTATGTTGCCGGCAGCGTTTGTGTCATCGTAAAAACACCATATAAACTTCCAGATGGCACTACCACTACAACAACTAATCTCAGCACAACCACTACAACATCAACTACTACAACGGTAACAACTACTACTGTATTCGATCCAAACGGACCGACAATCCGAGCTGGTCAACAGTTCGTATTAGCTGGCGAACAATATGAAACAGCAATCAAGCCAGAAATTTACAATGCACCTGAAACGTGGGGCTTATCTCTGGCATTTAAAACTGGAGCTGCTGCTAATCCGGCAACTGCAGAATTGCAGAAACAATGGACTTACGAGGACTTGGAGTCCAGTGCCGAGTTCAATGACCTTGGTTCTTGGAAGATTAATGATAAGGATATGATCTGGGCAAACCTGACAAACGGTACCAGTAAAATTGCTGAGGGTGTCCTGACAGATGGTATGAATCCGTTTGAACTTTACTATGATATCCCAGATAAAGCAGCTGTTACTGCAATCGCTGAAAAATACAGCATGGAAGCAAAAACCAGAACAGTAGACGGTATGGTTCAGACCTATTATGAATTCCCACTGGAATTTGATCCGGAAAAGATGAACGAAAATAATGGCCATGCACTGCTTTGGGCTGGTGCAAACGATTCTGTGGTTGGTGCAAATTACATGGATGGTAGTATCTGCATCATTGTAGATCAGGAAGATCCAGCTAACAAGCCAACTATTAAGGCTGGTACACAATTTGTAACAGCTGGCGAAAGCTATGAGACAGCAATCAAACCAGAAATCTACAATGCACCAGAGACTTGGGGCTTATCACTGGCATTCAAGACTGGCAGCGATGCAAATCCGGCAACCGCAGCTCTGATGGCAGAAAGCGGCTGGAAATATCAGGATCTGGATTCCAGTGCTGCGTTTAATGACCTTGGTTCTTGGAAAGTTAATGACAAGGATATGATCTGGGCAAACCTGACAAACGGTACATCCTATATCAAAGAAGGCACCCTGGAAAATGGCATGAGTCCGTTGGAACTGTACTATGATATTCCAGATGCAGAAACTGTAAAGAAAATTGCAGAAGCAAATGGTATCGCACCGAAAACAGATGCAGAACATGGTACTTACTATGAATTCCCACTGGAATTTGATCCGGAAAAAATGAATGAAAATAACGGTCATGCACTGATTTGGGTTACTAAGAATGATGGTGTGATTAACGCCGATTATATTGATGGAAGCATCTGTATTGTAATTCCAGAGGTAACCACAACAACAACTACTACCACGACGACTACAACTACGACTACCACCACAACAACTACTACGACCACCACACCGAAGCCAACTACCACAACGACGACAACTACTACGACTACCACCACAACGCCGAAGCCAACTACAACCACAACAACCACAACTACTACCACCACAACAACACCGAAGCCAACTACCACAACGACGACAACAACTACTACCACGACCACTACTACCACTACTACCACGACCACTACTACTACAACAACAAAACCAACAACTACAACAACCACCACAACTACCACGACTACTACTACCACAAAGCCATTAGTTCCGCTATATGGTGACGTAAATGTCAATGGTCAGGTTACTATCATTGATGTGGTTCTCCTGAATAAAGCAGTTGCAGGCAAGGTAAAGCTGGGTGAACAGGCAACCTTGAATGCAGATTGCGTACATGATGGTGTCATTGATGAACTGGATGCAAAGGCACTGCTTGCATATCTGGTAGGCTGGGACGGCTTTGAAACATTGCCGGTTACCGCTGATGCAGTCGCTACTCTGCCGTTGTAATCTATCACAAATTATTCAAACAATAAAAAGGGCTGCCGTTGCAAATGCAACGGTGGTCTTTTTTTATCCCACAAAGTTACATTTCCATAAAAGTAAAAAAGGCACTTGACAAGCCACATTTCTTATGATAAAATAAGAAAAATGGCGTTGATGAGAAATAGTAACAGTCCCACAGCATCAAAGAGAGCCTTTGGTTGGTGGAAAAAGGTATGTTGCACTGTGAATACCCCTCGGAGCTGACTGTCTGAACCAAAATCATAGTAGGACAGTTCGGGTGTGCCCGTTACTGCACGTTTGAGGTCGGCTTTTCTATCTTATTTTTTGACCATAGCCGATAAACTGAGGTGGTACCACGTTGTCTTACAGCGTCCTCAGACAGTTTCTAATGCAACTGTCTGAGGATTTTTATTTTGTAAACAAGAGAGGAAAAGAAGAAATATGATGATTTCTGTGCTGTTCCTACTCGCCTTTACAATTTATGATGATGTTCATTTCAGAAAAAGAAATGACTAAAAATTGACTAATATAAAGGAGAAAAAATGATGACTGTATTTGAAGAATTAAAACGACGCGGCTTGATTGCACAAATGACAGACGAAGCAGAGATTGCAGAGCTAATTGATACCGGCAAGGCAACCTTCTACATTGGCTTTGACCCAACTGCGGATAGTCTGCACGTTGGTCACTTCATGGCACTCTGCCTAATGAAGCGACTGCAAATGGCTGGAAACAAGCCAATTATCTTAATTGGTGGCGGTACTGCTATGATTGGTGACCCCTCTGGCAAAACCGATATGCGAAAAATGATGACAAAGGAAACCATTCAGCACAATGTAGACTGCTTCAAAAAGCAGATGAGCCGCTTTATTGACTTTTCAGAGAATAAAGCAATTGTTGTCAATAATGCAGACTGGCTGTTGAATCTAAACTATGTGGATGTCCTGCGGGAAGTCGGTGCACATTTTAGTGTCAACCGGATGCTGACACATGAATGCTATAAACAGAGAATGGAACGTGGTCTGACATTCTTAGAGTTCAACTACATGATTATGCAGAGCTACGATTTCTACAAGCTGTTTCAGGATTACGGATGTAATATGCAGTTCGGCGGTGACGACCAGTGGGCAAATATGCTGGGCGGTACAGAATTGATTCGCCGAAAGTTGGGTAAAGATGCATATGCGATGACCATTACCCTGCTGCTGAACTCGGAAGGCAAAAAGATGGGCAAAACCGAAAAGGGTGCCGTCTGGCTGGATGCAGAAAAAACAACACCTTATGAGTTTTACCAGTACTGGCGAAATGTTTCTGATCAGGATGTTATTAAGTGCCTGAAGCTTTTGACATTTGTGCCAATCGAACAAATTGAAGAAATGGAACGTACCCTGGAAGGACAGCAGCTAAATCAGGCAAAGGAACTGCTCGCATACTCTCTGACGGAACTGGTACACGGCAAGGATGCAGCAGAACAGGCACAAACTGCTGCTAAGGCAGTCTTCACCGGCGGCGGTTCCAGTGAGAATATGCCGACCACTGCGATTCCAGCGGCGGATTTGCAGGATGGCTGCATGGGTATTCTAACACTGATGGTACGGGCTGGCCTTTCTGCCTCCAACGGCGAAGCACGGCGTTTGGTACAACAGGGCGGGGTTTCTGTCAACAATGAAAAGATAACAGACCCAAAAACAATGATTCCGCTGCAAGACGAAACCATTCTCAAAAAGGGAAAGAAGGTCTTCCATAAGATTGTAGTGGAATAAGAAGGAATGCCCTGTTTTTCATGCATCTTAAGATAAAACATTACAAAGCTGCTTTTGCGTATTTTTGGTGGAAGCAGCTTTGTATGTTTGTTTACTTTCAGTTATATTATATCTGTATCTATTTCTGAAATTCTTCCAAAAAACACTTGACAACTGTATGAAAATATGATATGCTATGGTTAGTCGTTTATAACCACGTTTTCAATGCAGTTAGTTATTGCTAACTTAAAATGCAAGGAGGTCTCTATGAGTGTTGTGATTATCGGCGGAAATGAACGCATGAGCCGCCAATATACAAATATCTGTCAGGAACACGGCTGTAAGGCAAAGGTATTTCCCAAGGAAACCGGTCCATTGGAGAAGAAAATCGGTTCTCCAGACTTAATGATTTTATTTACGAATACAGTATCACACAAGATGATACAAGGGGCAGTCAAGGCGGCAAAGAAAAATCAGGTGCCGATTGCCCGAGTACACAGCAGCAGTGCAACTGCCCTGCGGAATCTGCTCTGCCAGCACTGCCCAATCTGTTCTAACTGTTAAGCAAAGGCGGAGTAAAAACATGTTTTAAAAAAGCGATTGACAGCGATGTCAGTCGCTTTTTGATATCTTATTTTCACGCAGTTGACTTTCACGCAAATCAATTTTTATATTTTCTCTCACCGATAACGGTCTCACCTCTTCCGGCAGAATCACTACGATTATGCAATATTGACAAAAGTTCTAAAATGCGTTATAATAAAAATAACATTTTTTATGAGGTGACTACCATGAAACAAAAAAAATTTCTATCTTTCCTCCTAACAACTCTGTTCTGTTTGACTATGTTACCATTTTCGGCAGCAGCAGATACAACTGTTCCCACAGAAAAAGCCACTGAACCAGCATCTACAGAAGATACGCTGGTGGATGCTGGCATTGACTACACTGAAACAGTGGAAACACTCTCGAATCCCGGTGCGGGATACACAACAACAGATTGGTATTATTGTGCACCCAATAACACCAAAGTCCATGACAAAACTGGAAATCTGGTTTTGATGTTCATTGATATTGGACAGTTTTCCTCTGGCGTCAACGGCACCACAGATGATGCCGGCAACTATACAGAAGGAACGGACTACGATTTAGACGAACTGTTTTTCCAGAGTGTTCGTGCAACATTTGAAAACTGCCGGAAAAACGGCTCTACCATTGCACTGCGGTTCCGCTATGACTCAAATGGCAAAGGCAATCCAGAACCTGCTACCTTTGAACAGGTGCTGCACCACATCCAACAAATCAAAGACAATGGATTGTTGGAAGATTACAAGGATATCCTGATGTTTGTTGAAACAGGGTTTGTCGGCAAATGGGGTGAACAGCACGGGGGCAAATACACTTCTCTGGACTATAAGGTTCAGCTTGTAAATGCAATGCTCGACTGCGTACCGAAAGAAGTACCAATTACCGTCCGCACACCAAACATTTTTGCAGCATGGGCAGGCATTACCACAGCAGAAATGGCAGACTATGTTGCAGAACCGGGCAGCGATGCTGCAAGAATCGGTCTGTATAACGATGGTTATATGGGTTCGGATTCTGACCTTGGAACCTATTCTAATCGTACAGCAGAAACTGCTTGGATGCAAATGCAAATGCGACATACCTACTATGGCGGCGAGTTTTCTGGTAATTTGGATTGGGCAAAAAAATATGATACCTATCTCCCAGAAAATGCAATTCCAGAAATGTACCGTACACACCTAAGCTATATCAATTCCAATATCTATTCTCTTTACAAAGATTATACTTTTGGAGCTGCATATGACGTCGAAAATGTAGACAACTCCGCATATTATGGACAAACCGTATTTCAATTCATCCGTGACCATCTTGGTTATCGGTTTGTCATTCGAGATGCAAAACTTTCTAAAACCGTAGAAGCGGGCAAGCAACTGCAATGTCAGCTTTCTATTGAAAATACCGGTTTTGCAAACCCGATTCGTCCGCTAAAAGCGGAAGTACTATTGGAAAAGGGCGGTACCTATATTCAAACCGAGGTAAATATAGATCCAACTACATGGTACTCTTGTACAACCACAGAAGTCCCATTGACTTTGCAGATTCCAGGCGATCTGGAAGCAGGAGAATGGCGTGTCTATCTGCGACTTTCCATTGGCAATCAGGGAATTGCCGACAGTGCTTTGCGTACTGTTCGCTTTGCAAATGCAAATGTTTGGAATGCGATGTTAGGGGCAAACCAAATTGGTTCTGTAATGATTGCAGAAACAACGGAGCCTCGTCAACTAACACAACATCATTTCTATCAGATAACGGAACAGGAAATGCCAATTGCAAACGGTACACCACTTTCTTATAACCAGACCTTCTTAACGGACGGACAGCGTTCCAGTGATACCGAATGGACAGAAGATACACAGTACTACGCAACAGAAAATACTTCTCTGCACATTACAAATGACGACCAATATCTATATGTTATGGCAGAAATGCCAATGGAAAATGTTTCTTCCCCCGTTTATAACCTACAAGTCACGCATACAGACACCAATGAGCGATATTGGATGTATTACATGCCCAATGGATTTGTTTACTTCAACCATGGTTCCTATGCCGGAACCGTCTGCAAATATGTTGGAAATTGCGTAGAATTCAAGGTACCGTTTTCTATTCTAGGACTGCAATCGGGAACAGAATTGTCCCCTGTTCGTGTCTTTATTCAAGACAGTTCCGTCAGTGGGTGGTCTACTGCTGCGAATTTGATTGCAGACCGCCCTTATGTGGTCACTGACACATTCACCACTTATAATGCAACTCGTTCTGTCATACTAAAAGAATCAGAAGACTTTCCTCTCACTGCTTACTGTATGCTGCCAGATGCAACTTATCAGTGGTATCATAACGACGTAGAAATTCCAAATGCAACAGATGCAACCTATTGCATTACAAAAGCAGACGAAACCGCAATTGGTGAATATCGTGTAAAAATTACAATTCCATCCGGTATGCAAAAAACCCTTTCTATCTGCAATGTTACAGATATTTGGTCAGACGACCTAATAGGAGACGTCAATGCGGATGAAAAGGTAGACTTACTGGATGTGGTATTGCTGCAAAAATATCTTCTTCAAAAGGTAGATGGTTCCGCAATTTCAGCAGAACCTGCAAATTGTTATGAAGATGAAAGAATTGATATTTGTGACTTGATAGTACTCAAGAGAATGATATTAAAAAATAGTAACTAATTAAAAAGTTATTTTAACTAGAGAGACGAATTGCTTGTATGTAATTCGTCTCTTTTTATTTTTCAAAATGGGTTGACAAAATCTCATAATGGGTGTATCATAGAAATAGAGGGGAATTGTCGAAGAGGGGCGGCAAAACACTCTTTTTTCGGAACGCTTTTCCGAAAAATAGGATACATTACAATAAGGGCACATTTTGGAAAGGAGAAAAGACGTGCGAGAAACAGTTTGTACTGTATTAGGTACAGTAGGCGGCTTACTTGCAGCTGCATTCGGTGGCTGGAATGCCATGCTTACCACTTTAATTTTATTTATGAGCATTGACTATATCACAGGTGTGATGGTAGCTGGTATTTTTCGGCGATCACCAAAAACAAAAACAGGTGGTTTACGGTCAAAAATAGGCTGGAAGGGATTGGTCAAAAAGGCAGTTGTCCTGCTATTAGTTATGGCAGCAGCTCGCATTGACTTAGCATTAGGGACGGCATATATTCGCAACGCTGTTTGCATTGGATTTGTCTGCAATGAGTCGATTTCCATTTTGGAGAATGCTGGGCTAATGGGCATTCCGCTTCCAGCCGCATTGAAAAATGCTGTAGATTTACTACAGAAAAAAAGTAATTCCGTACAATCTAAAAAGGAAAAGGAGCGTACAGAAGATAATGATACAAACGCATTCAAGCAATGATAATACGCAATTATCACCACATTTTTGGGCTTCTGAGTTTGCATGCAAATGCGGTAAGGCACACACATTTCAAATTGCTGACGAATTGATTATAAAATTGGAACAGCTATATGACAATCTGGAATGCAGCAAAATCATCATTACCAGTGGTTATCGCTGTTCCGATCATGATAGGTTGGTTGGCGGCACCGGCAGCGGACAGCATACCAGAGGGATGGCCGCAGACGTGATTTGCTACAACCGCAATCAAGAAACCATCAGCAGCAAGCTTGTCTCCTGTGCAGCACAGGAGATTGGGTTTACTGGCATTGCCAACATAGATGTACAGTATGACAAGACACATTTAGATGTGAGAACATCCGATAAATGGTATGGAAATGAAATTTACGGAAACGGCAATATAACCGATGATTTCTATCACTACTACAATCTACAAGGAGAGGATTTTATGGCAGAAAAGGCCTATGGTATTGATGTATCCTATGCCCAAGGCAAAATCGACTGGGAAAAAGTCAAAACATCCGGTAAGGTAGAATTTGCCATTTTGCGTGCTGGATATGGTCGAGAATACAGTCAGGTAGATGAACAGTTTGAGCGGAATTACAGGGAATGCAAGCGATTGGGAATCCCGGTCGGTGTGTATTGGTACAGCTATGCAACAACTGCTGCCGAAGCAAAACGAGAGGCACAGGTTTGTTTGGATACCATTCAGGGCAAACAATTTGAGTATCCAGTTGCTTTTGATATTGAGGAGAAAGACAGTTTACAAAGTGCAGACGTCTTGTGCAAAGCATTCTGTGATGCCATCGAAGCGGCCGGATATTATGCAGCCATTTATACGTTTAAGTCGGCATTGGAATATCATCTGAGTGACAGCATTAAATCCAGATATGATATTTTTCTTTCCCACGTTGGCGTGAGCAAAACCGATTATACCGGTACGTTTGGCTTATGGCAATACAGCTGGACAGGAAATATCAGCGGTATTAACAGCAATGTCGATTTAGATTATGCATATCTGGACTATCCAAGTATCATTAAGAAAGCTGGATTGAATGGTTTTCAGCAAACCAATACGGAAAATGATACAACAGACACCAACGAGGAGAAAGAAACGCCATTGGAACAGATTTTGCAGCATGTAAAATCCATTGACGAAAAACTATCATAAACGCTGCTTTTTTCAAATCTAAAACAGCAAAAACAGCCGAATGGACAAAAACCATTCGGCTGTTTTCTTAGTTCCATATCGCTCTTTATGCATCCTCGTTCGACTTGACAACCAGTTTTTCCTGTTCCGCAGTAATCGTCAGTCGATGCAACGTATCTGCATGACTGATAATTTGATCTGCAATCTGATCCTCAATATCCTGCCGAATCACACGGCGGATTTCTCTTGCACCGTATGTCTTACCAAACGCCTTTTCTGCAATCAGTTCCCGTGCTTCGTCTGTATAGGAAAGTGTAATCTGCTTCTCCAGCAACGGCTCTCTCATTTCTTCCAGCATCAAACCAGCAATTTCTGCATAGTTTTCCTTGGTGAGCTTATTGAACACAATAATTTCATCAATTCGTCCAATAAACTCCGGTCGCAGAAACTCTCGCAATGCCTTCATCGCACGTTCCTTTGTGATTTCCTCTTCTGTTCGGTTAAATCCCATGCCAATGCTCTTATCAGTAGAACCAGCATTTGATGTCATACAAATAATAGTATTTGCAAAGCTAACCGTTCTTCCCTGTGCATCATCAATCTTGCCTTCATCCAAAATTTGCATCAGAATATTCATAACATCTGGATGTGCCTTTTCAATCTCATCAAATAGAATAACAGAATAAGGCTTTCGCCGTACTTTTTCCGTCAGCTGTCCAGCTTCATCATAACCAACATAGCCCGGAGGGGAACCAATCATTCTGGCAACCGCATGTTTCTCCATAAACTCTGTCATATCCAGTCGAATCAGCGGATCATTATCATCAAATAATTCCTCTGACAACACTTTAACCAGCTCAGTTTTCCCAACACCAGTTGGCCCAACAAAGATAAAGGAGGCAGGCCGCCGTCTGGCAGAAAGTTGTACCCGTGTCCGTTTGATGGCTCTTGCCAACACAGAAACCGCTTGCTCCTGTCCAATCACACGAGATTTCAAATGCTCCTCCAATGCTGCCAGTTTCGCGTATTCCGTTTCTTGAATTTTGCTTGCCGGAATTCCTGTCCAAAGTGCAATGACCTTTGCAAGATCCGCCTCTGTTACCTGTACCTGATCCACCTTTTTTTGTAGTTCTGCCAGATGGTCACGGGAACGAATCATATCGCCCTTGAGCTTTGCAAGTCCCTCATAATCAACTTCGGTCTCTTCCTCCATCTGCTTTTCCTTGGCTTCCATCTGTGCCAATTTACTCTGCTCTGCATCATACTCTGCAATCTCTGGTGAACGCAGACAAGTGCAGGCACAGCTTTCATCCAGCAGATCAATTGCCTTATCCGGTAAAAACCGATCTGTAATATACCGCTCTGCCAACTTTGCACACAGTCGAATCATGGCATCTGAAATATGCACCCGATGATGCTTTTCATAATATTTCTTAATTCCATTTAAAACAGCAATCGATTCTTCTACTGTCGGCTCTTTTACAGTAATCGGCTGGAATCGACGTTCCAATGCAGCATCTTTCTCAATATACTTCCGATATTCTTCAAACGTTGTTGCACCAATGACCTGAATTTCCCCTCTGGAAAGTGCTGGCTTTAGAATATTTGCAGCATTCATAGAACCCTCTGAATTACCTGCTCCAACCAGATTGTGCAGCTCATCAATAAAGAGAATGATATTGCCTTCCTGCTTGACCTCTGTCAGCAATCCCTTGATTCGACTCTCAAACTGTCCCCGAAACTGTGTGCCAGCCACCAGAGAAGTTAAGTCTAACAAGTAAACCTGTTTTTCCTTCAAATAAAACGGAACCTGTCCGGCTGCAATTCGTTGTGCAATTCCTTCTGCAATCGCTGTTTTCCCGACACCCGGTTCACCAATCAGACAAGGATTATTTTTTGTCCGGCGGCACAAAATCTGCACCACTCGTTCAATTTCCTTATCCCGCCCAATGATGACATCCATCTTACCTTCCTCGGCACGCTGACTTAAATTAGTGCAGTAGTTGTTCAGGAACTTCAATTCCTTCTTTTTCTTCATCCGTTTTTCTTTCTTTGGACGTGGTTCATTCTGTTCTGCCTTTGGAAAGTCCAGTGACTTATCTTCCTCTCCCATCGGCATATTCTTCATAATATTCTGGATAAACGGCGGCATCGTGCCTGAACCGCCCATTTCAAAGCTATCTCCATCCATAAGTTCCATCATCTGATCGGAAAGCTGCTCCAGTTCCTCGTCTGTAATCCCCATATTCTTCATATATTCGGATATTTGTGGTATATTGAGATCCTTCGCACAAACCATACAGAGCCCCTCGCTCCTCTTCTTATCGCCCTGCTGCGAAGTAATAAATACCACTGCTGGACGCTTTTTGCATTTGCTGCACAAAACCATTCTTCCATCACCTTTCTCTATCATGCTGTGGTTTGTAGTAGAATGACAAACCGCAGTTCTTTTTTCATTATTGTATGCAGCAGCATACGCCATTTAATAAAGCAACCGAAACAGGTATGTCTTTTGAATCAAGTCCTCCGTGAAAAATGCATCTGTTCCCTGTGTTGCCGAAACCACTGCCCGTGTTAAAAGCACCATCAACCAAAGCAACAGACAAGCCTTTAACATGCCAGCCACTGCCCCAAGTGCCATATCTGCGGACAATCCCATCTGCCGCATCGGAAGGCAGACAATGATTGCCTGCAACAGCAGCAGAAGGGGAAAAAAGCAGAGTGCAAATAAAATAATCCGCAAAATCATACAGAATAATGGTTTTCCGTATTGTGATACCAGCGTTTCCGCTGCCTGTCTGGTATTACCAGACAGAACAGCTTTTGCAGTATCTAACTGTAAATCTCCATCTGATGCTGCCGCTTTCACCAGCCATGCTGGCAATACACCGTCTGTCATCTCTTCTGCATAAACCGTAGCCGCTTGCATCTGCTCATTCAGCCACGCAGCATCTATGCCATACTGTGCAGCAACGCCTTCTGGATTTGCAAGTACCGCTTGTACTTGTTCTTCTGAAACGGGAATCCCATTTTCCGTCAGCTTTTCCTGCACCAAACCAGCAACATCGACTGTATGCAACTCTTGCTCCAATGCAGAAACCACTGGTTCCTCCAAAAATTCAGTATAACAAAATTCTGCCAACGGCTGACTGACTGCAAAAGCAATCACTGCACTGAGAATCGCCGCAGCCAACTGCATCAGTGAACGGCTTATACCTTTTCGCATGCCATTCCAAACGCAAAGTACCAGCACCGCTATGACAACCAGATCATAGTACCACCACATTATACTTCCCTACTCTTTAAAGTCTACTCGATCAATTTTATCGTATCGAAGCAAAAACAGATAATTATTCTTTTTCAAGAATGAATCATAAGAACTATCTAAATCGACTGTCGCAACAGCCTTTCCAGAAAAGTTATATGCGATAACAGTTTCTGCATTCATCATGTACACACGATCTCCATATACTTGTACTGCTTTTGCGTCTCCGTTAACAGTAATTTCCACCGGTTCTGTTGCAGAACCTTGGAAAAGTACCAGCTTTGTTTCCCGCTTTTCTTCATCCCGAACAAGAATTGCTGCATTACCGGCCTCCATCGCATAGCTTTTCAATGAGCCAGCATAAGGATACATAGAATCCAGCTGTCCTTTCCCATTATAATATGCACAGGCGGTATCTCCAATGACGCAGGTGTGATCACTTTCTGTCAATGAAACGGCAAGACTTAATGTAGTCAGCGATTCAGATTCCCATACAAAGTCCGTTTCATCAAACTGAATTCGTTTTATTGTAGTGATCACCTCACCATCTTCTGCACTCAATTCTGTAAAGACACAGCCTGTACTATCAGCAGTAAAAGCAATATCGCTCAGCCGTTCGATACAATTACGAGTATACAGCTTTTTTCCGTTTTTGTCAAATATCTGAAGAACACAGCTATACAAATCCGATTCTGTTACCAGTGCCACCACACCGTTTGCACTCACTGTTCCCGTGATAATTGGATTATCCACATTCTTCGTATAAAGATTTTGACTTTGTCGATCCACTCGAAAACGAGTACCACCATTCTCATATAACAACGCAAAATTTTCATTACTTTTCATAATCGGCTTGCTGTATGCGAGCTGACGGGTATCTTTTAAATCACCATGCAGCGAATAAAGATACAAATAAGAAGCATTCAAAATAAACAAATTATCTTCCACAACAGCTGCCTGATACTCTGCATTTCGGGTAATGGACAAAGGAAAGTTCCCCTCTGCCAGTGTACCATCATTTTGTGTAATCGCCTCATATCGGCTGCCGATTCCCTCCAGCTTTGGAATCCATGCATCTCGTTCTAAGTATAAATACCCACAAAATGCAGCGATCAACAGAAACAGCAACAATTTTTTCAAGTTATTTTTGGTTCGCTGCTTCTTTCGGTGCTTTACAGCATCAAAACTTGTGTCATTTCCCATTTTGTTCACCTCCGCTGACGGCACTGCCAAAAAAGGCATCTGCACCCGGCAAAGCAAACGGTGCCATGTCATAAAAGACACGGTGCAAATACAGCCCATAAGGCTGTACCGTTCTGCCAGCGTACAATCGTTTTCGTGCCGCTAAAATCTCCGGAATTTCTGATACGGCAATTTCCCCCTCGCTGACGCTCAAAAGTGTACCAACCAGAATCCTAATCATATTATACAAAAATCCATTGCCTTTTACAAGGATGAAACAGTCTGTTCCCTGCATTTTTATGTCAAATTGATAAATTGTTCGAAATGTATCCTTGTTTTCTGTGCATCCTGAACAAAAACTGGAAAAGTCATGTGTTCCCTTCAGCAGGTCTGCCGCTGCCTGCATCTTGTCAATCTGCAAAGCACGCCGATAATGCAGAGCACGGTCTGTGGCAAACGGATTTTTGGATTCACTATTATGAATCCGATAATAATATTCCTTTGCCTGACAACTGTAGCGAGCATGAAACGTATCTGCCACCTCTTCACAGGATAATATAGAAATATCCTCTGGCAGATAGCCGTTTAAACCTCGTACAAAATTCCGACAGGGCAGCAGATTTTCTGTGGTCAGGGAAAAACAAAACTGTTCTGCATGGACACCGGCATCTGTACGAGAACATCCATAAATGACTGTCGGCGTGTTCAACAGACGGGAAACCGCCGCTTCGACCACTGCCTGTATGGTATTGGCATTGTTTTGCCGCTGGTAACCATGATAATGTGTACCACAAAACGCCATCATTACTTTTAAGGTTCGCATTTCCGTCTCCTTCTGCCTGCTCGCCTTCGAACACAGGCACGTTTTTGCTTTTGTTCCATGACATAACAGAATGTAATCCACAACACCGCACTGCCACACAGAATTGTTCCAGCTAGAAAGCCCTTTGGACAATACCGCATGGAAATGACATGAGAACCGCTGGAAACAGGAACGCCAATCATGGCATCCCCAATGACAACCGGTTCTGTTTTCACACCATCCACGGTAATCTGCCAGCCATCATCCATGGGAACAGAGAGATAGCAAATGCCATCCTGAAATGCCTCCAATGTTCCTGTTAAACTGGTATCACTCCAGTCTGTTATCTGCAAACCGCCGGCAGATAACTTTTCATATCCCTGCTCCAGCACCTGCCGGTTCAGTGCGTATACATAAACTGTTACCACATTGCTCTGTATATTTTTTCGGCTTACATTACACTTCAATGTTGCACGTTCACCTGCCTGATAACTTCCCATAGAGAAAATATAGGGCTGCTTGGCAAGCTTCTGTGAGAAAGCATACCGCTCATTCTGATAAATCTCCACATTTTCTGCACCATCTAAAGAAAGATATCCGTATAAAATTGTATCTTGCTCTGGTACAAAATTATATTTCAAATACGTTTCTGCTGCATCATTCCGTGTAAAATAAGTGTAATATCCATATCCATTCCGACTGACCTCCAAACCGGTATGCCCTACATCTGTCACATCCACTGCTGTATACAATGGTTCTGTGATACCAGTCATTTTGGCAAACAAATCGTTCTGCACTTCAAATGGGTTTTCATTGGTATCCACTGTAAAATCTGCTGTCTGTTCGGATACCAGAAATCCAACCGGCAAAGCATAGCGATTACGATAACTGGTGACACCGTTACTAGTAGCAATCTGTTCCACAGTCTCTGTCTCCGGCATGGTGCCATTTTTCTGAATTACATAACGAATCCCAAGCAGCATATCCAGATAAGGCGTACTATGTGCATAGTAATAACGATTCCCTGCCTCGGAAGCTGGGAGTCCCATTTTTTTCAGAAATGTGGTTACATGGCAGTTGGCCATAGAGGAAAACTGCGAAACACCATGATAACGATACAATGCCGGATCATTCAGTGTATACCAACTGGTCATTTCTGTTCGATAAAAGGTATCGTCCTCCTTTGCAATCTGTTGCAAAAGCGCTTCTGTTTCCTCATATTTTTCCGGATAGGAAACATAATCCGAAGTAGAGACCGCCTCTGTACTGGTTCGCACATGACATCCCATTTCCACCAGCATGACCAACATCATACCACTGGCAAAAACACGCCGGTTCAGCAATTTGAACCGCTTTAGCAGCAATAACAACAAATACGCTGCCATTGTGATGGCAGTATAAATCACTGCCTCCTTGCGTTCTGTCTGGTAAACCAACACCAGAAACAGCACGCTCAATAACGTCATTGCCAGCAAGTCCAGCCATTTCATCTTTTGTTCCAGAATCAGCAAATAAGCACGATACGCCATGGTAATCATCACAAAGGAAAAGAGAAAGGAAAACCGATAGGGCAACATATTTGGAAAATGAAATCCGTGCCAGATAAAATTCAATATATTCCAATTGCAGCTGAGCAGCAAAAAACCCAATACCAGAACGGCACCTATTTTCTCCCGCAGACGAATTTTTGTTGCCCGCAGAAACATCCCCAGCAACACTATGCATAGCACGCCACAATAAAGGTTCGGCATGCCCTCCTTCACCGTAGGCGTCTGATACCCAAGTAGTTGCGACAATAAATCCGGCAGTTTTTCATAGAAAGTCGATGTTTGTGGGAAAGCGTTGTTGACACTGTAGGTTTGCTGCAAAGCGTAATACGTGGGAAGCAGCAACAGACTGCTCATAGCCAGTCCTAAAATAGTTGCAAACAACATTTTTCCACAGCGAGTCAAAAATCGTCCAAATCGCATACCAGTAAAAATACAGATACACACATATGCAATGGCAGTGAAAATACAGACGAAAAAAACAATATAGAAATTCGACAGCATTGCCAATGCCAATGCAAACACATACAGCCGGTACGAACCTGTTCGTACCAGTTTGACCACACCCAGTACCACAAGCGGCAGCAACGCAACTGTATCGATCCAGATAATGTTCCAGTAATATCCCATGATGAAATCACAGAGGGCATACAGGGTAGAAAATATACAAATGGAACTGTCATTTCTGCCATAGGTATCCCGCAAGAACAGGGCAAAAAATAATCCAGCCGCTCCGATTTTAATCAGCAGCAACAGGGTAACGGTATCTCGCAGCATGGAAGCTGGTACAAGCAGTGTCAGAAAATTCAATGGGCTTGCTGTATAGTATGCCATTATGGAAGAGAAATTGGATCCCATACCAGACTGCCAAGTATATAGCAAGGATTCTCCATTTTTCAATTTTTCCTGCATAATGCAAAGAAACGGATAATACTGATGCCAGAAGTCCGTAACCAGTATTTGCCTTGTCCCAAATGGATGTACCTCTAACGCAATCCATCCCAGTCCCACTAAAATAAACGGGATCAGAAATGCAAGCAGCAAATAGCGTTTTGGGCTTCTGCCGGACAATGATAATACATCGGATTTCATTGGCAGCAACTCCTTTATCCGAGAATAATTTTTGTCACAACCGCAGCAATGAAAAAGCAAAGGGCAATGCTCATAGCTGCCCAATCCTTTCCGGAAAGATACAGCTGCTTCATTTTGGTGCGTCCCACATCGCCACGATAACAACGACATTCCATTGCGGTTGCCAACTCTTCTGCACGGCGAAAGGCAGAGACAAACAATGGCACTAAAATCGGAATCAATGCCTTTGCCCGCTGCATCAAATTGCCGCTCTCCAAATCTGCCCCTCTCGCCTTTTGTGCGGAAATAATCTTATCGGTTTCTTCAATCAGCGTTGGAATAAACCGCAGTGCGATTGTCATCATCATGGAAAAGGCATGTACCGGAAATTTCAGCTTTTTCAGCGGAGAAAGCAACCGTTCAATGGCATCAGTCAGGGCAATCGGCGAGGTTGTATACGTCAGCATGGATGTTCCCACAATCAAAAAGCTGATACGGATAATCATCTGGATTGCTGTCTTCACACCTTCCTGTGTAATCTGAAGAAAGCCCAGTGCCCAATAAATATCCCCATCCCGAATGAACAGCAAATCCAATATTGCCGTAATCAACAGAATTGGTATAATGGGTTTCATGCTCTTTAACAGCACTTTTGCAGAAATACCAGAACAAAAAAAGGTGAGAAAGAAAAAAGCAATACCAAATACCATAGAATAAATATGGTCACCCATGAACAGCATCGTGATGTATATCAGGGTAATGATAATTTTAAAACGAGGATCTAACCGATGTACCAAACTGTTTCCCGGATAATACTGTCCAATTGTAATATCTTTCAGCATTCTGTCCCCTCCTTCTGGTGCTGGTACAGCTGTAAAATTTGCTGATACGCAGCCTCTACCGTATAAATATCATCCCGCAGCGGAATGCCTTTTTCCCGCAGCTGCATACAAACACGGGTAATCTGCGGCACTGCCAACCCGATTTCCTGCAATGCCTTTGCCTGCCGGAACACATTTTCTACGGTATCATAACAAAATACCTTTCCAGCATTCATCACCAAGATCTTTTCCGCACAATTTGCCATATCCTCCATGCTGTGAGAAACCAACAGAACCGTTCGTCCTGTTTCCTTGTGATACCTTCGGATTTCCCGTAAAATATCCTCTCGTCCTTTTGGATCCAAACCGGCAGTTGGCTCGTCCAGAATCAGCACCTTTGGACGCAGTGCCATCACACCCGCAATGGCAACCCGCCGTTTCTGTCCACCAGAAAGATCAAAGGGGGACTGTTTCAGCTGTTCTGCAGTCAATCCCACCAAAGCAGCCGTTTCCTCTACCCGTTCTTTGACTTCCGCTTCAGATAATCCCATATTTTTCGGCCCGAATGCAATATCATTGTAAACAGTATCCTCAAAAATTTGATATTCTGGATATTGAAAAACCAGTCCAACCTGAAAGCGTACCTGCCGGATGTTCGTTTTATCTGCCCAAATATCTTTGCCATCCAGATAAATTTTTCCGGAAGTGGGGCGAATTAAGCCATTGAAATGCTGAATGAGCGTGGATTTTCCCGAACCGGTATGTCCAATGATACCGACAAACGCCCCTTCTTCAATTTCCAGACTGACATGATCCACGGCTGTCTTTTCAAACGGTGTTCCAATGCTGTACTGATAGGTCAGTGCTTCTGTTTTCAGGACTGCCATACTGCACCTCCTGCCTTTCCTTGCAATAATTCCGCAAGGGCTGCGACACATTCCGATTCTGTAATCATATGCTCGTCCACAGGACAGCCCGCCTGTTTCAGTCGATATGTCAGTTCTGTTACCTGTGGTACATCCAACCCCAGTCGTTTCAGTTCTTCCACATGAGAAAAAACTTCACTTGGCACATCATCCAGCACCACTTTTCCATCATCCATGACCACCACACGGTTTGCCTGTGCAGCCTCCTCCATGTAATGCGTAATCAGCACAATGGTAATCCCATAATCTCGGTTCAGCATCTGAATGGTTTTCATGACCTCCTGTCTGCCGCTCGGATCCAGCATAGCAGTAGGCTCGTCCAATACAATACAATCCGGCCGCATGGCGATGATGCCAGCAATGGCAACCCGCTGTTTCTGTCCACCAGAGAGCTGGCTGGGTGCATGCTGTCGATATTCATACATATCTACTGCTTTCAGTGCATCATCCACCCGTTTTCGGATTTCCTCCGGCGGAATGCCCAGATTTTCCGGTCCAAATGCTACATCCTCTTCCACAATGGTTGCGACAATCTGATTATCCGGATTTTGGAATACCATGCCCACATGACTGCGTAAGGTGAACCGCTGTTCCTCGTCTTTGGTATCGATGCCGTCTACGGTCATCGTACCTGCTGACGGCAGCAGGATGGCATTCATATGTTTTGCAAATGTCGATTTGCCGGAGCCGTTGTGCCCCAGCAATGCGACAAAATCACCTTTTTGAATCGAAAGAGAAATGTCCTTTAAAATATCCGGAGAAGTACGCTCTCCGTTCTCGTCGGTATAGTGAAACCAAAGTTGTTTCGCTTGTGCTTGTGTTTCCATTCCCGCTCCTTTCTATTTTGAACAATTCTATTTGAATCTACTTTAAACAGCAACTGTCTTAATTTTTCTAAAATGCTCCATTTGGCAGATCAAACGGATGAAAAATTGTCATCGGCAACGCTAAGCTTGCCAAATAGCAGTAGACCCACACGGCAATGTGAACCCACTCTGCACAACTGGCAGCCCAATTTCATCAAATGTCACACTTCCGCCAAATTTCTTTTGCACTACGCTGCCCAAAATATAGCCCATCACAGACGGCGATAACCCTGTCGTATAGCTGTTGATCAGGAAAAACAGCGGCTGTTCCGACAATACGCCAGCACAAAGCTGCACCAGATCATAAATGCAGTCTTCCAACTTCCAGATTTCGCCGCCCGGCCCCCTGCCGTAGCTGGGCGGATCCATAATAATCGCATCATATCGCCGGTTCCGACGAATTTCACGAGCAACAAATTTCTCACAGTCATCCACAATCCAACGAATTGGTCGGTCGGACAAATCTGACAAGGCAGCATTTTCTCTCGCCCATTGTGTCATACCTTTAGAAGCATCCACATGGCAGACGCTTGCTCCCGCTCTAGCACAAGCTAAGGTTGCACCACCGGTATAGGCAAACAGATTCAAAACAGAAATCGGTCTGCCAGCATTCGCAATCAAGTCAGCAACAAAGTCCCAGTTGACTGCCTGCTCCGGAAACAGACCGGTATGTTTGAAGCTAAAC